>JAILLS010000054.1 GCA_024693025.1 Succinivibrio sp. | reverse complement strand
CTCGGGCACCTCTCCGATACCTGGCTGATTTGGATTAACCTGATTTATGTTGTGATTGTCAACTCCCATACCCATAGTCTGCCGCCTCCTTGAAACTGTTTAACCTGTTTTAGAACTTGAGCATTATGCTGCGACTTATTTATATTATATATATTTTTTTCTCTTGTAGCAGAAAGTTTTATCAATAAAGATCACGTTTTAAAAAAAATACCTAAGCTGAGCCGATCTTGGTTCTCTAAAAAATCATATAACACAGAGATATCTCTCAGAGACAAGCTGCTTCTCCTGCTGTGACCTGACGGTCTTTCCTAAGCTTCATCCGTCTGCTGCTCAAGATACAGCCTGAGTTTTTCTACAACCTTAAGGTCGGCTGGCAGCCAGTTGACGGAAAAGAGCTCCTGAGCTGACAGCCATCTTGCCTGTTCATGCTCCTTAAGCTCAAGTAACCCCTGTCTTACCCTGCAGAAAAACAGATGCAGGCACAGATGAAAATGCGGATAATCATACTCCACATCTGCAAAATGCTTAAGCACCTCAACCTCAGTCTCAAGCTCTTCTTTAAGCTCACGTACCAGCGCCTGCTCTTGAGATTCACCAGCTTCCACCTTACCGCCGGGAAACTCCCAGAAATCCTTGAACTCACCATAACCGCGCTGGGTGGCAAAGATCCGCTGCTGCTGTGTGAGAATGCCTGCTACAACTTCAATTCTGCGCATATTCATAGCTAAACCAGTAAAAATTACAATCTAGAAGGAAAGGACATTACCTGCCTGTCTGCTATTGTAAGCTACAATCAGCTTTAAAGAAAATGAAGCTCACCACCTCACTAAAAGCTTTATCCTCTCTGCTTAAAGCATTAAACTTAAAGCTTAGTCTAAAGGAGAATCATATGCAGACCAGGCTTGGCATTATCGAAGGGTTTTACGGCATCCAGTATCCGCAGCAGGTCAGATTTGAACTGATGCGCAGAGTCAGGGATCTCGGCTATAGTTTTTACATCTATGCGCCCAAGAACGAAAGCGCTCTGCGCTCCCGCTGGGTGGAGGATTATACCGAGGATTTCACCCGCAGAATCACTAACATGGCCGCTAAGGCAAGGGAGCTCGGACTTGATTTCGGCTTTGGGCTCTCGCCTCTCAATCTGTCGGCAAACTTTGCGGCACAGGAGCAGGTCTTCTGCCGCAAGCTCACTGAACTGCTCACGCTCACCTCGCCTGAGCTTGTGTGTCTGCTCTTTGATGATGTCAAGGTGGACAGCGTCAGTCAGGGACAAATGCAGAATAAAATCATCAGAAGGATGCTGGAGCTTCTAGATGATAAGGTTAAAAAAGTGCTGGTCTGCCCTACCTTCTACTCTTTTGATCCCATCCTCGAGAAGCTGTTTGGCGCCTGCTCAGAGCATTACTTCAGCGATTTTCTAAGTGAGCTGCCTCAGAGCGTGGGCGTATTCTGGACCGGCAATAAAGTCTTGGCCGAGGACATCACAAGTGATGATTTAAAGACTGCGGCACAGCGCGTGGGACGCACTGTCAGTCTCTGGGACAACTATCCGGTCAACGACGGCAAAAGACTCTGTGAAAGACTGTTTCTGCGCGCCTTTCAGGGACGCAGAGAGCTTAACGGGCTGTGCGAATATCATGCGGTCAATCCCATGAATGAAGGACTGCTCTCCACTGTAGCCCTCTCCACGCTGCCTGCCATCTATCAGGGCAAAAGCGCTCAGGAGATTGAGCTGCGCCGCTTAAGAGAAGAGAGAAATTTATTTTCAGGAAGCCTGCCTAAGCTTAGACCTTATCTGCGTACTCTGAACGAGCTGGGGCTTAAGGGGCTGTGCGAGAAGGACAGACAGCGACTCATCGCTCTGTGTGAAAGTCAGAAGTTTAAAGCCGCGGCCGAGCTTAAAGCCTATCTTGAAGGAGTCTATGCCTTCGATCCTAACTGTCTGACCTCCTAAACCTCGCTTGCGGTGAGGTTAGAAGTCACCAAAGCTGACCTCACCTAAATCATCATCTTCCAGGCCGCCTAAGCTGTCATCCTGCTCGAGGCCTTCGATTTCATCATCCTGCTCAAAGCCTTCAAGCTCTGAACTCTGCTGTCCGGCAGGCAGGTCCTGCTTAATCTCGTCAAGACCGAAGCTCTGAGCTGGTTCCTTTGGCTCCTCCTTCTGCGGCTCTTCATCAAAAGCGCCCAGCATTTCTCCGCTGTCACCGCCAGCAGGCTGACTGTCAGCTCCACTGTCACCGAGTTCTTCTTCGATAATCCCTTCCTCAGGCTCTGCCGGGGCTGCTTCTGTGTCCTCCTGCCGGGACTGACCCTGTTCAGCAGAGGCTTCAAAATCTTCCTCAGGATTTTCCTCCGCAGCTGTCTCTTCTGTCTCAGCCGCAGTCTCTTCGGTTTCCGCAACCTTAGGCTTGAAATCAGGATCAAAGGCTTTGGCAATCAGCTCCATATCCAGTCCGTACTCACCAAAGCCCAGCGGCAGCGGCGGCAGCGTGGCACCAATTGAGGTGACCAGCGGCGGAATAAAGCGCTTGGCCTGCGTACTTGGTTCACTCTGACTTAAAGCGTAGGCAAACTCAGGGACAATCAGCGGCTCGCCATTGATTTCCACCTCATCCGGATTTTCAACCTTGGCAATATAGTTATTATCAAGCTTATCCTTGAGCCCTTCGGTAATATTCTTGTCTTCATATGGCGGTGTAAAGAAGCCCAGATCGCGATCCTTGTCCTCATAGACCCGTGCCTCAGGAGCTCCTGAGATAAAATGCAGCTCACCTAAAAACTGCAGATAGTTGAGCTCAAGGAGCTGATCGAGAACCGGCATCAGCGATTCATTAGTCACATAGGTCAGAAAATCCATAAAGCCGTTCACTGCGACAATGTCATGATCCTTTAAATCAAAGAGAATCGACAGCGCATGATTGATATCCGCCTCGGTGCCCACCCCGTTGTACAGCATCAGAGAGTAATAAATCGAAGCGGTATAGTCCCCCAGTTCATGAGCCTTTTTGAAAAGTTTTAAGGCATTGGCAATCGTGTCCGGATCCTGCCGGTTACGGGCCAGCGACAGAGCGGCTACTGCAGTCATGGCAGGTGCATAGCCCAGATCTGCAGATTTCTGAAAGAGCGAGAAGCCCTGCTCAAAAGCGCCTACCTGCTTGATGCGCATGGTGATGAGCCCCTCTGAGTAGATGGCCCCGGGATTCCCCTGCTTGGAGGCTTCCTTGTACAGGCGGATGGCCTGCTCGTAATTACGCGGCTCAGCATAGCCATGCCAGAACGCCCCGGCCTTACGCACCATAGCCTCGGTGATGCCGTCGGCATCAGCTCCGTCCCAGGATTTGTTGGCAGAAGCCGGGCTTAAGGCCCCCTCTTCCTCGCCGAGAAATTCAATATCTCCGCGCAGCAGCTTGGCAATCGGCGACTCCCGCTGCACGGCCTCATTGATAATGCGGATATAGTCATTGAGGTTCAGACACAGACCGATGGCGCGCTCGAGCATCAGGCGCATGGCGCTTTCCCGCTCTTCCTCAGGATACTGCTTTAAAGCCTCATTAAAATAGAACAGTGCTGGCCCTGCGCCGATGGCCTGACCATAGCCTAACAGCGCCAGATCGCCTAGGATCTCAAAGCCCCCTGTCATTTCGGGATCTTCTGAGGTCTGACGGATATATTCCAGGGAGCGTCTGAAATTGCCGCGTTTACCCTCAATCCAGGCCATATACATCGCCGCAACCTTATTGCCCTTGTTAGCCGAGCGCAGCAGTACCGCCATGGCTTTCTGATGCTTGCCCTGCTCTAGGGCCCGCAGTCCGGTCACGATAGGTCCCTCATAGCGGATCTTATAATAGCTCTGCACTCCGGCCACAATAAAATAGGAGCCTAACAGAAACACGCAGACCAGCGCGGTCACGAGCAGCTTGAACTTAAGATTTTTGATCTCAATCTTCGTGACAAAGCGTGGCAGCACGGATTTTTTGGACTTCTGTCCCTTGGCGTCCGTCTTGGTCTGAGATTTTTTCTTATCGGCCATCTTGCATCCTAAAGCTTACTTAAGGGTAGCTCCCACATCCGGCACCTGAGCATCCAGATCCTTATCCACCATGGCATTGTCACGTTCAAGTGACACCAGAGCATTACGCGCCGTCACGTTATAATTAGGCGTCATCACATCGCGATCCCGCGGCAGAGTCAGCGCGTTGAATTTAACCACATTGATCTGTCCGTCGGCAATGCCTGCGGCAACATACAGCTTGCGCAGAGTTTCCGCCCGCTTGTCTGCCATCACGATATTCTCATTTTTGGTCTTCATATCATAGGCATAAGCTCTAATCGTCACCACCGTAATGGACTTGTCCTCCTTGATATAGTCAAGCTGCGACTGCAGGCGCTGCCTGGATTTATTGGTCAACTCCTCAGACTGGAACTGAAAAGCCAGAGGCAGCATCTGCACATCGGCAAAATTCACCCTAAGCAGATGCTCCTGACAGGTCATATAGCTCTGAAAAGGCTTGTCAAAGCCCAGAGGACTTAAGGATGGAATAATATTCTGCCCGGCTGCCAGCTTTTCATCGGTATAGGGCATGAGGATCTGCTGTCCATGACTTAAAGCGCTTAGAATCTTCCAGGCCAGTGTGGCGCCGACATAAGGGTTAAAGCCGGTATAAATCGGTACCCGGCCTAACAGAACTTCACGTCCTCCTGACTGCCATTCAGGCTTGGTGGAGATAAAACGGATCTCCGACTTGTCATTGATGCCAAGTTTGGGGACAAGCTGCATCGAGCTTTTGAGCACTCTGCCTCCGTAGGTCTTAAATTCAGCATACCCAAAGCGCGGAATATCATGGATTAAAGTGCAGGCAAGCTTAGAATCCGTATTGGACCAGAGTTTGTTGGCTGAACTGTCAATAGGCGCACTGTAGCGGACCTGTCCCATGGCAAGGCAGGGCAGCAGCCACATCATTCCCAGCAGCAGTTTAAATTTTAAGACAGACATTGACAGCTCCTATGTCGAAGTTTTGACTAGTTAAACTTTAAGCATATAAAATGCCAGTTTTAAACACCGCCGGCAAAGCCGGCATTAAAGTCCCAAACTTCTAATGTATGCTCCTTATTTTACGCAAAAAAATGCTCTGACGGGAACTTAATGCCGCTAACTGAGCGCCAACTTACAAAATCTGCAGCTTTTTTAAGGCAGAAGACCTGCTACCCGCCCTGCCTTCCTGCAAAGTTTGCTTCAGAGCACAGTTTAAGGCTGCTCTGTACCTTAAAGCTAAAGCTTAGAAGCTCAGAGCATGCGATAATGACGCTGTTTTCATGTCAAACCCGGGGTTAAATCATGCTTGAACTACTCAATGCCTCAGTCTATGTCGCAGCCAAACATGCCTTTCTGCCGCTTAAGCTTACCTTGGAAGATGGCAGGATCACTGAACTCTCCAGTGTGCAGAAACCAGCTGACGGTGCCACCAGCCTTGATCTCAGAAGTCTTTTGGTCATCCCTGGGCTTATTGATCTGCATCTGCACGGGGCCTGCGGCGTGGATACCATGGATGGCAATGCACACAGCTTTGAAACTCTCTCTGCCTATGAAGCCTCCTGCGGAGTCACCTCGCTGGTACCCACCACCATGACCATGCCGCCAGAGCAGATCTTAAAAGTCTGCTCGACCTTAAGAGATCTCACTCTGCCTGCTCACTGCTCGCGGCTGTTAGGCATCTATCTTGAAGGACCGTATTTAAGTCAGGCAAAATGCGGAGCGCAGAATCAGGACTATCTGCTGCCGCCATCTTTGGATCTGGTGCTCAAGGTGCATGAGCTGCTTGGCAGCAGGCTTAAATTTGTGGCCATAGCCCCGGAGCTTAAAGGAGCCCTTGACTTTATTGCAGAGCTTAAAAGACGCAGAATCCGCACCACCATAGCCCATACTGCCTGTGATTATGCGCTTGCGCTTAAAGCCATACAGGCAGGAGCTGATCATCTGACCCATCTGTTCAATGCCATGCCGCCCCTGCTGCATCGGGCCCCGGGACCAATCGGGGCTGCGCTTGACAGCAGAAGCGAATGCGAGCTGATCGCCGATGGCTATCATCTCAGCCCTACCGTGGTGCGTGCCATGTTCAAACTTATTGACCAGGATAAGCTTGTCCTGATCTCGGATTCGATGATGGCTACGGGGCTGTCTTCCGGGCAGTATCAGTTAGGCGGTCAGAACGTCAGAGTTGCCGAGCGCAGAGCCACGCTCGCAGACGGTACCCTGGCCGGCAGTGCCACCAATCTCTTTGACTGCATGACTCATGCAGTCAGGAGCATGGGCATAGAGCTTACCGATGCGGTCAGAGCCTGCACCTATAATCCCGCTCAGGCTTTAGGTGAGCCTCAGCTTGGCCGCCTCGAGCCAGGCTGCCATGCCGATCTGCTGGTGCTGACGCCAAAGCTTGAGCTTTTAGGCATCATGCTCAATGGTCAGTGGCTGAAGGCACCTGGGCTATAGCTTAATTAGCGACTTCGGATCATCTGCACTCAAAAAATGCTAGAATAGAAACCTTCCTAGAGCTTAGTAATCCCACCTGCGCTTCACTCTAGCAAATCTGAGGCGCTATTAGAGAACAGATGATATGGCACTTGAAAAAACCATCAAAGATAGATTCCGGGCCTTTCTGCCGGTCGTAGTCGATGTCGAGACCGCCGGCTTTGATCCTAAACAGGATGCTCTCCTGGAAATCGCCATGATGACCGTCAGGATGGATGAGCAGGGACTGCTGTTCCCTGATGAGCTCTTCTCTGCCAATTTAAGACCCTTTGAGGGCTCGAATATCAACGAGAACAATATCAAGTTTCTGCAGATAGATCCCTTTGATGAAAGCCGTAATCTGCAGGATGAAGCAGAAGCGGTGCTGCCCATGTTCAAGGCCATCAGCAAGAGAATCAAGGCCGAAGGCTGCAAAAGAGCGATTCTGGTGGGTCACAACGGACATTTTGATCTGTCCTTTGTCAACGCTCTGGCTGAACGCATCGGCAGCAAGAAATCTCCTTTTCATCCTTTCTCGGTTCTAGATACCGCCTCGCTCTCAGGTCTGGTCTATGGTCAGACAGTGCTTGCCAAGGCCTGCATCTGTGCCAATCTTGACTTCGATGCCCAGGCTGCTCACGGAGCTGCCTATGATACCAAGATGGAATGTCAGCTGTTCTGTGCCCTCTACAACCGCTACACCATCTTTGCCGGTTTCCCGGAAAAATATCCGGAACCAGTCAGCGAAGAGCCTGAACACAAAGAAGACCATGGCTTTGCCAACCGCATCCATTTTGCTGAAGACTTCAAGCTGAATTAACCCCAAAGGACGCTGTGCCGGCTGACAGCATCAGGAAACAGCAGCATTACTGTAAGGATTTTGCTAGTCCGTAAGGGTGCCTACCCTAGAGTGCAGAAAAGAGCCTTTCAATAAGACTGCAAGACTCTTTTTATATCTTATCATCAGACTTAAAGCAGCAGGCTTGAGGTCCGGTCTACTAAATTAAGATTACCTTCACTCAGGACGGCTTTGAACAGAGCCAGACAGTTATATTTATTCTGCTCATGTGCATAGGCCTTACCTGCCTTGGCCTCATCAGAAGCAGCATCCAGCTGCTGCTGACAGAAGGCACTCATATTTTTCTGCACATCCGGATGATTTAACTTTGTCAGCGCATCCGGGGCAGTGCCCTGCTTGATGAGTCCATCTGAAAGCTGAATCAGCTGTCTTTTGAGGATGGCGACATTGACGGCATTGAGTTCATAAGGACTTGGAATATTGGCACCTACACAGAGGGCATAAAGCTGATTCTGGAAATTACTGCTCTTGCCTTCAACCTGAAAGTGGCCGTCTGCATCGCCGATATATTTCAGAATAGTGCTGAAATTATCAAGATCAGTCTTATCAATCTTAGGCTGCAGCAGAGAAGGTTTATGTTCCTTAATAAACTTGTCTAAGTCAGCGAGATCTTCAGTCCCAAACTTGGCACTGCGGTGAGCATTAATCGTAATTTTCATATTACGCAGCGGACTTGCCTGTAGGTTTTTCTTCAGGGCTTTGGGCTTCTTAGGCTGATTCTTTATCAGTAATTCCGGATCCTCAGGTTTTACCCTGCTCTCTCCTGCACTGTAGAGCGCCTCACCGATGGCACTTGCCGCAACACCTGCTACGGTTCCGCTGACAGATGCGGCAAAGATTAAAGTGGCGGATGCCCCGAGCAGCGGAGGTACCAGAAGGGAAGCGGCCCCCATGAGAACACCCAGTCCAATCAGAATGCCGCCGATGAGTTTTTTGCGGAAACTGCCAGATTTTTCAGCCGCAGCAGGCTCGAGAGCTCTGGGCTTGCTGCTCTCTATATTTTCTAAGAGCTTCTTGCCGCCGGTTAACTCTGTGTATTTGACGTTAACGTCGTTGGAAATGACGCTCTCTGAATCCGACACCTCATCAATGCCCAGACTCAGCTCCTCTTTAAACATTTCAGTTATTTTAAGTTCTGACATCTTCTTGTTTCTCTTGCTGATTATTTACATAAAGCAATTAGTTCTTCAAACTGTTCAAGCACGGGTCTGCTCTCATAATCGCTCGGATCACAGATCTCCCTGCCGGTTTCCAGTACTTCCAGGGCCTCGTCCTTCTTCCCCAGGCACAGATAGCAGTAACCAAGGCACAGATACGGCAGTTCGGCTGTCCCTCCGGTGGTGATAAGGAGCATCTGATAGCTTCTTACAGCCTCGGGATAATACTTAAGCAGCTCACAGCTCTTGCCGAGACCTGCCCAGTATTTAGGAGTGCGCTGATCATAAAGGCACAGGCTGGAGAAAATCTCCTTGGCATCAGCCGCCTCTTCACGCTCAAGCAGTCCTTTGCCTTCCTGATACACGCTCTCAAGATAGTCATCCTCAAGCTCGCAGATATCTTTAAGCTGCTCGCCCTGGCTTATTCTCTGCTCAATTTCAGCCCAGCTTTTATCTAAAGGAGGCGTGACAAAAATCTTCTTCAGACTGTCAACCGATATCTGGGCTAACTCAGAGCAGGCTGCTTTAAACTGCTGCTCGGTAAACTGCGACTCACTCATAAAAACACCCCATAAGACTTACTATTACTGTAATCTGCAGTTAATCCTGCTTTATAAGCTGATTCAGATTATATACCATTTTTAGAAAGTAGTATAAATTTTTATATATTTTCTAATATAAGAGAGATTTTAAAGGCAGGCAGACAGTCAGAGTCCACTGCCGCCTCAGAAACAGGAAAACCCCGGTAAGCGGCATCAACCTACCGGAGTTATTGCATGCAGGGAGCCTGAGCTTACTGAAAGTTAAAATCAGGCTACAGGCTTTGACTGTGCAGGTATAAACACTGCCTAGTGTACCCTATCCCCGTTTTTAGCGCCGCTGTCAACGGAGAGCAGATAGATATCCGGTACTCCGGCACCGGCAGCTGTTACCATGCCCTCTGACAGGCCAAACTTCATCTGCCGCGGCTTAAGGTTGGCCACCATTACCACTTTACGCCCTACCAGAGCCTGTGGATCGGTATATACCTGCTTGATGCCGGCAAAGACCTGTCTTACGGTGAAGCCTAAATCAACCTTAAGCCTGAGGAGCTTGCGGGCCTCAGGAACTTCCTGTGCCTCCACAATAGTGCCTACGCGCAGGTCGACCTTGACAAAATCATCGATGGTAATTTCAGGAGCTAAAGGCTCATACTCAGAAGGCTTGTCCTCAGCACTCTGATTTTTCTGGTTATGAGACTGCTGATCTTTGAGATCTTCCTTTGATGCTTCAATCATCGCGTCGATCTGGCTCTTCTCAATGCGCTGATATAAAGGCTTGAACGGCTTAATCTCATGATCGCACAGAGGCTTTGTAACCTGCTCAAGACTGAGCGGGTCATTGAGAAAATCTGAGGCCTTGCCGGCAAGCTCCGGCAACACCGGAGCAAGATAGGTGATGAGCGCACGGAACAGATTAATGCCGTCACTGCACACCTCATGCAGCTTCTCATCTTCACCTTCAATTTTGGCAAGACTCCACGGTGCCATCCTGTCGATATAGCGGTTGGCCTCATCGGCAAGTCCCATGATGAGACGGATGGCCTCAGCATAGTTGCGGCTGTCATAAGCCTCGATAATCGGAGTCTTGACCTCGGCAATCTTCCCGAGCACTTCAGGAGCATAGCTCTTAGAGCTGAGCCTGCCGCCAAAGCGCTTATGGATAAAGCCTGCGGTACGGGAGGCCAGGTTCACCACCTTGCCGACGATGTCAGAATTGACCTTGGCCATATAGTCATCTAAAGAGAGATCGACATCCACCACCGCGGAGGTCAGCTTGGAGGCAAAGTAATAGCGCAGGCTTTCGGCCTTCTGATATTTCAGGAAGGTCTCGGCCTTGATGAAGGTGCCCTTTGACTTACTCATCTTGGCACCGTTGACCGTGACATAGCCATGGACAAAAATCTTGGTCGGCAGACGCTGATCGGAGGCCATCAGAGTGGCAGGCCAGAACAGTGAATGGAAATAAAGAATATCCTTGCCGATAAAGTGATACATCTCCACCTTGGAATCCGGCTTGACGAAATCGTCATAATTGAGATTGTGCGTAGAGCAGTAATTCTTCAGCGAAGCAAAATAGCCAATAGGCGCATCCATCCAGACATAGAAGAATTTATCCTCGGTATCCGGGATCTTAAAGCCGAAATAAGGCGCATCGCGGGAGATATCCCACATTTTCAGGCCCTGCTTGAACCACTCTTCAAGCTTGTTGATAGTCTCACTCTGCAGCACACCTGAATTTCTGATGAAATCATAGAGAAAGTCGTGTGCCTTTGGCAGATCAAAGAAATAATGCAGCGACTCCTTGAGTACCGGCTTGGCTCCAGAGACAGTGGAATAGGCATCCTTAAGCTCGGTCGGCGCATAGGTTGCTCCGCACACCTCGCAGTTGTCTCCATACTGATCCTTAGCTCCGCAGCGCGGGCAGGTGCCCTTCACAAAACGGTCAGGCAGGAACATCTGCTCCTTAGGATCAAACAGCTGCGAGATAGTTTCAGTCTTAATATAACCATGCTCGCGCGCCTTCAGATACATCATGGACGAGATTTCCTGGTTTTCAGGAGTATGCGTAGCGTAGAAATTATCGTAATTGATTAAAAATCCGGCCAGATCTGCGCGATGTGAGGCACTGGCTTCCTTAAGCAGTTCTTCTGGGGTAATGCCGCGCGAGGCTGCCTTGATCATCACCGGCGTGCCATGACAGTCATCACCGCAGACATAATAGACCGTATCACCTAATGCTCTTTTAAATCTGACATAGATATCCGACTGAATATGCTCAAGCATATGTCCTAAATGAATCGGACCGTTGGCATAAGGCAGCGCATTGGTCACTAAAATGGTTTTATGAGTCATAATAAAATCCAGGCAAGGACACCTAAGGTCTTGACCTTCGGAGCAACTGCCCTTACGCCTCCTTTAAACGTGTAACTAGATAATTCTGCACGAGAGTAAGCTGCAGCACCAGAGAATTTTTAAAGCAGCCAGTCCCGCTCTGCGGCCTCACAGACCTGGGCCTGAGCTCTGGTCCACAGCAAGCTAAAACAGGCTATTAACGCAGCCTGTATCTTGGCAGGACCCCTGGGGCTGCTTTCAGATGAGTGCTGAGGACCTCTCTTCTGCAGGCAGAGCTGAAAGCTCCTGCAGGACTTTACTCGTAACAGAAAGGTTTATTATAGAATTTTTTATGCGCCTGCGCATAATTTTCTGCCAAACATACCAGCACCACCAAGCCCCGCTAGGCTCTGCGGCGTGAGAAATCAGGCAGCTGCGAGATGACCACAGCGATGAACATCAGCGCTCCGCCGATAAGCTCTGGCAGTGTCATCTGCTCATTGAGCCACAGTACTCCTAAGATAGCCCCGAACACGGATTCAAGCGACATAATCAGAGTAGCCACGGTGGAGTTGATCCCCCGCTGCCCGACAATCTGCAGAGTATAGGCTACGCCATTGGACATAATGCCCGTGTAGATAAAGGCAGGAGCTGCCAGCCTGAGCTGCTCAGCCGTAGGCTCGCTGCCGCTGACAAACATCATGACCAGGCCCAGCAGCGAGGCCACAAAAAACTGCCCGCAGGAGAGCATCACCCCGTCAGCTCTCTGAACGAAATAGGCTATAACCAGAATATGCACGGCAAAGACCATCGCGCCTAAGAGCACCAGAAAATCGCCCTGCTCTAAGCTCAGCTGTCCCTTCATGCACAGAAGATACAGACCCAGCACCGAGATCAGCACACACAGACAGATTTTAAGCCCGAGCCTCTGCCCCAGCACAATCGAGAAAATCGGCACAAACAGCACATACATGGAAGTCACAAAACTGGCCTTGTTGACCTCGGTGGTCACGAGGCCAAACTGCTGCAGACTCTCGGCAGTGATAAGACAGATCCCGCAGCACACAGAGCCTAAGAGGAGACTGTGCTTGTTGCTTTTGCGCAAAAGCTGCTTCTGACTTTTTTTAGACAGATAATTTAAGCTCGCGATAATCGGCAAGAGAAACAGGCCGCCTATCATCGTTCTGAAAAAAGTAAAGGCAAAGGGCGAAATATGGTCCATGCCAAGCTTCTGCCCGATAAAGCCAGAGCCCCAGATCAGAGCAGTTAAAAGCAGCAGCGTATACTGTCGTAATTCAAACACACCTACCTCACAGCATAAGATTGTGGGCATACAGTTTACACGGTATTTACCAAAATAACAGAATATTTTAAGGAGATGAAAAATTATAAGGCCGGCGCGAAGATCTGCGCCTTAAGAAAGGTCTTGCGGTGCTCTTTTTCAACCGTGGCCCACAGGAAATATTCGCGCTCTAAAAACAGCGTGGCAAGCCCGGCTTCAGGCTTGAATCTGACCTCCACCGAGGTCCCCTCATCATCCTGAAAGGCAAAGGTGAAATCTGAAATCTTGTTTAAAAACACCCCGCGCAAAAGACAGTAATCCCCCTCTCTGGCTGTCTTGAGTACACCTTTTACGGTATTGGGCGGAGCACTTTTCTCAATCTGCTCGGCAAAGCCAGGCACCAGTGCGGCGTGGGCCACTGAACAGACAGGATCTGGGGCAATGACAAAACCACTTACAAGCAGCAGACCTGTAAGTGATCCCTTAAATCCTGACGGCCTATGATTATTTAGCTTCATGCAGGCACGCTAAAACATGCGCCCAGTTAACATGATTGCAGAAGGCTTTGACATAATCAGCACGGCGATTCTGATAATCAAGGTAGTAGGCATGCTCCCACACATCCACAGTCAGAAGCGGAATTTTACCATATAACAAAGGATTGCCTGCATTCTGAGTATTCACAATCTCCAGGCCGTCGCCGTTTTTCACCAGCCACGTCCAGCCTGAGCCAAAGTTTCCGACTGCCGAGGCGACAAATTTCTCGAGGAAGACTTCGACGGTGCCAAAGTTAGTCTTGAGGCATTCGCTTAACTCCTCAGGGATCTCCTGAGTGGTGGCAGACAGGCAGTTGAAATAGAACTCATGATTGAAGACCTGGGCGGCGTTATTGTAGAGCGCCCCTTCTCTGGCGTTGACAATAATATTGTAGATACTCTCATGCTCAAAGGCGGTGCCGACTCTCAGCTTATTGGTCGTCTCCACATAGGTGGCAAGATGTTTATCATGGTGAAAGGTTAAGGTCTGCTCAGATAAGAATCCGTTTAAGGCTGTTTTCTCATAAGGAAGCGGCGATAAAGAAATAAGCGGCATGGATAGCTCCTAGGTTTGGCAAAAAATACAATACTGTACAAAATCCAGATTTTGTTCAGTAAAGCTTAAGCTGATCTGCGGCTAATGTCCATATAGAAAAGTCAAATTTTAGAAACAATAAAAAGAAAAATTCAGCATCCTGCCTGCACCGGGCCCAGGCTTGCGTTAAAAATCGTACTCAGCGCCTTTAGCTAGTCTGGCAGACTGTGCGCACACTGTCTGAACTGCTCCTCATAGTCAGGCAGAGTAAACTGCATCAGGGTACCGCGCCGCGGATGGACAAAACTTAGCTCTACCGCCGCAAGACAGAGACTGAGCTTTGCGCGGTCAGGCAGCTGCGGAGCATAGAATCTGTCGCCTTCAATCGGATGCCCCAGACTTTGCAGATGCACGCGCAGCTGATGCGAGCGGCCGGTCTTAGGCGTGAGTCTTAAAAGGCTATGCTGACTGAACAGCTCAAGGGACTCATACAGGGTCAGGGCCGGTTTGCCCTGCTTCTCATCAATAATCTGCAGCGGGCGTCTCTCCCAGTCACAGCGCAGCGGGCGGTCTACCTGACCGCTGCCTGACAGATGGCCGCGCACCAGGGCAAGATAGCTTTTGTGCACCGTACGCTGTTCAAACTGTCTGCCGAGGCTGCTTAAAGCCTGCTTATGCAGTGGAATGAGCAGCAGCCCCTGCGTATCAAGATCCAGACGATGTACGGCCTGAGCCTCAGCAAAGAGTTCCCTGACCCGGGTAAGAACACTGTCCTGATGAGCCTCAGGCCTGCCTGGTACAGAGAGCAGACCTGACGGTTTGTCGACCACCATCAGATCGTCATCAAGATAGATAAGCCTCAGATAAGGGATCTGAGGCGGTGTGTAGCAAAAAGTCTGACTAAGCAAGATTAGAGCGGATCTTCCTCCATCATGGTATCCTCTCCTGCAGCAGCATCAAGGCCGTCAGTCGGAGCCTCCTCCTTGCGGGAGGATTTAGAGTAGACCTTCTCTCCGATATCCCGATCCTCAAAGGTATGCTTACCCTTGACGATCTCGTTGAGATAAGTATTCAGCAGGGCTACTGCAGTCTTGGAATACTCGCCGGTGATTTCCAGAAGATACATATTGTTCTCTTCTCCAACCACCACGGCATCCGTCGCCTTTTTACGGCAGGAAACCGTATAAAACCCCTTGCCTAACTGTTTTTCACGGGAACAGTTGTACTGACTGATATAGCCTTCCATATACCCCTGGGCATCCAGGCCATTGGTGTTTTTGGTGTGAGTAAACTTCAGAACCGAAGCATGGCGCTGCGAATCACCTTTTTTAGGCGAGGAATAAATAACCGTCTGACCATTGACTTTGATATTCCAGCCTTCAGGCACAGGAGGCAGATGGGCCGAGCGGATCTCGGTGGCAGCCAGGGAGCAGAATGAGCACAGGGCAAGACAGATCAGGGCACAGCGTGCACCCAAACGTGAAACTGAGCGTAATTGATCCTGCATAAGCTCCTCCTAGTACAGACTGACGGTTAACCTTAAGTTAATACTATATATAATATAATAAAATTAGCGGAAACTGAGCAACATTTCTGTATTCGCTCTCTGCTGCACTGCACCTTACAGATTGCTCTCAATCAGTTCCAGCGCTACTTTCTTATCGACAGTTCTGGCAAAAGTTTTAAAAAACGCGGAGACTTCAGGATTATCCCGGCGCGCATAACCGCAGAACTGCTTGCAGCGATCCAGGAGCTTGCGCTCAGGCATGCCCAGAGCATCAAATTCCTGATAGACCTCCCTGAGCACCCCCATAATCTGAGAGAAGCTGTAAGGCTCAGCCCCCTCTTTAATCACCTCGCCAAGATTGGGCACCATCAACGCGCCACGGCCTGACATCAGCACCTGACAGCCGCTTTGTGCCATACACTGCATGGCCAGAGCTTTTGAGTTAATCTCGCCGTTGGCCACAAAGGTGATCTGAGGATATAAGGCATGCAGATCTCTGATGACCGTCCAGTCAATCGCCTCTTTCTGATACAGCTCCTTGCGGGTCCGGCAATGCACAATGATCTCAGACACTCCGTCTATAGCCAGCGCTTCTACTATGGCCGGCAGCTCATCCTTATGCGCAAAACCCGAGCGGATCTTGACCGAGAGCAGTTTTTCAGGCGGCATGGCCTCCCTGACTCTCTCTACAATGTCATGCATCAGCTGCGGCTCCTTAAGCAGCATGGAACCAGAATGATGCACAAAGCGTGAAGGACAGCCGAAATTAATATCTATACTGTGCGCGCCAAGCTGCAGCGCAAGCGCCGCGCTTTTGGCCATGGCCATGGCATGATCCCCAAGCAGCTGTACCCGCACCTTGGTGCCATCCTCGGTCTCACTGTAGGTCTTAAGTTCCGGCACCTCGTTGCGCAGAGTTTTCACCGACAGCGGCTCTTCGGTTACTCTTAGAAATTCCGTGAAGCAGGCATCATAGTGACCATGCCGGCACAAAATTTTACGCAGCGGCGCATCGGTAACTCCATCCATCGGAGCCAAATAAACTTTAACCACAGACATACCTAAACCATTCCTGAATGAAAGCCGCTAAGATTCTAGCAAAAAAGCACAACTTTACGATACAAAGCGCCTGAAAAAAAAACAGGTTTCCAAGCTAATCACTCAATTTTCTGTATAAATCGAATTTATAAATTAACATACTGATTATTCGCAATAATTCTTAGTATCAAAGCTGTATTAGCTTCCATTTTATGGTATAATAAAAGGGCTTAAGGAGGACCTATGTTAATCGCAACCCATGATGGTACATTTCACGCAGATGAAACCATGGCCTGTGCCATTATTACCTATCTCTATGATCGCAGTAAAATCATCAGAAGCCGCAACAGCGAGCTTCTGGAAACAGCAGATCTTATCATCGACGTATCCTCACTCAATGACGAAAAGCACTATGATCATCACAGCAAAGACTTTAACCGCAAGAGAAGCAACGGGATCCGCTATGCCACAGCCGGCCTGATGTGGGAAAAATACGGGATGGCCTTTATGAGAAAGGTGGCTGAGCAGGAACTGTCTTCAACCCTCAAGCCTGAGCTTCTTGAACATGCCTGCGCCAGGATAGACCGCGAGATCATGTGCATGATCGATATCAATGACAACGGCGATCTCACCAGCTTTACCACCATGCTCGGCAATCCACAGACTGCTTCAGAAGAGCAGCTGCTGCATGTCATCAATGAGTTCTATCAGAATGATCCGAATATTTCCTACATTGTGGCAATGATGAACAGCACCGTGCAGTCTGAAGAAGAGCAGAACAAGCAGTTTACCCTGACGGTCAAGATGCTCAAGACCATCCTTGAGCATAGTGCCATCAACGCCCTGCAGACTGAAATCGGCATCGAAAAAGTCCTCAAGGCCTATAAAGGTGGACAGATGCTGATCCTGCATGAACGCCTGCCTTGGACTTCGGCGGTCTTTGCCAATATGGAGACCTTCAAGGACTGTCTCATCGCTATTTATCCTGACCGCAATCAGCGCTGGAGAATTCAGTCGCTGCCTGTCTCGCAGGCACAGCGCTTCAGCAACCGTCTCAGCGCCCCGGTCGAGCTGCGCGGACTTAATGATGAGGCTTTAAATCAGGCAACGGGACTTGAGAATCTTAATTTCATCCATCGCTCAGGCTTCACTGGCGGCGCCAGTACCTATGAAGACTGCCTGAAGCTGGCAAGACTGTGGATTGAACGCGGGATAAAAGCCTGAACTTAGGCATCATACCTAAGCTGAAGGCTCCAGCTGGAAGCCTTCAAAAAAAAGCTCCCCTCTGGGAGCTTAAGTGATCCTAAACTGCAGGACTGCTTACATCCTGCAGAGTTCAGATCTTATGGCCTCTATTGGTCTACAAGGCTTCCTCATCTTCTTCCTGAGTTCTGATCCTTACCACCTTGCTGACCTCAGAGATAAAGATCTTGCCATCGCCAATTTTGCCGGTATGCGCAGCTTCAATAATAGTCTGCACACATTTGTCACACTGCTCATCAGCTACCACCAGTTCAATTTTGCTCTTAGGCAGAAAATCTACGACATATTCTGCACCGCGATACAGCTCGGTATGCCCTTTCTGGCGGCCAAAGCCTTTGACATCGGTCACGGTTAGACCCATGATCCCCAGTGAGGTTAATGCCTCACGCACCGTATCAAGCTTGAACGGTTTTATAATTGCTGTAATCTTTTTCATGCTGCCTCCTCAATTAGATGTTATAGCCGCGTTCACCGTGATAGGACAGATCCAGACCTTCACGCTCGGCGTCCTCTGCAACTCTCAGACCTAAGAGCTTATCTGCAATGTAGAAGCTCAGATATGCAACCACCGCTGACCAGATCAGCGCAACCACACAGGACATGAACTGTCCATAGACCTGACTTAAAATCGTGCTGTGGCTGCCTTTAAAGCCTACGCCGCCCAGGGCCGGATCACAGAACACTCCGGTCAGCACTCCGCCGACAATCGCGCCAAGTCCATGAATGCCAAACACGTCCAGGGAATCATCAATCCCGGTGGCACGCTTAAAGCCATGCACACCCCACAGGCACACGAGACCTGAAATCAGACCAATGACGATACTGCCCATCGGTCCCACAAAGGCACAGGCCGGTGTAATCGCGACCAGCCCTGCGATAACGCCGGAGCAGGTACCTAAAGAGGATGGCTTTTTGAAGATCAGCCACTCACCGCACATCCAGCTTAAAGCTGCAGCGGCAGGACAGATCACGGTGTTGATAAAGGCCAGGGCTGCAACGCCGTCAGAGCTGAGCTGTGAGCCAGCGTTAAAGCCGAGCCAGCCGATCCACAGAAGAGCACAGCCCATATAGGTGAGACTGAGGTTATGCGGAGCCATGGCCACTTTGCCAAGGCCATTTCTTTTGCCAACTAAAAAAGCCCCCACTAAACCTGCTGCCGCAGCATTGATATGCACCACGGTACCGCCGGCAAAGTCATAGGATTCAAAGAAGGTATCAATGAAGCCGCCGCCCCAGACCTGATGCGCTAATGGAGCATAAGAGAAGATGATCCACAGGGTGATGGCCAGAAGCATGGCGCTGTATCTGATGCGCTCCACGGTGGCACCTACGATCAGGCAGGATGAGATGGCACAGAAGGCCCCCTGAAAAATCACAAAGGTATACTCGCTCAGACTGCCGCTTAAGCTGTTCAGATCTATACCGCCTAACAGCGCCTTATCCAGATTGCCGACAAAAGCCTGCACAAATCCGGCTGATTCTGAAGAGCTGAAGGCTAAACTGTAACCGCAGATACACCACAGTAAAATAGCAAGACAGAACACACCTAAACTCTGCTCAATACACGAGAGCACATTTTTCTGTCTGACAAGTCCCCCATAGAATAAGGCAATGCCAGGGATGGACATCAGCAGAACTAACAGTGCTGAAATCAGCACAAAACCGTTGGCCACCAGATCAAGACTGGCTTCCTCTTCTGCAAAGGCAGGCTGCAGGCACATTAACCCTGCTAACAGCACTGCGCTCCCTACTCTTCTTTTACTTGCTATCATAATTCCTCCTAGTAAATTTACCCCTCGAGTCTTCCTAACGAGGGCGTGCCTTTACCATAACAGCCTCAGGAGAAGATCCTCAGTCCTGCCCATTTTTGACACTCATTTGCTTTACCAGTAGGCTAAAAAAAGGAGGCTCTGCCCATTTATAGTGCAGAACTCTGTCAGGATCCTCAGACTAAAGGCTTGAGTTGTGTGACAGAACATGCTTAAATACGCCACAATCTGAGGTAAACACTATGTCATCAGCACTGCCTGGCTATGGCCATGAAATCCATCAGCTGCTCAAGCTCTTCTTTCCGATTATTTTCGGTCAGCTGGCGCAGGCCTGCATGGGCATTGCAGATACCGTGATGGCCGGCATGGCAGGAACTGTGGAGCTCTCAGGAGTCGCAGTAGGTACCGCCTTTTTCTATCCTGCGCTCTATGGCATCATCGGTCTGACCCTGGCCATTCAGCCCATTCTCGCGCAGCTGCGCGGCAGAGGTGAAGAGCGGCTGATTGAAGAGCGCATGTTTACCGCCATCCTGGTCTGCCTGGCCTGCTCGGTCCTCACGGCTGTAATTCTGGTCTTATGTCCGCTGCTGTTTGTCCTGATCCCCTCAGATCCCAGGATGCTCAGGATCGCAGGCTTATATCTTGATGCAGTGGCCTTAGGACTGCCCGGCATGGTGATGTTCAATGTACTGCGGGCCTATTGTGAAGGTCTTGGTCATACCATGCCGACGCTAATCTTTGGCTTTGTCTGCCTAGGACTTAATATTCCGCTTAACTATATATTTATCTTCGGCAAATGCGGCATGCCAGCCTTAGGCGGAGTTGGCTGCGGTGTAGCCACCTCGCTGACGATGTATCTTGCCGCCCTGATGCTCTTCATCTATGTAAAAAAAGCCGCGTTCTGTGCACCCTATCGCCTGCTCTCGCGAACCTTTAAGCTGCACCTTGACACCATACTGGCCTTTTTAAAGCTGGGCGGACCGATGGCTCTGAGCACCATGGTGGAGGTCACCTGCTTTGCGCTGGCAGCACTCATCCTCAGTCCGTTTGGACCGATTACCGTGGCAGGACATACCATCGCCATGAATGTGGCTGGCCTCATCTTCCTCATTCCCTGTGCTCTGTCCATGGCTACCACCATCCGGGTCGGACAGTTTATCGGCTCGCTGAACTGGGAGCGCAGTCTGCATCTGGTCAAGGCATCCTTCATGATTAACTTTGCGCTCTTTGCCTGCTACTTTGCCTCACTCCTTGTGTTCCGCGAACAGATCTGCTCCTGGTATACAGATGATAAGATTGTGGCAGGACTTGCCGCAGAGCTTCTGGTGCTAGCCGCACTCTATGAGCTGCCTGACTGCATTCAGATGCTGTGTATCGGGGTGCTGCGCGGCTTTAAGGATGCCAAAAGCATCTTTATCGTCACTCTGATCTCCTACTGGCTGATTGCCATGCCGGTAGGCTATGTGCTCAGCTGGGGTCTGCTTGGTCCAGGACTTGAGGCCTCCGGGATCTGGATTGGCTTTATTACAGGCCTTAGCACTGCAGCACTTCTTTATACTGTCAGACTCCATAGGCTCTTTAAGCTGCAGCAGCTGCCTTCAGGCATGCACCTTAAAATCTGAGCTAAAAAATAAGTCCCTTTCTAATCTGAAAGCTGGCATAATCCTGATGCCGCTCCGCTGCAGCATGAGCCTCATCAGGATATACAAAAATGCGGCTTCGCCTCACTCTCACGGCCCCGCCATTATCGGTAAACCGCAGGGTAAACAGTCCTCCTGAAATACCCATGACCCGTGCCTGCCTGACCGCATAGCGGCTCTGCAGCACATACACCAGCTGACCTTTTAGCAACAACATCTGTATACTCCTCGCTCATTTGCAACTGCTTAAAGCTTAACGGGCATACGTTCCAGAATTGCCGTACTATACAGGCAAAATAAGATTTTTATTTATTGATAGAAAAATAAAATAAATAATATAAGATTAAATTTTAGATTTTTAACAAATTTACCGCAGGCGTAGGGTAAGGCCTGCATGATCAGGAAGCCTTGACCATTTTTCTGTATGTCATCAGGTTTATCTGCAATTTTTTTTGACCAAACATACAGAAATTCCTAATCTTAGTTGAAAAAAAACGGTTAACCATGCAAAAATAATAGGTAAATTATTTTGGAACCAACACATGCCTCGGAAATATGATCAGGACAGTCGTCCTGACGAAAAACTTTTAAAACTTTATATCCTTTTATTATTTAACGATCGGGAATACTCACTTACAGAGCTCACGCAGATTATCAACTGCTCCAAACAGACCATAGCCAGATTGCTTGACCGCATTGATGCCAACTATGCCAATCATCTGCAGGAGCGCAAACAGGGTCGTCAGAAGTTCTATCATCTGCAGCGGCCCTCACAGACCTTTCGAACCGCTATAGATCCGCAGGGTCTGCGTCAGCTGGCTTTATGCCGCGATTTAATTGCCCACATGCTGCCCAAGGCAGACCGTGAGGCGCTGAATATCTCTCTGCAGCAGGCCAAAACCAATCTGCCCCGTCAGGTATTTTCCGATTATGAGGACGCCACGCTAGGCTACAGTCTGAGCAAAGGACAGATTGACTATGACCCCAAGCAGGAGATCCTGCATCAGCTTGAAACCTGCATTCTGGAGAGACGCTGCTGCATCATCAGCTATCAGAAGGAATACGGCGGTGAAGTGGCAGAGCGGCCTTTTGCTCCCATGCAGCTTGTCTCCTATCATGATGTGCTCTACTGCCAGGGCTGGCTGGTGACTCCTGAAGGCAAGGTCAAAAGCACCAAGAGCCAACCGATTACCTTTCTTGTCCACAGAATGCAGGAAGTCACGATTCAGCGCTCCCGCTTCTCCCTTGACCTGCCTGAGCCACAAAACTCAGATGATAAGACCTTTGGCATCATCAAAAATCAGAGCTTTACGGTGAAAATCCACTTCTCAGGTCGGGTCAAAACCTATATCTGCGATCGGATCTGGAGTCAGGATCAGATGATTACAGAACATGAGGATGGCAGCATCACCTTAGAGCTTAAGGCCACCAGCAAAACTGAGATTCTCTCCTTTGTCCTAAGTTTTGGCCAGGAGGCCACGCTCTTAGAACCGCCAGAGCTTAAAGCAGAGCTGCAGGAGCAGGTCAAGAAGATGCAGCAAATGTACAGTTAAAGGTATGCTTGAGTTACTGAAACTAAGCAGGGCTTTAACAACTCAGCGAGTCGGCAAAGCCCTGCTCAGTCAGAGCATAGTTGACCTTATGTTTACGATAGCCTTTTTTCAATAGATCGCGCTTGTTCTCAAAAATCTGAGGTTTACAGAACTGCTGCACATGCGCCTGTACGAAATTGCGTACTTTAATTTTCTTTGACATAGCTGACTCCTCTAGCTTAATCATCCTATGGAAAAGCCTCCCAAACCAGGAGGCTGTACTGATCAATATATGGACTCACTGCATTAAAATCAAGCCTGACTTAAGCCTTAGGCTTGAACATCGCCTCAAATTCAGCACTGCGCTTTAAACTTGCGGCAATGACAGCCTGCATCAGCTCCTCAAAATGCAGGGAACTCATCTGCTGCAGTCCGGCAAAGGTAGTGCCGCCCTTGGAGGTTACCGCTTCACGCAGTGCACTTAAAGACTGAGTATGATTATGTTCGACCAGTTTTACCGAGCCTGACAGCAGCTGGGTTACGAGCCCCTTGGCCTGCTCCTCAGTAAGACCATAACGCACGGCCTCGGCGCACAGAGCCTCCATGAATCTGAACACAAAGGCTGGCCCGCAGCCGCAGATCACCCCGATCAGGTTGAGCTGCTCTTCGCTGCACTCCACACATTTCCCCAGCTTCTGCAGCAGCAGATCAAGCTGAGCGCGTTCAGCAGGCGTGACCTGCTCGGTATAGCAGACAGCGGTCACACCTTCACCAATCTGGGCAGGCGTATTAGGCATAATCCGCACCAGATGACAGTCAGCTGAAGTCAGGCTGCGTAAGGTGTCAAGCGGGAATCCGGCAGCCATCGAGATCACCAGCTTGCCTGAAAAGTTAACTCCCTGCTCTTTAAGTTTCTGCAGCACCTCAGTGAGCAGCTGCGGCTTGACTCCTAAAAACAGGATCTCGCTAAAGACGGCACACGCTGCATTATCAGTACTGATCTGCGCTCCAGCCTGCTGAAACTTCGCAAGCTTTTCAAGATGCGGACCTGAAACAAACAGATCCTTACCATCGACCTGAGTATTGACACTGGCAAAAATACAGGAGGCCATATTGCCTCCACCGATAAAGCCTATTTTCATAGTTATTCTTCATCCTCATAGGGATCCCTGCGTACCAGCTCCTTACCGGTGCGAGCCCGGTAAGCCTCTTCTTCAGCCTTACGCTCATCCAAAACCTTTTTCAGCATCCCTTTTTCAAGACGCCGCTGCTCTTTTAAAGCATTATAGATTATCCCAACCACGAACAGGAGCGGTGCGGCAATCAAAACGACAGTTAATAAGGACATATTATTTAGTACTTGTCTCTAAAATTTTCTGTTTAAGCACGGCATAATCCTGAATCGCGCCGCGGAACTCGGTACCATTGATGATTAGATATGGAGTACCGGTCACACTCAGGGTCTTACCCATGATCAGATTCTCTGTAAGCTTCTCCTGAGGCGCTTTGCTCTTCACAATATCCATGACCTTATCAAAATCAAGCTTCAGGCGCTCTGTAACCAGCTTCTCAAGTGCCTTAAGATCTTCAAGCTCGACTTTCTCATGCATCAGAATATCATGAAACTCAAAGTATTTTTCCTTCTGCAGGCTGTGAATTGCCAGAGCTATGGTGGCAGCCTTTACCGAGGATTGAGCCAGCAGCGGGTAATTGACAAACATCACCTGACAGTCAAGCTCCTTATCCTCAGAGAGCTGCTTAAACAGAGGCTCCATGATCTTGCAGTAGCCGCAGTTAAAATCAAAGAACTCGATGAGATAATTCTTTTGCTTTGAGCTGCCCAGGCTGGGGGTGTCAGAATCCTCACGCAGCCTGCTGCCAAAGACCTTGACATTATTCTTCTGAATTTCAAGCTGCTGCTCTTCCAGCTTCTGCATCGCCTGTACAATCAGTTCCGGATGATTCACCACATAATCGGCAATGATCTTCTCAATGGCGGAGGTCTGAGCCTCATTAAATTCAGCAGCACCTGCCTGAGCACAGGTCAGAGCCCCCAAGCCTAACCAGGCTGCACAACATATTATTTTTAACATTTTAGCTCCTCAAGCTTAAGTCACTGGCGATTTTAGCAAAACCCACCGTCTTTAGAAACACGCCTAGAGAGTACCTAGAAAAAAAAGAGTCCTCTATATAGAAGACTCTCGGCAAAGCATAAACTCAAAATCCTAGTGTTTCTTAGCCAGGATTGTTTCAATCTGATCACGATTTTCAAGCACAATCAGTCGCTCCAGCGGCGGCAGTGCATCATAGTCCCTGGTTAATTTAAGATAACGCAGTGCATAGAACAGTAAGGCCTTGCGGCAGGTATAGCTCAGAGTGCCGCCGGTTTCCTTAATGCCATAGTCAAATTCAATCACCCGTCTTTCGCGTGCCGACAGCTCAGGATTAACCTTAATCTTAAGCTCTACAGTCTCATTCCAGTCACTGTCATCATTAGCGGTGGTTCCGACTTCCTTGAAACCGTTGCCATTAGGATCCGGGAATCTGTCTGAAGGCGCTGCAATGTTCGGCTCAGCACAGGAGACAATTCTTGAGAGCACATAGTCTCTAAAATCATGCCGGTTATAGCAGTAGGCTCTGACGTGCCAGCGGTTGCCGTCAAAAGCAAAAGCATGCGGCGCCACCAGCAGATCGACATTTGAATCAGTATTGAGCGACATATAGACAATATGCATCGCTCTGTGTGTCTGCATAGCCTCAATCAGACGACGCAGCACATCGAACTTAAGCTTGCGCGGCACCGGATCAAAAGAAGCCACCCCTACTGCGGGAACAAAGCCAAAGAAATTACGGCTTTCGATGAGCTCACCACGACTTGAGAGCAGCAGATCATTTAAATAGGTTTCAGGTTTACTGATTCTTGGGTACAGTGGCTTGAAATCCTTTGAACGCAGATAAACCTTTAAATGACGGTTATAAGAAAGATTCTCACGCGGAGGATCTGCCTTACTGACCAGATCCTGATAACAGGATAAATCTAAAGAGGCCTGCGGTACGGAAATACCAAAATACTTAACCAGATCCTGACGATTGATCTTTCCTTCTACGGCCAAACGGTAATCAATAAACTCAAGGCGGCGGGTCTGCGACCATTTGTTGGTGTTGCGAGTAGCTTTCTCCTCGTCCTGCCCATCTGCTGACTTAACTGCAGTAGTTTTCTTCTTTGTTCCTTCAAGTGGCATAGTTATATACCTTTTTGTTTTATAATAATATTTATTCTGATAACGTTATATGCTCAGAAAAAAAGTACAAATATATTATCATAAAAAAAATACCTATTTAAAGTATATGTAAAATAAATTATCTATTATTCTTTTTTGGGAAGTAAATAGTATAAAAGTTTGCCATGTCTAACCAACCACTCTAGAAAGTATAAATAAGCAAAATTATTTGACCGAACAACAAAAAATAATCCTGTTTCAAGCTGTTTTTCGCCTTGGTTTTGAGGTCTATATATACGTGAAAAATGGTAGTTTACAAAACTTTTCAAACAAGCTCTTCATGCTATTCAGTAGATTAACGCCCAAATTAGTGCAGATATACAACCTTTTTTTTGCTCGGTGATGCATTCTTGATGAAGGCAGATCAGACAGCTTTGACTTAAGCTCTTATGGTCATAAGCAAAGCTTCAAATTTACTGTCTGCCAATAAAAACGTTAGCCTGCAGAGGCAGGCTAACGTCCAACTAATGTGTAGTTTTAGAATCAGAAACTAATTCAGCTCTTCAATGAGATTGTTGTTATTGATTTGCTCATCGACTTCATCATTCTGCAGCTCATGCGGCTCGAAAATCTCGCCATTGTTATAGAGCACATCATCTTCATCTACTTGCGGAGGAACCGGGTTCGGCTGATTATTTTGATGGTTGTTGATAAGATTATCCACATGCAGAGGTTGCATCGGATGATTATCATCCTCAAGTAACGGATTATGATTGTTCTGATTATCCTCAAGATGATTGATATTTTGAAGTTCAACCTCTTGCTGATGATTAGGTAGACCATTGGCATATAATTTTAGGGTGTTCCAGGCCTGTGGCAGCTGTCTTACGGCACCGACCAGTTTATAGATAGCAAAACCGGCTGTAGCGGTGGCAAAAATAGGCACAGAAATCGGCGCGGTTGCAAAAAACAGCAGGCCTCTAGCTAAGCCTTTGAGAAAAGGCCCCAGCGGACTGCCTTTTTTAACATTATTGGCTAAAACAGGATCAGGATTTGGCTGAATTGGTTCTTCTTGAATCTCATTATTAACATTATTGTTATTTACGTTATTGTTGTTATCAATATTATTATTGTCACCAATATTGTTATTAACGACATTTGGCTGGATATTATTAACTAACTCTGTCATATCCGTTTCCCTCTGATATACCAGAATATAAAATACATTTACTCTACAAGTTTAAATAAATTCTTAACTTCCTTAACTATAGTACTTAATCAGGCTCAATGGAACCAGATAATCTCGAAACTGTGAGCTTACTAGATATTTTTGTACACCTACATCTTATTATAAATAAACAGTACTGTCCCCGCTCTCACATGCAGACTAACGATTGCTTTTGCTCATCATGCTTTTTTCTAGACACAAGCTGATCATGCCTGAGACAATGTCTTCACGAATTTTGGGGTTAATTTCAATCTTGGGCATCAAGACCAGTTCTGCTGGAGTTGCAAGCTGTTTTTTGACCCGATCGGCCAGGGCCGGACTTAAGCTCTCTGTATAAACCACCACATAACCTGGATTCATCACACACATGACAGCTCTTAGTGTTCTTACCGCAAGATCATCGGCCTTCATCTGTTCTTCCGGAAGCACTGCCGTATCATTGTACATAGGGAAATAACGTACTTCTCCTGCCATGCCACCCTGCCCTCGCAGCACGGCTCCGGCATAACAGAAGCCGCAGGCCGGAGCTCTTCCCGGAACCAGCACAATACCAGCAACATATTCTTCATTAAGCCGCTTATAACAGCCAAGTGCCGCAGCATTAATATCTGTTTCAAAGAACACCGGAATTTTAAAACGGGTTTCAAGATGTTTTGCCAGACGCTTTGATCCGTAATCATGGCGCAGGGCTGCGCCTACCCTGCCGCCGACACTGTCAGATGGCATGGACAGACCAATAATGGCAATATTGTCATAGCGATCCAGATAGCGCTCGATACCTATGATAAATTCATCGGTATGGATTGTATCAATCGTGGATAAAAGCTCTTCACGCCTTTCTAAAGACTCGCCAAACAGATTATGCACAGAATAGCCTGCGTATTCATTGCCGCCGCGCTGATAGCAGGTTACAATCAGAAGCAGCTTGAAATGCGCATTAAAGTAAAAGGTTGCAGCCGGTCTGCCTCCGTTGATGACTGAAGGCTCACCGCGATAGATCTCTCCGCTTTCAAGCAGAA
Source organism: Succinivibrio sp. (assembly GCA_024693025.1). Lineage (GTDB taxonomy): Bacteria > Pseudomonadota > Gammaproteobacteria > Enterobacterales > Succinivibrionaceae > Succinivibrio. Next base: position 33,467 of record JAILLS010000054.1, on the reverse strand, counting down.
CATTAAGGATCTTATTTAAGGTCACAATCGACAGACCGGTCAGTTCTTTAAGATGTGAGACAGTTGCGATCTGTTCACGATGCAGAGCCTCCCGCACCTGACGGATGTTCTCCTCACGCATTTTCAGACCGAGTGCAGACTGTGACGAATTACTCATTTTAACCACCCTTTTTAAAATGACTTTATAAAGTCAATTTAATAATAGCATTTTTTTTATAAAAAATTTATCTGAACCGTGTAATTATAGCTTAGTTAGTTATAGTTAACTCACCATTATCCGCCTGTAACATAGGATGTAACACTATTATTAAAATAAGAATAATTTTAATACGTACAACAGATTACCCTGGATTCCCTCAATAATGTGAAGAGATCGGCATTTTTAGGTCTAAACGCGCTGTTTAGTAAGCCATCGCTAATTTGTAATTTCAGAGCCAAGTTTTTATAGTGTGCGTAGTAAAAACGTTTTGCGGTTGCAAAACTTGGTAAAACCTTTTTACTGTTTTTAAAATGCCATCCAGCGGTTGAATTTTATTGTTCAACCATTAACGCACATGCAAACTACGAATAGGAGCCTATTTTGCTTCAAGTTAGATTACACGGCCGTGGAGGCCAAGGCGTAGTAACTGCAGCAGAAATGTTGTCATTAGCCGCCTTTTTGGAAGGTCATTTCGCTCAGGCTTTCCCTAGCTTCGGTTCTGAACGTACTGGTGCCCCTGTGGTCGCCTACGCCCGTATCGATGATAAGGAAATCCGCACTCATGAGCCAATCTTAGAGCCAGACGTGGTCTTAGTTCAGGATCGTACTCTGTTGAGCGTAATCGATGTATTCTCCGGCATTAGCCCAAATGGCTATGCCATCATTAACTCTGCCGATCCTGCCGAGCAGGTGGTACCAGAGCTTTGCAAAAAGCTGCCTAAGGGACATGTTCTGACTGTTCCTGCCACCCAGTTCGCCATGGAAAAGCTTAAGAAACCTCTGCCTGGTGCACCAATGCTTTCATCTTTAGCTGCTGCTACTGACGTATTCAAGCTGGAAAGTGTTCAGAAATCCTTCCAGACCAGATACCCAGGAAAAGTTGGTGATGCTAACGCTGAAACTGCAGCCTTAGCCTACAACTATTTAAAAGAAGTAATTAAAGGAGGCGCAAATGCTTAATCAGATCGAAGGTTCCCTCGGCGTAGCTAAAGCCGTTGCCCTTTGTCGCCCGGGCGTTGTCTGCGCATATCCTATTTCTCCGCAGACCCACATTGTAGAAAATGTAGGTAAGTTCGTTAAAGAAGGCACTTTAAAACAGTGTGATTTTATCAACGTAGAATCTGAATTTTCAGCTATGTCTGTGTCCATCGGCTCCTCCGCCGGCGGTGTCAGAACCTATACAGCTACCGCTTCTCAGGGTTTACTGTTCATGGCTGAAGGCGTGTACAATGCCTCAGGTTTAGGTCTGCCAATCGTCATGACTGTGGCCTCACGTGCTATCGGCTCTCCAATCAACATCTGGAACGACCACACTGACTCTCTGTCACAGCGTGACTCCGGCTGGCTGCAGTTATTCTGCGAATCCAACCAAGATGCAGTTGACACTCACATCATGGCATTCAAGATCGCTGAAGAAGTTGGTCTGCCAGTGATGGTATGTATGGACGGCTTCGTGCTGACCCACGCCTTTGAGCGTTTAGACATTCCATCTCAGGAAGAGGTTGACAAGTTCCTGCCGGAATATCAGCCACGTGAGTTCTTAGATCCTAAGGAACCTATCTCTATGGGCGCCATGGTTGACCCTGATGCCTTCACCGAGGTTCGTTTCCTGCAGGAGCGCAAGATGGTCAAGGCCTTAAGCGTGATTGAGCGTGTCACCAAAGAGTACCGTGAGCTGACCGGTCACCACTCAGGTGGTCTGCTTGACTGCTACAACTGTGACAATGCTACCGATCTGAAGCTCATCATCATGGGTTCCACAGTAGGTACTGCCAAGGATGAGATTGATCGTCTCAAGAAAGAGGGTATTAATGTCGGCATCATTTCTCTGAAATCCTTCCGTCCATTCCCTTATGAGGCCTTAAAACAGGCTATCGGCAATACCAAACAGGTTATCTGCGTGGAGCGTGCCTTCTCCTTTGGTGCACGCGGCATTATCTGCCCTGAGGTTAAACGTGCTATGGAAGGCACCAACTGCGAGATCCACACTGCTCTGTGCGGTCTGGGCGGACGTGCTATCTATGGTTCAACCATTAACGGCATTGTTAAACAAGCTTTGGCTGGCAAGTTCACTGAAGAGTTCACTTGGTTTGATATCAATTCCAACGTGCTGAACAGCTATCTGAAGGACACTGAAGGCGTAACCTTCCCACAGGGTCCTATCACTGACAGTCAGCTCCAGAATTCATGCAAATAACGGAGATCAGCAATGTTAGATCAAATTAAGTTCTATCAGACCGGTTCAAACACCATTGGTAACCGTCTGTTAAATCCATCAATGAGAGCTATTCAGGCATCTGCAGATCGTCCTAATGGCCTTATTTCAGGTCACCGTGCCTGCCAGGGCTGCGGCGAGGCCTTAGGTGCCCGCTACGCTATTGATGCAGCCATGCGCGCCACCGGTGGCAAAATTGTGGTAGCTAATGCTACAGGCTGCTTGGAAGTGTTCTCCACTCCATATCCTGAATCAGCATGGCAGTTACCATGGATTCACTCCCTGTTCGGCAACTCTGCTGCAGTAGGCTCAGGTATTGCTGCTGCCATGAAGGTTCGCGCCGAAAAGAACGGTGATGCCGTGGCTCCAAGAGTAATTGCCCAGGGCGGTGACGGTGGTACCACCGATATCGGCTTTGGCCCTCTGTCCGGTATGTTTGAACGTAACGACGACGTGTTATATCTGTGCTACGACAACGAAGCCTATATGAACACCGGTGTACAGCGTTCTTCCGCTACCCCTCCATCAGCACGTACCGCCACCACTCAGCTGGTCGGTGAGCATCCTGGTGCTGACTGGGGTAAAGGTAAAGATGTACCTATGATCGCCATGGCTCACGGTATTCCATACGTAGCTACTGCTACTGTGGCAGATCTCCGTGATCTCGAAGAGAAAGTAACCAAAGCCATGTCCTTCCATGGTGCCCGTTACATCCAGATCTTAACTCCTTGCCCATTAGGCTGGGGCTGCGCTTCCGGTGTAACCGTAACCGTAGCACGTATGGCCATGGAAACCGGCTTCTTCCCTGTATACGAGGCAGAATACGGTAAGATTACTTCTGTAAGAAAGATTCGTCAGAAACAGCCTGTAATTAACTATCTGAAGTTGCAGCGCCGTTATGCACACCTGACTGGCAAGAAGGCTGATCCTAATGTATTAGCCCGTCTGCAAGCTTTGTGTGACACTAACATCAAGAACTTCGGTCTCTTAGGCGATGATGAACCACAGCTGACTCCAGCTGCAATTCAAGCTTACGAACGTAGCAACAAAGTCTAAGGAGCAATGAAAGATTATGATGAAGAAACCGTTTGCAACCACCCTTGATCCAGCAACCTCCCTTGCTAATCACACTGGATCTTGGCGTACTTTGCGTCCAATCAACGTCTTTAAGTTGCCACCTTGCAACAAGCAGTGCCCGGCTGGTGAGAACATCCAGCAGTGGTTATATTATGCTGCAGAAGGTGACTATGAGCATGCTTGGCGCATTTTAACCGAAGAGAATCCATTCCCTGCCTGCATGGGTCGTGTGTGCTATCACACCTGCGAAGGCAAATGTAACCGTGGCTTCTTAGACGAGAGCGTCGGCATCAACTCTGTAGAGCGTTTCTTAGGTGACTACGCCTTAGAGCACAATCTGGCCTTCAAGCGTCCAGTCCGCGAGACCGGCAAGAAGGTTCTGATCGTCGGTGCTGGTCCTGCCGGCTTATCCGCAGCTTATCATTTACGCCGTTTCGGCCACACTGTACACATCGTTGAGATGGGTAAAGAGGCCGGCGGTATGATGCGCTACGGCATCCCGGTCTATCGTCTGCCACGCAATGTCTTAGATGCTGAGATCAAGCGTCTGACCGACATGGGCATTACCTTAGAGTGCGGCAGAAAGGTTGAAGATATCGAAGCTGAGAAGAAGAACGGCAAATATGATGCTGTGGTCTTAGGTGTCGGCGCAGGTATTTCTACCAATGTTGACATTCCTCAGGGCGATACCAACCACATTCTGCATGCTCTGAGCGTGTTAGGTGACATCGAAACTTCTGGTGATGTCCAGATTGCCCGCCGTGTTGCTGTGTATGGTGGTGGTAACACCGCTGTTGACGTGGCCCGTTCTCTGCGCCGTTTAGGTGCTGAGCCGATCATCGTCTATCGCCGTAACCGCGACAAGATGCCAGCTAACGAAGAGGAAATGGATGCTGCCATTCAGGAAGGTATTCAGGTTAAGTGGCTGTCCACCATTGCCGGTGCTCAGAAAGATACCCTGAAGATCGAAAAGATGGCCTTAGACGAGACCGGCTATCCTCAGCCAACCGGTGAATTCGAAGAATTACCGGCTGACGCTGTGGTCTTAGCTATCGGCCAGAACGTCGATAAGAGCGCTTTAGAGAAATTAAAAGATCTGAAGATGCAGAAAGACGCTGTGGAAGTTGATCCTCAGGATATGCAGACCAGCATTCCTGGTATCTTCGCCGCCGGTGATATGGCCACCTCTGATCGTACCGTAACCCACGCTATCGGCATGGGCAAGACTGCCGCCCGCGGCGTCAATGCCTATCTGAAGGGCGCCAAGTACGAGAAGCCAGCCAAGCACGAAGATGCGCTGTTTGAAGATATGCATCCTTGGTATTATACCGATGCGCCTAAGACTGTTCGTCCAGAACTGGAACTGGCCCGTCGTACCAATACCTTCGATGAGGTTCAGCATGGTCTGACTGAAGAGAATGCCATCTTCGAAGCCCGCCGCTGTCTGTCCTGCGGTAACTGCATGGAGTGCGACAACTGCTACGGTGTCTGCCCTGACAGTGCAGTCATCAAGCTTGGTCCAGGCAAAGGCTATGAGTTCAACTACGACTACTGCAAAGGCTGTGGCGTATGTGCTCAGGAGTGCCCTTGCGGACACATCAAGATGGTACCTGAAAAGATCTAAGCTTCAGGCCCTGGCCGGCTAGCTGAACACTCTTACTGAGAGCACCTCGCCGGTCCTGAACTAACGGTCATACCGCATAAGTATGACCGTTTTGTTTTGTCTGCAATTAGATATGTCTAACTTATTTAACTGTACCGATTCTTTGTTCCAAAGCTGTTATTTTTGTGCGGATCAACACAGCATTTATCCATTTTTACTTAAATAAGCTCTGACATAGTGAACAACTTAACATTTCTTTAAATAATATTATGTTAATCTGAAAACGATTTGGTTGGATTTAAAGCGGGACGTTTACCTTCATGATGATGTCAAAACTGATTAGCTCTGCTTTAACCTTGAGCAGCCTCTGCCTAAGCACTGCCCTTCCGGCACAGGCGCTTACGGTAGACTTTTATCTGCATGATTACTCTCATATCTTTACCATGGAGACGGCCAATTCCTTCCAGAAATTAGCTCAGGATGCCAAAGTAACCGTTCATTTTCATGATGCCAAGAATGACTCAAAGCTGCAGCTTGAGCAGCTCAAAAAGGCAAGCGGAGAGGTCATCGTGCTGGATCCGGTCAGACCTAAGGATCTGCAGGCCCAGTTGTCACTGGCTAAACAGAAACAGCAGAAGCTTATCTATCTAAACTATCAGCCGCTGCAGAGCGAACTTGGCAGCTATGCCAACCTGTGGTACGTAGGTTCAGATTACAAGCAGTGTGCTGAAGCTCTGGCACAGCGTCTGATTGACTATACCGAGGTCAATGCTTGGTATGATCTGGACGGCGACGGTGTCTTCAAGATCCTGTATCTGAAAGGACCGAAAAATGATGCAGTGGCCAATGCCCTGCTCTCCAATTTTACCTCCCGTTTAAAAGCGAAGGGCCTTGAATATCAGCTGATCAATCAATGTGACAGCTGCACCTGGAATTACAACAGTGCCTACAGTTACATCTCAAAGCTGTGCAAGCGGCCTAAATTTGAAACCTTTGATGCCATTGTCTGTGCTAACGATGACATGGCCCTGGCTACCATTGATGCCTTTGAGGATCATAAGCCCGGCTTTATCGGCTCTTTTAACCTGCCGGTCTTCAGCATCGACGGTCTCAAACAGACCTATCTCTATCTCAGACAGGGCTTTTTAACCGCTACCATCGACAGACGCCCGTCAGAAATTGCCAGATTAACTCTTGAGGTCTGTCAGGACCAGCTAAAGGAACCTGGGAATGAGAATTACATTAAGGTAGACAGGCAGATCTTTATCCCGGTCAAAACTCTTATGTTTAACAATACCGCTTCCCTTGATCAGGAAGCGGCCTCTACAACTAAATAATCAGGAGACATATGTTGAAGCAAACTTTAAAAATCGGTGCCCTTATCGGACTGTCTTTAGTGCTTGGCCTTCCTGCGCAGGCGGCGCCTAACAAGCCCACCCTGGTTCAGTACTACATCAGAACGCAGTCTGATACGCTGATGAATAATCTGCGCCTTGACTTTATTAAAAAGGCCCGCAGTCTGCACATCAAGGTGCATACCTATGATGCTCTGAATGATGATCAGGAACAGCTCAAACAGTTTGAGCACGAATTCTCCAACAACATTCCGGTGATGCTCGATGTGGCCAATCCTGAGCATGATAAGAAGTTCTTTGAAAAGACCCATAAGGCGCTCACTCCGATGATCTTCCTCGATCATGAGCCGCATACTCTGGATCTGAACAAGACCAAGGTGACCTGGTATATCGGAGCACATAAGGATGAAGCCGGCAAGCTGCAGGGCGAGATGATCAAAAACTATCTCAAGCGTCATGCGCAGGATTTTGATCATAATAATAACGGCACACTGGATGTAGTGTTTATCACCGGTCCTAAAAAACTGCCGGAATGTCAGAGCCGTCAGGAACTGGTGGAAAAAGCACTGAATGAATCAGGAGTCAAATACAATATTGCTGAGACGCTCGAGTGCGATTGGTCCTTTGAGCAGGCTTACATGAAGCTTGAACAGGTGCTGCAGAAACAGAAGATCGATAATTTTGAAATGGTGGTCTGCCAGAATGATGATATGGCTCTCGGTGCCATCAATGCGCTGCAGGAGCATGCCGGAGATGAGGAAACCGAGCATTTCTTCCCGGCTGTCTATGGTATCGACGGAACTCCTGATGCCATGGATGCCATGGCTGAAGGTACCCTCAACGGCACCGTGAAACTGGATACCCGCCTGATCTGCGATCTGGCCCTCTCCATTATCCGGGGTAATGATTCCTACGAGCACCTTTCAAAAATCGCCGGGTTCAAAGTAGACAATCATTACATCTATCTGCCTTATCATCCTCTCGAATTCGAACGCTGATGAGCGCCTCCGAAATGGAAGATCTGTGTGAACTCCTCAATGCTACCAATCCGAAAAAAAGCCTTGAGGAGTATCTAAGTGTCCAGAGGTGGAGTAAAGGCAGGAAAAACGCCTTCAGAAAAAAATTCAACTCCATCCTGGTTAAAGCTCAGCAGGATAATATACCTTTAGGCGTCGAGCTGAAAAACTGCCTTAACTATGAAGATGCCTATGTCTTACGTCAGCGCTTTTTAAGCAAGATTTTTAAACAGGAAGACAGCTTCAAAACCATCAGCGGCATCCTGCTCTTGATGCTGTTTGGTTTCACCTTTATAATTCTAACTCTTATATTTACCTAAACTAATTTAAGACTATTTAACTCAAACTTGGAGCTACCCGCCTATGCTGAGATTGAAATATGTGTTTTTACTGGCTGCTGCAGTATTTTTTTTACAGCCATTCAACATAGCGCTAGCTTCTGATCAGGGTCTGATTCAGTTCTTTGCCAATTCATCGAGTAATACCTTTTCCAACAATATCCGCAATGTCATAGGCAAGCGTGCCCTGGCGCTCAAACTCAGGCTTGATGTTTACGATGCCAACCGTTCACAGCAGGAGCAGATCAATCAGTTTCGCAAGTATGCCCGCCCTGATGTCACTGCAATTGTTGACCTTGTAGATGCCGGACAATGTCAGGAATTACTTGATCTTGCAAAAGAAGTCAAGGCAAATGTGGTCTTTATCAATGAACCGCCCAAGCCAAGTGCGATTGAGGAGAATGAACGCCTCTGGTATGTCGGCAATGACAATGATATCGTGGCATATAAACAGGGCCAGATGATTGTTGAGTATTTAAAAAACAATCCGCAGTTTGATTTAAACAGCAATCAGATCCTGGATATTGTGCTGCTGCGCGGCGGAGCAGAGAATCAGGCCAGTCTGCGCCGGACCGAAACGCTGAAAAGTCAGCTGCAGGGTGCACAGATCAAATACCGCTTTATTCACGATCTGGACTGTGAATGGTCCTTCGAGCAGGCCTTCAACCAGATTTCCCGTCTGATGTCCACCGAAGCTCAGCCTATCGATCTCATCATCGCGCATAATGATGATATGGTCTTAGGTGCGGTTAACGCGCTGCAGGAGCTCAACGAGTTCAATGATGACTATGTGCTTCCCCCTGCTTTCGGAGTCGGCGGTACTTTAGAATCTATCAATGCCATGGCTATAGGAGAAATCAGAGGCACCATCCGTCTTGACTATCTGCGTATAGCCGATCTGGCTGTAGCCATCAGCATCGGCAAGAGAGATTACCGCACCTTAAGCAGTCTTGCCGGCACCGCGGTGAACAGTCATTTCATCACAGTTCCCTGCAATATCATTTTAAGTTCCAAGGAAAACCTGGCTGACGTTTATTAAGAGGACCTATGCTGCATCCAAACCTTAAACTCATGCTCTTTAGCGCATCCCTGCTGCTTTCAAGCAGCAGTACCCTTGCAGAAAACTTTCCCGATAAGATTCAGTATTTTATCCGCACGACCGGTGACACCTTCATGAGCTATGTGCAACATGCCTTTGTTAAAAAAGCTCAGACTCTGGATATCACGGTGGACACCTATGATGCAGCCGATGATGCCGAGGAGCAGTTTGAGCAGTTTTCCGAGGACAGCCGCAGTTCGATTCCGGTGGTGATAGATCTCGTTAATCCGAGTGCCTGCCCTAAATACATTCGTCATGCCGAAGAGCTTAAGACCACGGTGATCTTTATCAACCGGGCCCCGGAGGCAGAACAGATCCTTAAGGCCCGCAATGCCTGGTATGTCGGCAGCATCTCGGAGGAATCTGGCATCTTTCAGGCGCAGATGATCATAAACTATCTCAAACAGAATCCTGGCTATGATCTCAACGGCAATCAGACGCTGGATATCATGCTTCTGCGCGGTCCTGAAGGACATCAGGATGCGGTCAACCGCAGCAGCAAGGTGCTCGAGGCTCTTAATCAGGCCGGAATCAAATACAAGCTTATCTATGATTTAACCTGCAACTGGTCCTTTGAGATAGCCTTTGCCGAAACCACCAAAATTCTGCGCAGTAAAAATGAGCAGAAAATTGATATGGTGATCTCCAATAATGATGATATGGCGCTCGGGGTGATCAACGCCTTCCTCGAGAATAACCGCAATGCCAAACTTCCTCCGGTCTTTGGCGTGGATGCCATTCCGGATGCGCTCGATGCCATTGCTGACGGCACCATGACCGGAACAATCAAGCAGGATCCGCAGAAAATGGGAGAAACGGCTCTGGCCATTGCCAACGGTGAAATGAATTATCAGAAGCTCAGTGAAATTGCCGGTACCAAAGTTGACAGCCATTTCATCAGGATCCCCTACCAGACCATCACCAAGGAGTAAAAAGTCTGCAAAATACCTGAATTTTGTTAGCTGGCGCACAAAATTTTTAAATTAGTGAAAAAATTTTATTGTACATAACAATAGATTGCGTTAATCTACATTCAAGGCATTAAGCCTACCCAAATACCCTGGGGTGCCATCTAGTTGTCTCACCCTGAGCCGATATTTTAAAGACTATAGCGTCTTATCTAATGTGGTTGTGCAGGCCCGTTTTTTAAAGCAGGGAAGCCTTTAAACATTACAGGCGCTAAACTTGAACAGAATGGTTCAAGGAGTCGTATACAGCGGATACACTTCCGGGGCTTTCATCTTCTTTGGCTTTCTGATTATTTCCCTCATGCACCAGATCTGACGTCTGAAGGCGCAAACAGGCCTTTTACAGTGCTTATGCATCCTATGCAGGACAGTAAAAAACCTCACCGTATATGGTGAGGTTAGACTTTGCTTATTTAGAATCCTCAAGCGGACTGACCAGCAGATTCGGCATCACCTTCTGCGCGGGAGTTGGCTGTTCGGATGGCTGCGGCGGCTCGGTTTTTGAGTTGCTGATGATCTCAGGCTGCCGTCCGTCATCTTCTCTGTCCTCTTCTCTGAGAGTCTGCGGCTCAATCAGAAGCTTATGCTTAAGCGGAACCGGCTTTGTCTCATGCAGTTCAATGGCATCAAAAATCAGACTCAGAGGCAGACGCTCCTGAGCAAGTCTTGCCTGTGCCCCGTAGACGCCCATCGCCAGCATCTGATAGAGCTTGCCCTCTTCGGCGTTCAAAGCTAAAGGCGACTCGAGATCTGATGCTGAGATATCGTCAAAGGAGAGCAAATCCTTGTTATCTTCAAGCGTCTTGACATTCAGCATTCTGCTCTCAGTACGCGGCAGATGGACTCTGATATTATTAAGTACCGCTAAGGAGCGCAGATCAATGCTGCCAAGATACAGGCATTGGGCATTGGCAATCCATTTAATCTTGCAGATCTGATTGATGGTATAAGGCGTAACCTGAATCAGGACCACTCTCTCCATATCCGGAACCGAGAGAATAGTCGACAGATCCTCCATGAAGACCACGCGTTCAGGCTTGATATTCAGCGAATTCAGATCGTCAGCGGTGGCGGCAAAATAACGCAGACCCCCTACCTCATAACGGATATTGCGATCAAGGATGACCGTGCGGATGAGCGAGCTTGGCGGAACCAGACCGATCTGCAGCAGATCGCGTCTCTGCGGATTTAATTCAAGCTGCTCCCGGAGGAAATCCAGCAGCAGACTGCGATGGCCTTCAAACCAGGCATTGTCCACGCCCCGCACCGGGATCTGACGTATCAGTTTGCCGCTGTTGCGGTTGTGAATCACCCATTTGCAGACGCCCAGAAAGCGCTGAAAATCGGCGTTCTCAAAGGAAGTGAGGGATTTGATATGATCAAGAGCAGCATCCACCATCTGCGGCAGTTCCTGCTTGACCGCGTCAAGGCGCTCCAGAGCGGAATGATATTCCACCAGATGACCGGCCCACTTGGCCACATCATCAGGCTTTTCAAACACCAGGTGAATCGGAACTTCTACTTCACCAATCTGAGGATAAGTCTTCTTTAAAAAATCCACCTGACCTGAAGATAATTCCTTACGCCAGTCCTGGCAGAAATTAAAAAAATCATCCTTATGCTCCAGAATTTCATCATCATGGGTGGGTGCACCAAGATAAATTCTCTTAGGAAAACCGTCAATTCTGCCGCTTTTGACATACTGCGTCAGCCAGGTAATCACTTTAGTGCGATATAAGCTGTTAATCTCAGCTCGAATACTGTTGCGATTTTTCACAGCAACTCCTTAAATATGGGGAAAATTTAACTTTTAAATCTTATTACAAAAAAATAAAACCTGCTGATCTTTTGATCAAGAGCATGATCTAAGAAGCGTTTTAACGCTCTTTTTTATGGCGTCTTTCAGCAAAAAAATCCTGCAGAAGCTTTGCACACTGCTCACCTAGCACCCCACCCTCAACCAGCAGGGCATGATTATGCAGAGGGGAAGAGATCAGGCTGAACACACTGCCGCAGGCTCCGGTGCGCGGATCAGGTGCCCCGTAGACCAGTCTTTGCAGACGGCTGTGGATAATGGCCCCCACACACATGATGCAGGGCTCCAAGGTCACAAACATCTGAAGCGCAGGTAGCCGGTAATTGCCAAGAGCCTGACCGGCCTCACGCAGCGCCACCACTTCAGCATGCGCGGTGGCATCATGAGAGGTGATGGTCAGATTATGTCCGCGTCCGACCACCTCGCCTTCTGCTGACACCAGCACACAGCCGACTGGTACCTCGCCAAGCCTATAGGCAAGCTGAGCCTGCTCTATGGCAAGCTGCATATAATGTTCATCAGGATACGGCAGCACAGCTGCCTCATGCGGCTGAGCCATTTAGAAATTCCACAGTCCCAGACGCTCAGATAGCAGCACAATCCAGGTAAAAGCTGTCAGGCACAGCATGACAAAGACGCAGCTTGAGCCGAGATCCTTAGCCCGCCCTGACAGTTCATGGCGTTCAGGACCGATGCGGTCCACCACCGCCTCGACAGCAGAATTCATCAGCTCCACCATCAGAGTCAGCCAGGGCATCAGTACCAGCAGCACCAGGCTTACAGCAGAGCTTGCAGCAAAGGGTGCCGCAGCGGTAAGAAGCAGCGCGAGCACCAGCTCCTGCCGTACCGCTGCTTCATTGCTAAAGCCGGCCTTAAAGCCCTGCATGCTGTAGGTATAAGCCTTGAAAATCCGTTCTAGCCCCGGAGGCTGTTGTTTGACCATGACCTGCTCCTTTTAAAAAACCTTTAACGTGCCTCATTAGCTTTAAGCGAGGCAATTATTCTGCCTGTGGTATTAAAGCACATCTCCCTGAATTTCTCATCAGGATTAGCCGCATATTCGAGCACATGCAGCATAATATGCGGCAGATTAATGCTGTTGACCCTCAGCGAGCGCCGTCTCTTCTCAAGCACGATACTGCCTGCAAGCCGTACGGCCTTAAGCCTGCCTACCGCATACAGCTCAGGTTCAGAAAAATCTGCTGGCTCAAAATCCCTGAGATCCTCATAAAGATGCTCCTTAAGATGCTCAAGATCCAGGCGGGCAAACTCGTCAGGCGGCACAATGGTACCCGCACTTTCAAAGCGGATCTTGCAGCCCTGATGCTCGGCACTGAGGATCACCGAGGGGGCATCGAGCTGTCCATTGGCATAAGTATAATTAAATTCAGCAGGCAGCTCCACACTGCCTTCAGCTAAAAGAGAGAGCCTTACCGCCTGAGCATCTGACATCAACAGCCACAGCAGCAGACACCCAAGCCTAGCTTTAAATAAAAAAGCCATCCTCTATCCTCGTCAAACTTTAACACTTTTCCTAGCAGAGTCTGCCACTGGGCATGCCTGCATACCCCCAGAGAGCAGACCTTAAACATGATGACTCTAGCCTAAGTTTTAATCTGTTATGCATCAAGCCCACCTAAATTCTGTTTTATCACTGTCAAGGACTGAGTAAGCCAAGGTTTATACACATTAATTTTCAATCTAGCCTATGTGGTTGCAATTATTAAAACAAGAGGAGATCTATATCAATTAAATTCTGTAGAACTTCATTTAAAATACAAGGTCAATAATGCTCTGTATACGTAATCTGAGGCTTTAGATGTACCTTAAAATAAAGAGCACCAAACATTCAAACAACTGATTAAACGTCGCTTTTATCTTGTACAAGGAGTGACAAACTCAATGACTAGCACAAGCTTTATCTTCAAGAATTTAGCTCTGGCAGGCTTACTTGTAGGCTCACAGCTTGCTTTGGCCGAGACTGCCCCGCTGCAGTTCAACCGGATGTCCGAGACCATCTTCAACGGCACCAATACCGTATGCGCCCTGATGTCGGATACCATGGACGATGAAATGCCCTTAGCCGAGATCAACCGCTACTTTGCTGTAGAGCATCTCTCCGCACAGTCTGATAAGCCTCAGAGTGCAGCGGTGCTCAACGGGCAGTTCTGTATTTCAGGTCTCTCTCCTGGTCACAGCTACCGCATTACCCTCAAAAAAGGCCTGAAGAGCAAAAACGGCAGTGTTATGCCGGAAGATATTACGCGTGAGATCAGATTAAGCGATGCCAAACCGGAAATCACCTCGACCTCGGGCAACGTGCTGGCCAAATCCCTCTACAAGAGCAATCTGCAGGTCAAGTCCATCAATGTGTCCAAACTGGTGGCCTATCTGTACCGGATCAGCCGCAACGATAACTCCACCTCCAATATCTATCAGCATTTGAACGAGAAGCTTGATACCTGGGAGTTTTATGAGCTGATCTCCAATCATGCCAATCTCTTAGGCGGCAAGACCTATGAGATCGATGAAGAGCGCAATGAGGTGCACTATACCAACCTCAACCTGACTGAATTTACCGATAAGCGCGAGCAAGGCGTCTACGTGCTGTTTGTCGGTGACGAGAAAATGGAGTTTAACGGCAAGGCCAGCGATATTAATGATTTAGAAAAGAACCGCACCTGGATGGCCAAGATCATCTATGTCACCGATCTGGGCGTTACGGTCTATGCCGGCACCGAAAACGGCATCTCGGTCTCGGTGCATTCACTCAGCGACGTGGGCAGCATCGTAGGTGCCAAGGTCAGGCTGATTGCCCGCAACAATACGGTGCTGGCCACGAGCACCACCAACTCTGACGGCTTTGCCTCCTTCCCGCCCAAGTACAGCCTGAATGCCGATGCCTCAAGCGTCAGCGGCGTAGAGGTAGACAGCGGCAGTGACTACATGTATACAGATCTGCGCGGCTCCACCCTTTATATCGAACAGGATCTGAGCAATACCCGTCCTGGCTATCCTGAGCCGCCTAAGGGCAGAGATGTCTTTGCCTATACCGACCGCGGCATCTACAGGCCGGGCGAGACCATCCACTATATGGCCCTGGTGCGCGACACCTATCTGAACGCCGTCGAGCTGCCGGTCCTGCATCTGACCGTCAGAAGACCTGACGGCATGGTCTACGCCTCCTATACGCTCAAGAATCAGGGCGCCGGCGCCTTCACTCATGACTTTACCGCTCCGCCGCGCGGCATGCAGGGCAACTGGAACTTTGAGCTCTCAGAAGATCAGGATGCCATCTATAACTCTCTGGATGTAGAGGTGCAGGATTTCCTGCCGTCACATCTTCACGGCAGTATTAACACCTCCAATCAAAATCCGCTCAGTACCGGAGATACGGCCAATCAGTTCAAGGTCAGCGCAAGCTTCAACTATGGGTCACCGGCTGTCGGCACCAATGCCAGCGGCTCGGTCGTTCTGGCTCCTGATCCACACCCGCTTGAGCAGTTCAAGCACTATTATTTCGGACCGGCTGAGCATGAATACGAAAAGTTCAGCTTCAACCACAATTTTGACAATATTACTCTTGACTCACAGGGCGAAGGAGCCTTTGAGCTTAAGATCCCCGAGGCTACCTATGCGCGCAAGCTCACGCTGGATGTGCAGTTTATCGACGGCACGGATAGCAGCAATTATCTGAACTCAACCTACCGGGTTGACAGCAGTGCCCCGCTGCTTGGAGTCAGACATCTGAACGCCTCTGACGGCGCTGGGGGACTCAGTGTCATTTCGGTCAATGCCAGAGGCGAGGCGGTGCCGCAGCAGGTTGATTACAAACTCTACCGCCTGCATGTGGATTATCAGTATGTCTATAAGGACAACTACTGGCAGTATCTGCGCACGGAGCGGCGTATTCTCCTGACCTCAGGCACCGTTACAGCCGATGCCGATGAGCATGCGGTCAGAATCCCTGCCCCTCAGGAGCAGGGTCAGTATGAAGTGGCCGTAAGCGATCACAAGAGCACCACCACCTTTGAGTTCTATGAAGGCTACTGCCAGAGCACCCAGGCCAACACTCCGGATCGCATTGTGCTCAGCCATGACAAGCCAAGCTATAAGAATGGAGAGCCTATCACCCTGGAATTTGACTCGCTCTATGACGGTAATTCCGTGCTGGCTTTAGGCTCGCAGGGCATCATCAAGATGAGCCATTACAAAATTAAAAAAGGCCACAATGTCATCAGGTTTACCGGAGATAAAACCATCAGCAAGGGCGCTCATGTGCTACTTACCACTTATGCGCCTTTAGACGATCACCCTCAGGTGGTCAGAAGCGTGGGTTTAACCTATCTGACCATGGATAATGAGGATAAGCTGCTCAAGGTCAAACTCGATGTTCCGGCAAGGCTCAAGCCGGCTGAGGCCCTCGATGTGCCGCTTGAGGTCACAGGCGGTGACAAGGAGATCTATCTCACGGCAGCTCTGGTGGATGAGGGTATTCTGTCCCTGACCGATTTCAAATCCCCTCGCCCTGAGGTGGAGTTCTTCAGAGCGCCGCAGTACAAAACCAATGTCTATGACATGTACGGCTATCTGATGCGACAGGTGATGCATCAGGATCACGGTCATGGCGGCATGGATTCGCTTTCAGATCTCAGCGCCGGCTCTCTGGCCTCGCTAAGCCGCCGCAATCTGGCCTTCTTCTCCGGCATCGTCAAGGTTCAGGACGGCAAGGCTAAGCTGCACTTTGATCTGCCTAAGCATCAGGGCAGTCTGCGCCTGATGGTGGTGGCCTATGACCAGCACAAGATAGGCTCTGCCTCAAGCACCATCCTGGTCAAGGACAGAGCCACGGTGCTGGCCGATATACCATATGTCATGCATCTTGAGGACAGCATTGACAGCGCGCTGCGCATCAACAATCTGGAGCTTGAAGCAGCTAAATTCAGCTTCAAGGTAAACTGTGAAGGCAGTCTTAAATGCTCCCTCCCTGATCAGAACGTGCAGCAGGAGCTTGAGGTCAAAAAAAGCGACCTTAAACCTATTCCGCTGAAGCTTACCGCGGCAGCTCTTGGCAGCGGCAAGCTGAGCTATGAGGTCAGAAACGGCGACTTTGTCTATCAGGATGAGCTGAACGTTGAAATCGCGCCGCAGGTTGCCGAGATCTTCACGCAGAAGGCCTATTTTGTGGAGCCGCATCAGGAGCTGAGGATCAAACCGCAGCAGGACTATCTGCCTGATGCGCTGATTTCAGTCTCCAAAGGTGCCCTGCCGTATGTGGATACCGCTCTGTTCAAGGAGGAGCTCTACAACACCGATACGCCGTACACCTTCAATATTATCTCCGCCATTGACGGCTGTCTGCATGCAGACTATATCGATAAGAAGGAGCTCAGCCATCAGATCAAGCCTAATTCCGGGAAACTGCAGGAACTTATCTATGCGCTGGTAGGCCGGATCTCGGACAACGGCAGTGTAGCCACGATTGAGCGCAACTATTCCTATGATCCGTTTGCCACGGTGCAGGCCTTTAAAGTGCTGTATCTTGCGAGGCAGGCAGGCTTTGATGTGCCAAGCTCCATCATCTCCTCCATGCTGACCAGGGTCGATGCACTCTCAAGGGATCTGAGCAATCCTGTGATCTGCGCCTATGCCTTAGAAGCCATGACCCTCTATGGTGAGGTCACCCTCGCTACCCTGCGCTATCAGTTTGATACGCTAAAAACCCGTTCACCTCTGGCTAATATCGGCTATGCCAGGGCCTTCAGGCTCAACGGGGATCGCGAGCGCATGACTCTTGCCCTGCAGGCCGCACTTTCCGGCATGGGAGAATTCATTGAGATCAAGGAAAAGCTTTCCAAAGTGGTTAATCCTGAAGAGCAGCTCAAACAGATTATCAAGATGCAGGAGCTTGAAAATGTCAGCCTAAGTTCAATACCTTATGATCTGGCCGAGCTTTTGGATGCCGCACTCTACTGCCAGAACAGCGAGATCTTTACCAAGGCAGTCAGCCTCGTGTTAGAGCAGGACTGCTATCAGAACTATGTGAGCAAGCCGGTCATGGCCTCCCTGCTACGCTGTGCGGTCAATCTTGATGTCGGCGAGCAGAAGTTTGTCAGCGATAAAGAGGAGGTGGTGCTGAAAAACGACACCGACAAGAATGTCGGCTATACGGTAGGCATACTCGGCTATCCTAAGCAGGAGCCTGACACTCCGGAAGGCTCCACCTTAAGCGTGGCCTTCTTCCTGCCTGATGGTACACCGCTGCGTGCTCCGTATGAGTTCAGACAGAATGAGTTTGTGACCGCAGTCTATACCTTAAAGCAGATCAACATTCTCGATGATATCAGCTATGTCAGAGGCATGCTGCCGACTGGCTTCACCCTCGAGAAGGTCATCTATACGGAGGATCAGAGTCTCAATCACTATGGCAGTCTGCAGGCGCTTGAGCATCTGCACCGGGCCGATCTGGGCTTTGTGGGTGAGCTGATGGCCAACAACCGTCAGGGCGTCAAGTTTGCGCTGCTGCTCAGACCTACCCTCAAGGGACAGGTCATTCTGCCTGCACTGCGCATCTTCGACTCTCATGATCCGGATCAGTCAGTCTATACCAAGCCTCAGGTACTGACGGTCAAGTGAGCCGGAGAGTAAGAGTCTTAATCCTGTTAGCCCTCACCCTGGTGGGGGCTTGTCTTGTCTTCTGCTATCCGCCCTACAGCCTTGCTGCCTATGAGCAGCGCTCGAGGACTGTCTATGATCGTGAGGATAATCTTATCTGCTATAGCTTAAGTCAGGATGAGACCTTTCGCTTTGACTGCACCAAGGAGGAAGTCGATCCCATTTATCTTGAGATGCTGCTTGCCAGCGAGGATGCCAGATTCTATACGCATTTAGGCGTCGACCCGCTGGCCCTTGGCCGCGCTGTCATCCGCAACCTCCTCACCCAGAGCATCACCTCAGGAGCCTCAACCCTGGCCATGCAGGTGGTACGCAGACTCTCGCGCAATCCGCGTACGCTTGCCTCCAAGCTCAAGGAAGCCCTGGGCGCTACGGTGCTGACCTGCAGAGAAGGACGGGACTTTGTCCTAAGACTCTATCTGACCTTAGCCCCCTTCGGAGCTAATATCGAAGGCGTTAAGGCAGCAAGTCTCAAATGGTTCGGGCATCTGCCAGATCATCTCACCCCTGCCGAGGCCGCCCTGCTGGTCGCCCTGCCGCGCGCTCCTGAAGCGATCCGTCCTGACCGGCATCCCAAGGCGGCACGCTTTTACCGCAACGAGGTGCTGCGTCTGGCGGTCAGACAGGGGGTCATCAGACAGGATATTCTGGAGGCGGCCACCCAGGAGGAGCTGCCCATAAGGATCAGACCCCTGCCCCGCACTGCCTATCAGCTCGGGCTTCTGGCTAAACAGCAGGAGCAGCCAGAGGTGCATACCTTTATTGATGCGAGTGTGCAGCATGAGCTAATCAAGGTCGCCGAGCACTATCGCAGCGAACATCAGGACGGCTCTACACTCTGCGCTATGGTCATCGATCTTAGAGACAACAGTGTTGCCGGCTATCTTGGTTCAACCTCGCTTGAGGAATCCTATCTTGATCTGCCGCATGCCCTGCGCTCCCCGGGCTCAAGTCTCAAGCCTTTCATCTATGCCCTGGCCTTTGAGCAGCATCTGCTGCATCCTAAAACCATTGTGGCTGATACCAGATCGCTCTATGGCACCTGGGAGCCGCGCAACTTCAGCCGCACCTTCAAGGGGCAGATCAGTGCCGCTCAGGCTCTGTGTCTGTCGCTGAACATCCCGGCGCTCAAGGTGCTCGCCAAAGTCGACCCCGCAAGCTTCTTTACCCGCTTCAATCAGGGCAGAGAGCGCCTGGTGCTGCCGCCTAAGGCTACACCCAAACTTGCCCTGGCGCTGGGAGGTCTCGGCATAAGTCTTTATGATCTCACCGAGCTTTATGCCATGCTCAATCGCGACGGGCTGTGGGTAAAAAGTCAGCTCTTTGCAGGCGATAAGCAGGAGAGCCTGCGCCTGCTCGAGCCGACCTCGGCCCGCGCCGTCTTTGAGACGCTGAAGATGACGCAGCGCCCCCCGCTCTACTCGCTGCTAAATGAGGTCAGCTATAAGACCGGCACCTCCTATGGGTATCGCGATGCGCTCGCCCTAGGCTCCCTTGGCTGCTATACAGTCGGAGTCTGGACCGGTAAACCTGACAACTCCCCCAATCCGCCTAAGACCGGCTTTACCAATGCCGCCCCGTATCTCTTTGAGATCCTCTCAAACCTCAAGAGAGATAGCATTTTTAAGGTCAAACTGCCGCCGGTCGATGCGCTCTCTGAGGATGCTCCTCTGACACTCAAGGAGCTCAACGAAAAACCAGCCTTAAGACTTGATCCTAACCTGCTCAGGCTGGAGTTTCCGCTGGGCGGTGAGCTTATCAGCCCTGACAGTGAAGGCTATATCAACGTGCGCTTCAAAGGAGGCGTGGAGCCGATTTATCTGACGGTCAACGGCATACCACAGAGCGATCCGCATTTCTTCAGGCCACAGAGTGACGGAGTGCATCATCTATCGCTCATCGACAGCGAAGGACATGCGGTGGGAGCAGACTTTACGGTACAGCTGCCGCACTCAGAGAACGAGCAGAATTAAGTGTTCTGCCTGAAAATGATGCAAAGCAAGGTTCTCCTAAAAAATGTTGCAAAATCTGAAATTTTGCCTAAAATCCTAACTTCTAGAGGATTTTAAATATGACCCAGACTATCGGTGCCTTTCTAGCACGTAAAAATATTGAAATTTCGGTTAACCGCTATCTCATCAAAGCGATGTCAGCCATGGCGCAGGGTCTGTTCTGCTCGCTGCTCATTGGAACCATTCTCTCCACGCTTGGCAAGCAGTTTGATCTCGAAATCCTGGTGACGGTAGGTAAATTTGCCGCCCAGATGTCAGGACCTGCCATGTCGGTGGCCATCGGCTTTGCGCTGCAGGCCGATCCCCTGGTGCTCTTTTCCATGACAGTGGTAGGTGCAGCCGCTAATACCCTGGGCGGTGCCGGCGGGCCTTTAGCCGTGCTTATCATCGCCATCATTGCTGCTGAATGCGGCAAGGCAGTCTCCAAGGAAACCAGAATTGATATTCTTGTGACTCCGGCTGTCACCGTATTTGTCGGCGTAGTGCTCTCGGTGCTGATCGCTCCGCCTATAGGCAATGCTGCCAGCTCTTTAGGCCAGCTTATCATGTATGCCACCGAGCTGCAGCCGTTTACCATGGGCGTGCTCGTCTCTGCGCTGGTGGGCATTGCCCTCACGCTGCCGATTTCTTCGGCGGCCATCTGCGCTGCCCTGGGTCTTACCGGTCTGGCCGGAGGTGCTGCAGTCGCCGGCTGCTGTGCCCAGATGGTGGGTTTTGCCGTGATCTCCTTTAAGGCTAATTCCTGGGGCGGTTTAATCTCTCAGGGTATTGGTACATCCATGCTGCAGATGCCTAATATTGTGCGCAATCCGCGCATCTGGATCGCTCCGATCCTCACCTCCTGCATCACCGGACCTCTGGCCACCTGCTATTTTCAGCTGCAGATGAACGGAGCTGCGGTAGCCTCCGGAATGGGGACCTGCGGTCTGGTCGGACAGCTGGGGGTTTACTCCGGCTGGGTTTCTGATCTCGAAAAGGGCCTGAAAAGCGAGATTACCACCTTCGACTGGATCTCCTTAGGCTTAATCTCCTTTGTCCTGCCGGCACTGCTCAGTCTGATAATCAACTATGGTCTCAAGCGCATACACTGGGTCAAGGATGAGGACTTCCTGCTCAAGGTCGCCTGACTTTCGCACCATCAGCAGAAAGACCCGAAAAAGCTAAGCGTAAGGCTTAGCTTTTCTGCTGCCAGGCTTATTTAAACAGTTTAGGCAGCGAAAGATTCTGCTGCAGCTTGTTGATCTCATGACCAAGCTCATCAGCTTTTCTTATCAGCTGCCGCTCTACACCCAGCCCCTTGAACAGTGTATAGATGGCGGCATCGCTGAGCAGATCCCCGCGCAGCTTAATCCCGCTTAAGGAGTATTTGCCATGATCAATCTCCAGATCGGTAGAATAGCTGCCCTGCGAGTTTTTCTTGAATAAAGTCTCGAGCGGACTGTTATTCAGAGAGCTGGTGGTCAGATGCATAATGCCGCACAGCGAGCCTTCATAATCAGGATAGGCAAAGGTCAGATTACCGTGAGAGCTGAAGCTTAAAGGCTGATTCATGACCACAGTCAGACGCTGTACCACCCTTTTCGGCATGGTAAAGTCAAAGCTTTTGATCTTAAGCTGTTTAAAATCCTGCAGCATAACTGCAAGATCATCCTTACTGCCTTCCTTAAGATAGTTCCCGGTATAGAGAAGCTTGTCCAGGGAAAACTGCAGGAGAGTGCCGGTGAAATTGAACTGACTCAGATAGCCCAGACTGCCCTGCCCCTTGGCTGTCACATCGACCTTAAAATTGTCATGCCGATCGTAATCATAGGTTTTATAGGTGCTCTCAAGTTTGTTAAACTGCAGACTGCTGCGTTTGAGCTTAAGCGTGAGGCCTTCGGCGCTAAGCCGTCCTTTGCCCAGGGAGGAGATCTCGCTGAGCCCCTCTACATTCCCGGTCCAGTTAAGCTTGCTTACGGAGAGCATAGCCGGATTGTAGAGATTGAGAAGCTCCAGAACAAACTCAGGCTTTAAACTGCGCTCGGCCTTAGAGGTCAAATGCAGTTTGAAATCCTCATGTCTGCCCTTTTTATACTTGGCCCTGGCGTTGACTTCGAGCATTCCTTCCAGAGTGGTACCGTAAAGGTTCAGGGTCAGCCCGCCCTCGATGCTCTTAGGCTCCAGCTCCGCAGGCAGATAGACTCCGTTTTTTGACATCTTTTGGAGCAGATCGGCAAGCTCAAGCTGAACCTCGGCCTTTAAGAACCCCAGCTTAACCACAACCGGCAGACTGACCTCTGCCTTAAGCTTAGGCGAGTTGAGCAGCAGAGTGCCGGTACGCTGATACAGACCGCTGCTCTCTGATGCATAGCTGAGCTTGGCATCCTTTAAGACCTGATTGGTACTGCCCTCAATCAGAGTGTCTGCCTTCGTCAGCTGATCTTCAGCTAAAACCCCGGTGAGATAGATAATCAGAAAATAGCCGCCAATCAGGCAGAGCAGGATCAGCAGCACAAACTTCTTTACAAAAGACAACAGCATAAAAACCTCAGCATACTTTGCTAAAAGTATACAACTATTATGTAAAAAAGCTTACTTAGAACTGAAGTCTAAATGTCACTGACAAAACCTATCCTGACTAACCGAAGGTCTCAGGATAGGCCTAAAGAGCAATCAAAGCTAGACAGCCTGACTTAACGGCTTGAAATAGGTGGTGGAGGCATTGTGAAAGACCGCTTCAAAACCGCTGCTTTCCATGGCTTTGACCACTTGATCCACACTTCTTGCGTCATTGACGGTCCACTGATCCAGGGCTGCCCCCTGATGCGCATAGCCGCCGGGTGCCGTAGAGGATCCGGCAGAGAGTGCGGTTATACCGACCGGCAGAAGCAGATCCCTGAATTCCGCGCTCTCACGTGTGGAGATGGTCAGATCAAGCTCATTATCAAAAATACGCCAGGCCGCCACAATCTGCAGCAGCTTAGCATCGCTAACCGGTGAGGTCGGCTCAAAGCCGCCCTGTGCAGGCCGCAGACGTGGGAAGGAGATGGAGATCTGAGTCTGCCAGTAGTGATCTCTAAGATACAGCACATGCAGAGCTAAAGCGCATAAATCCACGCGCCAGTCGTAAAGGCCCAGCAGCGCCCCGACTCCGACCTTGTCAATGCCGGCCTGACCGAGCCTGTCAGGAGTTTCCAGACGCCAGCGGTAATCGGCTTTTCTGCCGCCCAGATGAACCTTACTGTAAAAGTCGGGATGGTAGGTTTCCTGATAGACAGAGACGGCATCAAGACCAAGCTCCCGAAGTTCGGCATATTCCTCACTCTCAAGCGGCTGCACCTCCATCTGCAGATAGGAAGCATACTTCTTTACCACAGGGAGGACTTCTCTGAAATACGGCATGCCGGCACGACGCTCGTTTTCACCTGAGACCAGGAGCAGATTCTCATAGCCCATTTGGTTCATAGCCTGACACTCTTCTTCAATCTCCTCAAGCGTTAAGACCACGCGCTTGAATTTATTGAGCGAGGAGAAGCCGCAGTACACGCACTGATTATTGCACAGATTACTTAAATACAGAGGCAGATACATATTGATGCACTGTCCGAAACGGCGGCGCGTGAGCTGCATGGCCATCTGCACCATGTCTTTAAGATAGTGATGCCTCGCCTCCTCGGAGATCAGCGCGGCAAAATCCTCGACCGTATGAAGCCCCTTACGGCTTAAGGCCTGCTCCACATCAGAAGCACTGCGGCTGTCTACCAGGGCTTTGAATTTATCGAGATCATATTTTGAGAGCTCGTCATAAAAGGACATTTACTGCATGGCCTCCTTTAAAAACGCCTCCAGCGGAGAGGTCGGCGAGGCGGTTTCAGACTGACCTGCCAGTCCTGCCTCATAGGCCAGTCTCCCCGCCTGCTGCGCGAGATTGAAGGCCTTGGCCATCAGAATCTTGTCGCCGGCGGCGGCAATCGCGGTATTCACCATGCAGGCATCCGCGCCAAGCTCAAAGGCCTTGACCGCATCAGAAGGACAGCCGATGCCCGCATCGATGATCACCGGCACATGCGACTCGGCGATGATGATCTTCAGCATGCCGAGGGTTTCAAGGCCACGGGCTGAACCTATCGGCGAGCCTAAAGGCATCACAGCACTCACCCCGAGATCCTCAAGCCGGCGGCACAGTACCGGATCGGCAGGAATATACGGGAAAACCTTAAAGCCATCCTTGATGAGCTCCTTGCAGGCAGCATAGGTTTCCAGAGGATCAGGCAGCAGATATTTCACATCCGGATGAACCTCCACCTTAATCCAGTCCACCTCGAGCGCCTCACGCGCAAGTTTAGCGGCAAACACCGCCTCACGGGCGTTCTTGGCGCCTGAGGTATTAGGCATCAGCTGTACTCCAATCTCCAAAAGCGGTTTGACAATCTCATCGGTATGATGCTCGGTATCCACCCGCTTGACTGCCATGGTGGCGATTTGAGCGCCTGAGGCAAGACAGGCCTGCACCAGCTGCTCTCCTGAGGCATATTTGCCTGTACCCACAATCAGATGTGAATTAAATTCCCGTCCGGCAAGTTTTAACATTTCTCTAACCTCCTGCCACTAAATTAAATATGTCCACCTGCATCCCGTCTGCAAGCCTGAATTCTGCCCAGCTGCGCTTGGGGATGATCTCCTCGTTGACTGCAGCTGCCACCCCCTGCTCAGAGAGTCCCTGACTTCTGACAAACTCAAGCAGCGTCAGCTCGTCATCAAGCGTAATTTCATGATCCTGATAGATAATCTTCAAAAATAACTCCTTAAGCTTCAAGCTTATTCTGACAGACGCGGCAGTGCTCTGAGCGCTGCAGTTTAAATTTTTTCTGCGTAAACTTTTTAAAGTCAAATAGATATAAGGTTCCGTATTCGCCATAGCAGCCGGCTAAATGCTGCATGGCAAGATTGGCTGTAAGGGAGGAGAGCGTCGCCGCATAGGGACCGGTGATGCCGCGCGAGGCGGCCACCGCCTCCTCACCACACAGACAGGCATAGCAGCCGTGGGCTTTGATAAACATAGGATCTGAGAACCTAAACAGTGCAAGCATACCCTGCTCGGCGGCAATTGAGGCATGCACATAGTCAAGCTTAAGCTCAAGACAGCTCTTGCTGACAAGCAGCCTGGTCTCAAGATTATCCGCAAGATCGAGAATCAGGCTGCAGCCTGTGGCAAAGTCCTTAAAATTAGCAGCATTCACCCGGTCAAAACAGCTTACCTCAAGCTCTGCATCCAGAGCGTTTAACGCATCTCTTGCACACCGGGCCTTGCTTTTGCCCACATCCTTCTGGCGGTAGAGCACCTGCCGGTGCAGATTGGACAGCGATACCTCATCGCTGTCGGCAAGAGTAAGATGTCTCACCCCGGCTCCTGCCAAAAGATAGGCACACAGTCCGCCCAGTCCTCCGACGCCGACAATGCCTATCTGCAGATCTCTGACCTTGTCCTTAAAATCTGCATATTCAGGCAGCTGACTCTGCCGGCTATAGCGCTCCTCCATCATACTTCCTGACCTCCGTCACCCACCAGCTCAAGCCACTTGCCCACCTCGGCATCCGGATCGTCAGCCTTGGTGATCCCGGTGATAAGGGCAATCGAACCGACCCTGCAGTCAAGCACATCCCTTACATGATGCAGCTTGATGCCGCCGATGGCGACCACGCTCTGCCCAAGCTCTGCCATCATCTCACCTTCTAAGGCAAGCTTGGACAGTCCCTGCGGCTTTGACGGCATGACCTTGCTCTGGGTCGGGAAGATATGCCCCAGGGCAATATAGGAAGGCTTAAGCTGCAGCGCCTTTTTTAGCTCATAGATGCCGTGCGTGGACACGCCCAGGCGCAGTCCGCTCTTTTTTATAGCGTCAAGATCAGCCTCTCTTAAATCCTCCATGCCAAGATGTACTCCGTAAGCATGCGCCCTGATGGCAAGCTCATAGTAATCGTCCACAAAGAGCCTGGCATGCGCTCTCTCGCAGAGCTTTACGGCAGTTTCAATCTGGGTGTAGAGATCCGCTCTGCTGCTATCCTTGATGCGCAGCTGCACGGTCTTAACTCCCAGCCTTAAAAGCCGTTCAATCCACTCTACGCTGTCTACCACAGGATAAAGTCCGAGCTTTAAAGGACAGGCAGGGAAAGGACCTGCGCTGTAAGGAAAGCCCTCTTCTTTAACCTCAGGCAGCATCCTGGCATCGCGGATAAGGCCGTGATGCCCTAAAGGAGGACGGTGCTCTGCTGAGGCAAAGGCAGGTCTTATAATGCCCTGATAGACATAGGCCTTAGCCAGCATTACCGCATCATAGGGTGCATAGTCCTGCGCCAGCAGTGCGGCAAGAGCTGAGGAGAGCGCACAGCCTCCGCCATGCGCCCCGTCTCCTGCTGCCTTAGGCAGAGAAAGCTCACAGCAGAGGTTCTGCATAATGACCGTATCACAGGCATCACAGAGCTCCTCCCGATGCCCGCCCTTGATGATGACGCACTGTGCGCCAAGCCTTAAAAAATACTCCCCTAAGACTTTAAGCCCCTGCTCCTTAACCTCTTCATCTGTCATCCCCGACAGCTCTAAGGCCTCGGGATAATTGGGAGTGAAGATGGTGGTATGCTTAAGAATTCCTGCAAGGTTAGCCTTTAAATCTGCACTCTCAAGCTTGCCTGCTGTGGCGGTTAAGACCGGATCCCAGACTACCGGCACGCCTACGAGCACATTCTCAAGAAAATTAAGGATGAGCTTTAAGATACCGGCATGGGTGACCAGCCCCACCTTCACCGCTTTAATCCCTGAAAAATCCGAGGCATACAGACCTAAGGCAGCAGAAAAGAGCTCCGGATCGCTTTCTTTGACGGCCGCCACATGCGCAAGAGACTGCGCAGTCAGAGCCGTCACGCAGGGCAGGCCGAAGGCCCCGTGATCATGCACGGTGAGAAGATCTGCCGTAACCCCGGCTCCACCGCCGGAGTCCACTCCGGCGATACATAAGACCAATGGACGTGAATTATCGCTTGCCATACACTTCCCTTAATTTACGATTCAGACGAATTGGACAGAAACGCGGACCGCACATCGAGCAGAAGGACGGCTCATGCCCGCAGTTTTCCGGCATCTTGGCCGCCCACACCTGATAGGCATGCTCAGGATCAAGACTTAAAGCAAACTGATCATACCAGCGGAATTCATCGCGGGCTTTGGCCATCTCCAGATCTCTCAACTCTGCTCCCGGCAGTCCCTTGGCCAGATCTGCTGCATGCGCCGCCAGCTTGTAGGTGATAAGACCGGTCTTGACATCCTCAGGATCCGGCAGCGCCAGATGCTCAGACGGTGTAACATAGCAGAGCATGGCCGTACCATAAGCGGCAATCTGCGCCCCGCCTATGGCTGAGGTAATATGATCATAGCCTGGAGCAATATCGGTCACGAGCGGCCCTAAGGTATAAAAAGGCGCATAGCTGCACAGCTGCTCTTCAAGGCGCTGATTCTCTTCAACCTTATGCAGAGGCACATGTCCCGGTCCCTCAATAAAGCACTGCACCGAGGCTGCGTAGCAGCGGCGGGCCAGCTTGCCGATAGCCTCAAGCTCTCCATACTGAGCCTTGTCACAGGCATCGGCAATACAGCCAGGTCTGAGTCCGTCGCCAAGCGATAAGGCCACATCATAGTCATGACAGATCTCAAGGAGCTCATCAAAGTGCGTGAAGGCCAGGTTTTCCTCATCGCATCTGACCATGCGGGCTGCCATCACCGAGCCGCCGCGCGAGACAATGCCCATCTGACGTGCAGCCGCAGCGGGGAGCAGGCTCTGCAGGAGACCGGCATGAATGGTGAAATAGTCCACGCCCTGCCGGGCCTGATCGATCACGGTCTGCCTGAAGACCTCCCAGGTCAGATTCTCGACCTTGCCCTCAGCCCGATCTAAAGCCTCATACACCGGCACGGTACCGATTGGTACGGGAGAGGCCCGCAGAATGGCGCTGCGCAGGCCCATCAGATCCGAGATGCCAACCGACAGATCCATGACCGTATCGGCCCCAAACTTCAGCGACATGGCAAGCTTGGAGAGCTCCTGCTCATAGTCTGAGGAGACCGAGGAGGCGCCGATATTGGCATTTACCTTACAGGCAAATCTCGCACCGATGACCATCGGCTCAACTTCAGGATGATTGATATTGCAGGGGATCACCGCCCGGCCCTGAGCGATATTCTGACAGACATCCTCAGGAGTAAAAGCAGGATTCGAGCTTACGTAGGACTCACGCTGCGCCACATATTCCATCTGTCTGGTGATAATCCCCGCCTTGGCATAGTCAAGCTGGGTGCGTCTGACCTTGCAGGCATCCCCGTCCTGATAGTGTTCACTCCACTCAAGTGCACGGCGCGGCAGAGGAGAGGTCTTAGGTCCTTCAGTGGTATAGATTAGAAGCTTCGTCCCGTTAGACAGGGTCAGCTCATCAAAGGGTACCTGCAGCGATCCTTTAAGTACCCGCTGTTTTTGCTGTTTAAATGCAGGGAATTGATTAGTTGAGGTAGATGCAGAACTCATAAGCATGCCTTCTTGAAAAAAATTACCATGCATGCCAGAGTCACTTCATGAGGCTGTTTCCTACGCAGGAATTATCCTGATCAGGTTTACGGATTTAGCTTATGCTATCTCAGCCCAAAGGCACTCCGACAAGCAAGCTTATTATGCAGCAAAATAAAAAAAAGGCAAGCCTCCAAGTTCTGGGCACAGGCTCAGCTTCTGTAAATTTCAGCTTATAAAACATGGTGTAATCCTGATAAAAAATACTCCAGACTGTTTTTCAGTCTGGAGTATCTCTGCGCTCTAAGCGCGTGTGGCAAACAAGCTTTACTTAAACCTGAGCTAAAGCCTGCAGAATGTCTTCTTTGATATCAGCGATATTTTCAATACCCACAGAAATACGTACCGTACCCGGCTTGATGCCGCAGGCTTCAAGCTGAGCGTCGGTAAGCTGACGGTGGGTGGCGCTGGCAGGATGCAGCACGCAGGAGCGGATATCAGCCACATGCACTTCAGGAGAGCAGAGCTTGACTGAATCGATGAACTTGGCGCCTGCGGCACGTCCGCCCTTGAGCACCACGGACATCACGCCTGAGCACATGCCGTCCTTGAGATATTTGAGGCATAAGGCATGATTAGGATCATGCTCAAGCGCAGGATAGGAGATGGACTCAATCTTAGGATGCTCAGCTAGCATCCTGGCAATCTCAAGACCGTTCTTGCTGTGCTGCACAATACGCAGCGGCAGAGTCTCAAGGCCCAGATTGATATAGAAGGCACCCTGTGCAGTCTGGCAGGAGCCGTAGTCGCGCATGAACTGCACGCGGCATTTGACGATAAAGGCAGCCTTGCCGAAGTCGCGGGTATAGACCGTGCCATGATAGCTTTCATCAGGCTCGACGAAATCAGGGAACTTGCCGGAGGCAGCATAATCAAAGGAGCCGATATCCACTACAACACCACCCATCTGGATCGCATGACCATCCATATATTTGGTGGTGGCATGGAAGACGATATCTGCGCCGAAATCACCCGGACGGCACAGAATAGGAGTGGCAAAGGTATTGTCCACCACAAACGGCACCTTATGCTGATGGGCAATCTTCGCCAGTCTTTCAATATCGAGCACGTCCATGGCAGGATTGGCCAGGGTCTCGCCGATAAACAGCTTGGTGTTGTCGCGGAATGCACTGCTGATCTCTTCATCACTGGCACTCTGATCGATAAAGGTGGTCTCAATGCCGATTTTCTTTAAGGACACGGCCAAAAGATTAAAGGTACCGCCATAGACCGCCGAGGAGCAGACAATATGATCGCCGGCCTTGGCTAAAGTCAGCACAATACCGACACAGGCAGCCATGCCGCTTGAAGTGCACATGGCCCCTACTCCGCCCTCTAAGGCGGCAATCTTCTGCTCTACTGCATCTACAGTAGGATTGCCAAGGCGGCTATAGAAGAAGCCGTTATCCTTAAGATCGAATAATTTGGCAATATTTTCAGTGGAATCATATCTAAAGGTCGTGCTCTGATAGATAGGCAGAGCAGCCGGATCACCATTTTTAGGAGTATAGCCGGCATGCAGACAGATAGTTTCAGGTAACATAAAGCTTCCTTCAAAAAAGTAAATTAAAAAACGTGAACTGAAATTGTTGAAAACATAGCACAGTGCCCCTCAAAGGTAAATCAAACTTAAAATTGCCTCGTAAAGGAGCACCACCTCAGGCGGCATACGTTTCATCCTTAATAATTCTGTCAGCCATAAGCCCTACCACCAGCGCACAGGCTCCGATGCCGACAAAAACAGCAGAAAGCGAGAAGAGTTCAGCAAAAAAGCCGATGAGCACCGGACCTATGAGCAGGCCTGAATAGCCAAGAGCATTGATAAAGGCAATGGTATCATGCACAGGATAGCCCTTCACGCCTCCGGCAAAGGAGACCCACTGCGGCACGATATTCGCAGCGCCAAAACCGATGCACATAAAGCCCAGAACGGTGCCGTAAACATGCGGAATGGCCACCGTGATGCCATAGCCTAAGGCCACAAACAGCGTACCGAGCATGACAGTTCTGCGTCTGCCAAGCATAAGCACGATCCGGTTGCCCATAAAACGCATCAGGGTCATGGCGATAGCAAAGGCTGAAAAGATAAAGCCTGCCCGCTCAAGGCTCATCTGACGCTCCTGTGTGGCAAACACGCCTGACCAGCTCATGATGGAGCCTTCAATGGCATACATGATAAAACAGCTGATGCCAACGAGCACGATGAGCCTTGGCACCTGCAGCAGTCTCATCAGGAGGCCGCCCTGAGGCCTGTTCTGAGGGGCATCAGGCTTAGGCTGCTCTGCCTCATAGGCCTTGACCTCAGAGGCTGAGACCAGAGCCCGTCCACACCAGAAAATGGTGGTGAGCATCAGGACAAACACACAGGAAACATTGGTAAAAAGTGACAGTCCCAGGGTCAGCATAAAGCTTACCGTCGCGGAACCTAGAAGCGCTCCGAGCGAATAGCCGCCGTGAAAGCCTGACATCAGAGGACGCCTGAGCTTTGCCTCCACAATGACCGCGTTGACATTCACCGCCACATCGATGCCGATGGTAGCCGCGCCGAAGCCAAAGAGCAGCAGTGCACACAGATAAAGCTGACTGACCACCGAGAGCAGCACCAGACAGCTGGCGAGGATCAGCGCACTGAGCGAAGCAATCAGCCTGCAGCCGTATCTGCCTACCAGCATGGAGATGACCGGCAGCGCCGTAAACGAACCGATGCCGGTACAGATTAACAGTAGCCCCAAACTGAACTCATCAAGCGCAAAGCGCGCCTTGACATAAGGCACCATCGGAGCCCAGGAGGATTCCAGAAAGCCCAGCACAATAAAGGTGAGCACACAGGAGAGTTTTAAATGACGGTTAGAATAAGTCTGCATAGTCAAAAAAAGAGCAGCAACAGCGGCTGCTCTTAAGCTGGGAAGTTAAACATCAGGACTGATAGTGAGCGGCCAGTCTTAGGATCTGCTCGCAGTCTTCACGGCGCAGCTTCATGAAGTTACCTTCAAGATGCTCAGGATCGGAGCCGCAGAGCATATTCAGAAGCAGCGGAATGTCCTGCTCGCGTGCTCCGATATCGCTGAAATTCAGAGGCATGCCGAGCTGTTTGTAGAAATGTCTTAAAGCCTGGATGCCCTCACGTGCGGTACGCTCAGGATCAGAGAAATCCATGTCGCAGTTGAACACGCGGGAGGCAAACTGGGCAAAACGCATCACATCGTGCTTGAGGGTATATTCCATCCAGGCCGGGAAGATGACGGCAAGACCAGCTCCGTGTGCCACATCATAAAGCGCCGATAAGGTATGCTCAATATGATGTGAGGCCCAGTCCTGAACGCGGCCCACGCCGCAGATATTGTTGTGCGCCAGCGTGCCGGCCCACATCAGATTAGCTCTGGCATCATAGTTCTTACCGTCAGCAAAGACCGCCAGTGCATTCTCCACGATGGCGGCAAGAATGCCTTCGCACATGCGATCGGTTACTGCCACGCCCTGAGTATTGGTAAAATAACGCTCCATGATATGCGCCATCATATCCACCACACCGCAGGCCGTCTGATAATTAGGCAGCGTGTAGGTAAGTTCAGGATTTAAAATTGAAAACACCGGCACAATAAAAGGTGAAGCGGTACCGTTCTTGCAGACGACCCCGTCAATTTCCTTTTCCACCACCGAGCGATCGGAGCCCTCGGAGCCGGCAGCCGGAATGGTCAGCACCGTACAGATCGGCACACCTGCCTGCGGAACTGCCTTTTCGGTATAAAAATCAAAGAAATCCCCACTATAAGGGATGCCGATACCGATGGCCTTGGCGGTGTCGATCACCGAACCGCCGCCCACCGGCAGGATCACATCAACCTTTTCATCCCTTCCCATTTTAATGCCCGCATAAACGAGATCTGCCCGCGGATTAGGCCGGACGCCGCCGAGAGCAATATGCTCAATCCCGGCATGCTCAAGGGAATCCTGCACTCTGCCTAAAAGACCGGTCCTCACGGCGCTGCCTCCGCCGTAGACAATCAGAGCCTTTTTATAGCCATACTCCTTCAGCAGCTTGCCGGTCTGCTCTTCAGTTCCCTTGCCAAAGACATAGCGGGTGGGACGACAGTATTCAAAATTTTCCATGTGATGTTCTCCACAACTCTTAGGATTTCAAAATAAGTGGTAATATGCTAGCGCAAAACAGCAAAGAATCAGCAAAAAAGCTTTAATTTTTCTGACAATGTATCAGAATGCCGCCGCTGCCGCTAAGCCTTGTGCCTTTATAAATCAGCCCAGGCTGTGCCTTGATGCCCCAAAATACTGTCTGCTCCTGCACAAAGCCCTAGGCTTTTCAGCATAACTTTTTTACTCTTGGCTGCAATCTTGTACTCTCCCCCCAAATTTACACAAAAAAAATACGGCTAACACTTTAATTTTTAAGCTCAATCACCTAAAATAAAAGCTGAACCTGACGATTAAAGCCTCAATAACCAAGGAGCATGAACATGGCTGCACCAAGAGAAGATAAAGCTGCTGAGC
>JAILLS010000036.1 GCA_024693025.1 Succinivibrio sp. | reverse complement strand
AGGCAGCAGAGCTTAGACCAAAGCAAGAGAGATGGTACACCGGATAATGTGTAAGGTGTTCAAAAGCCGAGGCTTAAAATGAGAGCTTTAGATAAAATAAAACCAACCAGATATTTGGTTGGTTTATTGGTTGCGGAGGTAGGATTTGAACCTACGACCTTCGGGTTATGAGCCCGACGAGCTACCAGACTGCTCCACCCCGCGTCAGAACATGCAGTTATAATACATAAAATTTTGACGTATGTCAAATATTTTTTGAGGGTTATTCCTTAACTGCTGAAAATACGGAATTCTCTCCGCCAAATGGGTTAGGTGCATACATATCAGCATCCCAATCATTATCATACTTGACGCTGTTGTCAGGCATGGTGTACTTGAATTTATACTGATAGGATGGCTTAAGACCCACATTGATGGTAATTGAGCCTCTGAAAGTTCCGTTTTTCTGAGGCTTCATGGCAACAGCCTGCCAGCCATTGTGTTCACAGATAAGGTCGATCTTCTCGGCACCCTGTGCTGCTTCTTTTCTAATATAAAAAGATACGGTTAATTTCTTACCTGCAAATCTTTTTGAAACGCTCATTTGTCCTCCACATTTATATTTGTCTGTCTTCTGAGCATAGACTAAAAATATCGTGATTAAATTTAACCGCCGATGAGGGCATTTTAACGCAAAAAATGTCGCTTTCGCATAAAAATCTTGCGAATAACATAAATATAAAGGTATTTTACTAAAATATATAAAAATTTTTATTAAAAAATCTTGTATAACAGTATGTTCAAAATTAGCCAAAAATGTGCAAATCGTGAACATACTGTTATTAAATAAAAAAAGACAATGTGTCAGGTAACACTTTGTTGTGATATTTTAAGACTTTGCCTGAGATGCTATAAAACTCTGCAAAAGCTGTCTGGTAAAGCTTGCACGCATATAAAAACCGCGAGGCCTTGTTGCTATTACATCTCCTTCAGGGCCGAGAGCTTCAGTCAGTGCCCGCCCGTTCGCCGCCTTAGGGCGCAGCTGGATAATCTCACCTAGCTGTGCGCTGATCTCGTCAATGCGTCCGCAGTTGATGAGCTCGTAGATCTCCTCAAAATCAGCCTGAATCTGCCTGAGCGTTTGAGGATCTGGGGTCCAGAAGCGATACCCGACTATTTTGCGTTCAGAAAGAGGTGAAGAGCGAGGGGCGAGCACAAAAATCCACAGCACCCGCTTAAGTTTTTTATAAAGACTGCTTTCTTCAAACTTAAGTCCTGCAGTATGCATCAGGGGCGCATAGGTGATGAAGGTCGATTCAAGCGGAGTAAAGTTTGAACTTATTGGCATGGTTTTAAGTTCTACTCCAAGATGGGGAAAATCCGGGAGCGGAGAGCTCTGAGCGCTTGCGCCAAGACAGATCTCAATGAGTTCTCCGGTAAAACCTTTGCCTTTGAGGCTTGAAGTAGGCACTTTTAGCTGATAGCGCTTAGCAAGTTCTGCGACGCTTCTGCCTAAAATACCCTCAATTCTTTGTTTGAGGGTAGAAAAATCCTCTGGAGGGGCAGGGCGTTGAACGAACTGCAATAAGCTTGTATGCATAATTACCTTACAAATCTAGTCGACTAGGTTTAAGTATAGTGGAAAAGCCCAAAAATCCCTAGCTTGCATAAAGTGTTTGCGTCAGGCAAATGCTAAACTGCTTGGGTCATGTAGCTACAGTTAGTGCGTAAAGCAGATTTTTTTTCTTCTGCACATTGTGATATGTAGCCTTGTTTAGTTGAGGTGGCAGGCGTAAAATCTATTTGAATAAGCATGATAAAACTGCCAGTTAGCATGGCGCAGACTGTTGTTGAAGAAAGGCTTGTAAAACAAGCTTGGAACTAAAAACAGAGTTAGCAGGTGGCTGCGCAGGTGGCATTTTGTCTTACAGAATATAAATCGACTAGTGACCTAGTTGTATAGATCTGAGGCTTATCAGAATAGTCTTTTTGCAGAAGGCTTGGTTCTCTGCAACACATATAACAAGCGGCGGTTGTGATGATTGATGGTGACGGATTTAGACCTAATGTGGGGATCGTGATCTGCAATCGTGCCAGTCAGGTGTTATGGGCACGTAGGATCCGTCAGAATTCCTGGCAATTTCCGCAGGGCGGTGTTGATGAAGGCGAGAGTGCCGAAACTGCAATGTACCGTGAACTCTATGAAGAGCTGGGACTTAAGTCAGATGATGTTGAGCTGCTTGCCTGCTCTAAATCATGGCTTAAATATCGTCTGCCTAAACGCTTAGTACGCTGGGAAGAAAAACCGGTGTGTCTTGGGCAAAAGCAGAAATGGTTTTTATTACGCCTGACTGCTGATAAGCAGGGGCATATTGAATTTAATGTACAGGGTCATCCTGAATTTGATGACTGGCGTTGGGTGTCCTATTGGTATCCTGTGCGTCAGGTAGTGGCTTTTAAACGCGATGTATATCGGCATGTGCTAACAGAGTTTGCCGGACCTGCCTTGTTTGGTCCGCAGCTTGACCGTAAAGGCGGCGCAGGACATAGGTCAGATTTGTACAGGAAAAAATCATAAGTATGGACGAAAGACATAAGCAGATCTTACTGGCCCTACGCCAGATTATCGAAGAAGTTAA
The DNA here is from genome assembly GCA_024693025.1 of Succinivibrio sp. Classification (GTDB taxonomy): domain Bacteria; phylum Pseudomonadota; class Gammaproteobacteria; order Enterobacterales; family Succinivibrionaceae; genus Succinivibrio. The sequence continues at coordinate 11,745 of JAILLS010000036.1, read as the reverse complement.
TCTAAAGGATTCTTTTGAGGAGACGCTGGGGATGCTGACTGAGCGGATCCGCAGCACCATTGAGGCCGACTGCTGCTCTTTGTATCTGCTCGACCCCTTTAAGCTGCTGCGTCTCTCCGCTACCGACGGTCTGTCTAAGTCAGCTATCGGCAAGGCCACCCTCAAGGTAGGCGAAGGTCTGGTAGGTCAGGTGGCCTTAAAGGAGCAGATGCTCAACATCGCCGATGCACCATCCCATCCTAGCTTTAAGTTTCTGCCTGAGGTTGGTGAAGAGGAATTTATGTCTTTCCTCGGAGTCCCGCTGCTCTATCAGGGAGAACTCCTCGGTGTGCTCGATATTCAGAGCCGCGAGATGCGCAAGTTTGATGAATTTGAAGAATCCTTCTTAATCACCATTGCTGCTCAGGTTGCCTCACAGCTGGCCATCCTCAATCAGAATCGCGATAAGGATCAGAATGGTCTGAAGCTGACTGCAGAGAGCGGAGCCGGAGGTATTGCCATCGCCAAAGCCATTTACTGGCAGGCGACGCTGACGCTTGAAGATGTGGAGATAGTGACCACTGATGATCAGGATCTGCAGCATGAGCTGTTCCAGCAGACCCTGTTCCAGCTGCAGATTGAGATGGATCGTCAGGCGCTGAAGATGCGCGAAGAGGACAAGAGTGAAGCGGCCTCAGGTTATATGTCAGGCTATGGTCAGTTCCTCGATAACCAGGATTTTCAGGATCAGGTCGACAGGGTGATCGATGAGCGGCAGGTCAATGCCATCTCCGCCGTCAAGATTGTTGCCGAGCAGATGCTCTCAGAAGAGGGGATTGGCAAACAGCAGCATCACGATATCCGTGACTTTGCCCAGGTCCTCATGACCAGGCTTGCGCACGCGGCAACAACTGAGCCTGAGCTTGATGAGAAGGTGATTCTGGTCGTCAAGACCCTGCCGGCTGCCTGGGTTGCCGAACTGCCAAAGGATAAGATTGCTGGCTTTATTGCGCTCGATGACAACACCAGTTCGCATACGGCCATCATGGCAAGAGATCTCGGGATCCCTGCGGTTATCGGCGTAAAAATCGATCTCTCCATTATTGACGGCCGCATGGTGATCATCGATGGCGAGCATCGTCAGATTTTAATTGAGCCATCGGTAACGGTGATAGGGGAGTATGAGCAGCTTTTAAGTCAGACCTTAGAGCAGAGCAATCTATATTCGGCAGAGAAGTACGAGAAAGGCCAGACCTTAGATGGCCAGCGGATCTTTATCTCGCTCAATGCCGGCTTAAATCATCATGCTGATCCGGATCTGCCGCGGCAGACAGACGGCATCGGCTTATTCCGTACCGAAATTGCCTTTATGCTCGGACAGACCTTCCCGACTGAACAGCAGCAGACTGAATGGTATGAGAAGCTGCTCTCGCAGTTTGCTCCGCTGCCGGTGTGCATGCGTACGCTCGATATCGGCGGAGATAAGGGACTTGATTATTTCCCGATTGAGGAGAATAACGCCGCCTTAGGCTGGCGCGGCGTACGTGTGAGCATTGATCAGCCTCAGCTGGCCCGCACGCAGCTCAGAGCCATGCTCAGAGCTCAGATGTCCTATGGCAACCTGGAGATCATGGTGCCGATGGTATCGCGCTATGAAGAGGTTACCCAGCTCAAGGGCATGCTGCTTACATTAAAGCAGGAGCTTGAGAGCGAGCTTAAGACCTCGATCAAGATGCCGCGTTTTGGCGTGATGATCGAAGTTCCGTCCATGATCTACATGATTGAGGAAATTGCTCAGGAAGTGCAGTTCTTCTCAATAGGCTCCAACGATCTGATTCAGTATCTGCTCGCAATAGACAGAACCAATCCTAAGGTCAGCCGCTTCTTTGATCCTTTCCATCCTGCGGTAGTCAGATGCCTCTCTGAACTGATCACCAAGGTGCAGCGCTGTCACAGTGAGATTGCCGTCTGCGGTGAAATCGCCGGCAGCCCGTTAGGGGCTCTGATGCTGTTATCTCTAGGCTATGATCGCCTCTCGATGAACTATTCTGAGATGGGACGCATCAGATATCTGGTCAGAAGAGTCAACGCTCAGGAGCTGCGTGAATTAGGTCGTGAGGCCTTAAAGCTCTGTTCTTCTCAGGAGATCCGCAAACTCTATGCTGATTATGCCAAGAAGCAGGGACTAGGGCGCATTGTAGAGCTCTCTGAGCAGCAGAAATAAGCTTTTTTAAGCTCACACTAGGTTTACTATGCAAGCATATCTTTCGTTAGTTAAAAAAATACTGGATGAGGGCTGTGATCGCCATGATCGGACCGGAACTGGGACCCGTTCCTTATTTGGCGCGCAGCTGCGTTTTCACCTTGATGATGGTTTCCCTTTACTGACCACCAAAAAGGTGCACTTAAAGTCAATTATCTACGAGCTGCTCTGGTTTTTAAGCGGCTCGACCAATATTAAATATCTCACCGAGCATGGCGTGAGGATCTGGAATGAATGGGCTGATGAGCAGGGCGAACTAGGTCCTGTCTATGGCAAGCAGTGGCGTGACTGGGTTACCCCGGATGGACGCCATATTGATCAGATAGCTCAGGCAGTGGATGCCATCAAGCATAATCCAGATTCGCGCCGCATCATTGTATGCGCCTGGAACCCGTCCGATGTGGATGCCATGGCGCTGCCTCCCTGCCATACCTTATTTCAGTTTTATGTGGCCAACGGCCGCCTGTCCTGTCAGCTCTATCAGCGCAGCTGTGATATGTTTCTGGGCGTACCTTTCAACATCGCCAGCTACTCGCTGCTCACCATGATGATGGCCAAGGAATGCGATCTTGCTCTGGGTGATTTTGTCTGGACCGGCGGTGATGTGCACATTTATCACAACCATTTTGAGCAGGTGCAGCTGCAGCTGAGCAGAACACCGCGTCCTCTGCCGCAGATGCTGATCAAGCGTAAAGCGCCTGATCTGTTCAGCTATGAGTATGAGGATTTTGAGCTCATCAACTATGATCCGTATCCTGCCATCAAGGCTCAGGTTGCAGTCTAGAGGAAACTATGAAGATACCAGAAGGCAAAATCAAATGGGCCTCAAGACGCGGCATGCGCGAGCTTGATCTGATGCTCCTGCCCTTTGTCGAACATGATATAAAGGATCTCTCTGAGCAGGAGCTTGAGGATTATATGGACTTGCTCAATGCTACCGATCTGCAGCTGGTGCGCTGGTTTAATGGCGTGGAACAGGCCGATAGCGAGAAACGGCGCAGGATGGTGGCGCTGATTGTGCAGAAGCATAGTCAGCGGATCGGAAGGGAGGGCGTGTGAGTACCTTTGCTTCATTACCTCTGCCGGAGCTGATGCAGGAGAATCTTGCCAAACTCGGCTGGAGTGAACTTACCCCTATTCAGGCCGTGGTGATCCCTTCGGCGCTCAAGGGCGGAGATCTGCTGGGCGCAGCCCCTACCGGTACTGGTAAAAGCGGCGCCTTTTTAGTCCCGCTGCTGTCTAAAATGCTGCATAAAAAACCGGGCCGCACCTATGGTCTGGTGATTGAACCTACGCGTGAGCTGGCGCTGCAGGTCAGGGATGTGGCCACGACGCTTTTAGAGGGAACTGAACATCAGGTCGGAACGCTGATCGGTGGACAGGGTCGTGAGGAGCAGCGCAGCGAGGTCTTTTCAGTGCTGGCGGTAACCCCGGGCAGAATGCAGGAGTTCTTACGCAAGGAGTGGCTTGACCTGTCCCATATTGAGTGGGTGGTTATAGATGAAGCGGACCGCATGCTTGACATGGGGTTTCGCGAGGATGTGCGCTCCATCTGTGAGAGTTTGAATCAGCAGCCGCAGACGCTGCTGTTCTCCGCTACCTTAGAAGGTTACGGCGTCAGACAGTTTGCTGAGGAGCTGCTTGAAGATCCTGAGGAATTCAGAATCGGCAGCGGACAGGAGGAGTCGGACAAGCTTCCTGAACTGCTCTCGCAGCGCGCCTACTATGCTGCTAACGATGATCAGCGCATGACTATTCTCTCGCTGCTGCTGCGTACCACACAGGGACGCAGTCTCATCTTTGTCAGAACCCGTGAACGCCTGGCCAGACTTTCAGCGCTCCTGCGCCGGGAGCATTTTAACAATGCCTCCCTGCAGGGCGAACAGTCACAGACTGAACGTGAGGCCGCCTTAAGACGCTTTAAGGAGGGCGAGGTCGATCTGCTGGTGGCAACCGATGTGGCCGCCAGGGGGCTTGATCTGCCGGAAATCAGCACGGTCTATAATTTTGATATGCCTAATAATGCCGCTATCTATGTGCATCGGGCCGGACGTACAGCCCGCGCAGGCGCACGGGGCATCGTGGTGAATCTGGTCGATAAGGATCAGTTAGAGCTTCTTGCGAGTATTGAACGTTATACCGCCTCCACCATTGAACGGCGGCAGATTAAGCAGGTCTGTGCCGCATTCCCAAGCGTGGATGCTGTAAAACAGGGCGGCGAGTCTGAGAAGAAGCGCAAGCGTGCCAAGCTTAACGGCGGCTTTGACAAGAAAACTCCGCAGCAGCAGGAAGAAGAGCGCAAGCATAAGAAAGTCAGGCTGCGCGACAAAAAGAACAAGGGTAAGCCTGATTTCGCGCTCAAGCGGGCACGCAAGGCCGCGCGCCTCGCTGAGAACCATACATAGAGAGGAGCAGATATGACTGCAACAATTCTGCGCAATGGACAGTGGCATTTAGCTTCAGAGGAATTTGAGGATGCCGAGGCAATTGTCGTGCAGGATCATAGAATCATTCCGATGGATCCGATTCTGCTTGAGGATTCCGAGGAGATTGATCTCAATGGTCTGCATGTGGCCCCTGGCTGTATCGATCTGTTAGCCAACGGCTGCAACGGCGTGAATTTTTGCAATGAGGTCAGTGTAGACAGCCTTGAGAGCATGCGGCGCTGGATGACTGCTCACGGGACTACGACCTTTGTGCCAACGCTGATTTCCTCCCCCCGTGAAAGCATGACCAGAGGCTTTGCCTCCATAGCCGAGTTTCGGGAAAAGCATCCCGGGATCTGTCCTGGGCTGCATCTTGAAGGACCTTTTATTAATTCTCTGCATAAGGGCTTTCATCCGGCTGGCTATATTCATAAGATGGGCGAGGCTGATCTTGCCTATGTCATCGAAAACAAGGATGTCATCTCCTATATGACCATCGCGCCTGAATCGGTCAAGCCTAAATATGTGCTCGAGCTGCTCAATAACAAGATCAAGCTTTCGCTTGGTCACAGTGCCTGTACCTATCTTGAGGCCTATGCCTGCTTAAGAGCAGGAGTCAATAATGTCACGCATATTTTCAATGCGATGCGCAGCATGGTGGGACGTGAACCCGGGCTGATTGGCGCAGTGCTGAGCAATGAGCATGTCTATGCCAGCGTCATTCCTGACGGCAAGCACGTGCATCCGGCCATCATCCGTTTTCTGCATAAGATGATGGGCAATCGCCTCTATATCGTATCTGATGTGCAGGCCGTAGCCGGCATGCAGCATGCCCCGGGATCCTTTGCCGTAGGAGGCAATGAAATCTTTGTGGACAGCAAGCGCGGACTCATCGATACCAAGGGGGCTCTGGCGGGCACGACCATCAGCCTGCTCGATGGGGTCATGTTCCTGGTGGAACGCTGCGGCTATACCCTCGATGATGCTCTGGAGGCTTCCTCTTCAACTCCGGCTAAGGTGCTGGGGCTTAGGGAGTATGGACGGATTGAGCCGGGCTTTATGGCAGACCTTGTGATCTTTGATGATGATTTTAAGGTCAACTATGTCATCCAGAACGGCTTTATTAAAAACAGCATGGAGTTGACGCTGTAGTCTATGGCTGAGAACTTACTAGACAGAATTTCGGCGATGAGTGCCGAGCTCTCCAAGTCAGAGCGCCGTGTAGCTCAGGCCATCCTGGATGATCCCAAACAGGTGCTGGCAGAAAATCTCAGTCTGCTTGCCAAGCGTGCTCAGGTCTCAGAGCCGACGGTCTTTCGTTTCTGCAAGCATTTTGGCGCCACGGGCTTTCCTGATTTTAAGCTGGCGTTAGGCTCGACTCTGAGCTCAGAAAACACCCAGAGCCGTGAGCGGGTGCGTAGCGGCGATTCGGTAGACGATATTGTTGATAAGGTTTTAAGCAACAATATCAGCCTGCTTAAGGAACTCTCCCGCAAGCTTGACACCACGGTGCTGGCCCGCTGCATTGACGTGATTTCGCAGTCAAGACGGCTGATTGTGGTCGGGCAGGGACTTTCAAAGTTTCAGGCTCAGGCCTTCAGCGCCAGACTTCTGCAGTTAGGCATGCCCTGTGAAAGCTATGCCGATCCGGCGCTGATGTATCCCTGCTGTGCATCCCTCCGTCCGGGGGAGGTTCTGCTGCTGCTCTCAGCGAGCGGCTATAACCGTGATCTCATCAAGGCTGCCACCATCTGTCAACAGAATGCGGTGACCGTGGTGGGGCTGTGTCCTGAATTCTCGACGCTCGCTCCGCTGTGTACCTTAGTGCTTAAATGCGGAGAAGGCGCCCGCCTCTTTGCCGATCCGCATGCCGACAACCGTCTGGCTCAGTTCTGTCTGCTGGAAATTCTTGCCTCAGGCATTGCCCTGCGCCGTGCCGATATCGTGCGCGATCTGCGCCCGCGTCTTGAGAGTGCGCTGCGTGAAACCTATGTGGTGCATGAGGAGGATCTCAGCACAGCTGAGAGTCAGCCGCAGCCTCAGGAAACCGAGCTAAAACCTGGCGAGCCGATCTCTGCCTTAAACTGGCCGCTGTAAAGATTAAAACAAGATTATTTTGAGCGAATTGTGTTTGATATATCTCAAATTTGTAAAAATTTGCAGAGCATACGTTTTAGTAGAACTTTATCCTGAGTTTTTAGCACCTAAATTGTCGGTCTTCCCTTGGTGCCTAGGATGTTATGCGTAAAACATTTAAGGCTGAAATTTCGACTCTAGCCCAGTTAGAATACGAAAACCTTTGCGTATGTCCATCGATTGCGCAAAATCGACGCAAAAAATTGAGATCAAGCTCGCGGAATTTGGCTCTAGGCATGGATTTGTGAGAATATGATCGAGAGCAAATCTAGCTTGTATGCAAGCCCTAATTTTGCGACAAATGACACGTTTTTAAACTTGTACAAAAATTATAATAGCTTCTCGTGAAAAGGACGCATAGGCGTACTGAAAAATTACTGCTTCTAAAAGCTGTTTAATTTTAGTGGCGTTTATGTCTTCTTCATGTGGAGCAATCCGAGTTTTCGAGGGCTAAGTGATTAGCCGTTAGGTAATTAAAAAGGAAATTAAAAATGCGTTTGAATAAAATTTTGGGTATTGCCTTAGCAGTTGCAGCTGTAACTACTTTCTCTTCTGCTTCCTTAGCAAAAGACATTGTGCGTATTTCTCACACCCAGATTGAAACTCACCCTGACCACATCGGCTTCGTAGCTTTCAAAGATTATGTTGAAAAGAAATTAGGCGACAAGTACGAAGTTCAGATTTTCCCTAACAGCCAGTTAGGTGCAAACGAGAAGGTGTTAGAGTTAGTTAAGCAGGGTGCTGTTCAGTTCTTATCAGTTTCTACTGCCAACATCGAAGCTTTCAACAAGAAGTATGCAGTATTCTCCGTACCATTCCTCTTCACTTCTGAGAAGGCTTTCGAAGCATTCGTAACCAAGCCAGAAGTTTTAGCTAAGCTCTCTTCTGATGCCAAGAAAGACGGCTTTGAGGCTTTAGGTGCTTTCACTGCTGGTACTCGTAACTTCTATTCCAAGACCCCAATCAGATCAGTGAAGGATCTGGAAGGCAAGAAGTTCCGTGTTCAGGCCGGTCCTACCAACGTAGCTATGATGACCGCTTTCGGTGCTGCTGCTACCCCAATGAGCTTCGGTGAAGTTTACTCTGCTCTGCAGCAGGGCGTGATCGACGGCGCTGAGAACAACGAGCTGGCCTTAACTGACCAGAAGCACGGCGAAGTCTGCAAATACTTCTCCTATGATGGTCACCAGATGTGCCCAGACCTCTTAGTAGGTTCTGAGGTCTTCCTCTCCAAGTTAAGCCCAGAAGATCGTAAGGTCTTCCAGGAAGCTGCTGTAGAAGCTCAGACTGTTGAGTTTGCTGCATGGCACAAGAGCGTTGACGCTGCTAAGGAAAAGGCCAAAGCCATGGGTGTTGAGTTCATCAACGTTGATGCCAACGAGTTCCGTGAAAAGGTTCTGCCTCTGCATCAGGAACTGCTCAAAGCCAATCCTGCTATGAAAGAGATGTATGACGAAGCTTCTGCTTTCAACGCTAACTTCAAATAATTAGGAGTGGGGCATTATAATGCAGGGACTTAGAGATTTGCTGGATAAGTTGCTGATGTTCATCTGCGTGACTCTGTTCATCGAGATGACCATTGTAGGTACTTATCAGATTGTAACTAGATACTTCTTTAATTCGCCTAGTACGATTTCAGAAGAGATTGTTACCTACAGCTTCACCTGGCTTTCTATTTTAGGTTCTGCCTATGTGTTTGGTAAAAGAGGTCATCTAGCCATGACTTTCTTATCCTCCAAGTTCACAGGAAAGTCACGCATTTACCTCGACCTGTTCTCGGAAGTGCTGGTGGTTCTAACTGCAGTCATGCTCTTTATTTACGGTGGCTATATTATGACAGTGGAGAATGCAACTCAGGAGACTGCCTCTTTAGGCATCAGTATGGGTTTAATGTATTCTGTTCTGCCGATAGCTGGAGTGATCATCTGCATCTATGGCGTGCTGAATCTTTCTTACATGCTCAAGATGCTGAACTCTCCAGATGTTGACTCCTATGGAGTCAACCCTCAAGCCTAATCATATACCGTAGAGAACATTCTATATGTTCAGGGCAGCGTCAAGCTGCCCTTTTAGGAGAAAATAAATGACCGCAACCGTAGGTTTAATTCTAGCTGTTTTAATGGTTGGCCTGTTGGTTCTAGGCGTGCCTATCTGTGTCGCTATTGCGATTTCATCCGTGGTGGCAGGTGGATATGCTCTGGACTTCAACATGATGTTATCGACTGGCGCTCAGCGTACCTTTACCGGTATTTCAGTCTTTACCTTAATCGCCATTCCATTCTTTATTTTAGCCGGCAACATTATGAATCAGGGCGGTATTGCTATCCGCTTGATGAATTTTGCCCGTATGCTGGTAGGTAAGCTGCCAGGCTGTTATGCTCATACCAATGCTATGGCTAACATGATGTTCGGCGCTATTTCTGGTTCTGGTGTGGCTGCCGCTTCCGCCATGGGTACGATTATCGGACCTATTGCCGAGAAGGAAGGCTATCACCGCGACTTCATGGCAACTGTGAATATTGCCACTGCACCGACTGGTCTTCTGATCCCTCCGTCAAATGTGCTGATTACATATGCTCTCGTGTCAGGCGGTACCTCCGTGGCTGCTCTGTTCTTAGCTGGCTATGTACCAGGCATTCTGTGGGGTCTGTTCTGCATGATCTTAGCTGGTATCTTAGCTAAGAAAAATGGATATAAGTCCGATAGTCAGAAACTGACCTTGGGACTTATGGCCAAGATTACCTGGGATGCCGTACCATCCTTACTGCTGATTATCATCGTGATCGGCGGTATCGTGGCAGGTGCCTTCACCGCAACTGAAGGTGCTATTGTGGCTGTGGTATATTCCCTGTTCTTGTCAGTGTGCTATAAGAATATCAACGTTAAATCTCTGCTGAAGATCTATCGTGATTCCGCTGAAATGACAGGCATTATCATTCTGCTCATCGGTGTGTCCTCCATCATGTCCTGGGTTATTTCCTTCGTGCAGATCCCAACTGCCGTCGGCAATATGCTCAATGGTATTTCCGAGAATAAGATCGTGATCATGCTGATCATCAACGTGTTCTTATTATTCGTCGGTACCTTCCTGGATACCACCCCAGCCGTTCTGATCTTCACCCCGATCTTCCTGCCTGTAGCTATGAACTGCGGCTTAAGCTCTGTAGAGTTTGGTATTATCATTACCTTCAACCTCTGCATCGGCCTGATCACGCCGCCTGTAGGCAATATTCTGTTCGTAGGTGTGAAAGTCGGCAAGACGACGATTGAGAAGATTATTCCAAGAATCATCCCATACTATGCACTGATCTTCATCTGCCTGATGATGATCACCTATCTGCCGTTCCTGTGCAGCTATATCCCAGACCTGGCCGGTTACCATGAGGCCATGGGTACTCTAGCCCGCAGTGAATTAGGATTGCAGTAACCAACCTTTGAAGAACTAAATCTCAGGAACTGAGGTTTAGTTCTTTTGTTTTAACTCTCATCAAATATAAAGGATCTGTTATGAAACAATTTATGGATAAAGACTTCCTGCTTGAGACTGATACTGCCAAGGAGCTCTATCACAATCATGCTGCCAAGATGCCGATCATTGACTATCACTGCCATATCAATCCTCAGCAGATTGCTGAAAACTATCAGTTCAAGAGCATCACTGATGCCTGGCTCGCCGGCGACCACTACAAGTGGCGTATGATCCGTTCCAACGGTGTGCCTGAGGATATGATCACCGGCAATAAGGCATCTGACTATGAGAAGTTCCAGATGTTTGCCAAGAGCCTGCCAAAGGCCTTAGGCAACCCGCTGTATCACTGGACTCACTTAGAGCTGCAGCGCTACTTCGGTATCACCAAGACCTTAAGCGAGAAGACCTGCAAGGAAATCTTTGACGAGTGCAATGAAAAGCTCAAGCAGGATGACTATCGCGTCCGCGGCATCATCAAGCGCTCCAACGTCAAGTGCATCTGCACCACTGATGATCCAGCCGATTCATTAGAGTGGCACAAGAAGCTCGCCGCTGACACTGACAAGCCATGCAAGGTGCTGCCGGCCTGGCGTCCTGACTTTGCCATGAAGGTTGAGAAGCCTGGTTTTGGTGACTATGTGGCCAAGGTAGGCAAGCTCGTCGGCCAGAATATCACCTCCTGCGAGCAGTTCTTTGCCGCCATTGATGAGAGAATGAAGTTCTTCAATGACATGGGCTGCCGCGCTGCCGATCATGGTATTGACTATGTATACTGCACCAAGGTCTCCAAGGATGAGCTTGAGAAGATCTTCCAGAAGGGCGTCAAGGGCGAGAGCCTCACCCCAGCTGAGGTTGAAGCCTACAAGTCCATGATCCTGCTGCACCTTGCCAAAGGCTATACCAAGTATGGCTGGGTGATGCAGATGCACTTTGGTGCCATCCGCGATCCTAATACCGCTATGTACAAGCGTTTAGGCGCTGATACCGGCTTTGACTATATGGGCAACCGTCCATGCGCTGAAGCCATCGGTCAGATCATGAACGAGCTCAGCGAGCAGAATGCCATCCCTAAGATGATCTGGTATTCCTTAAATCCATGCGACAACGCTGTGATCTCAACCGCTATCGGTGCCTTCCAGGGCCCTGAGGCTGAAGGCAAGATTCAGCAGGGTGCTGCCTGGTGGTTCAACGATACCATGCACGGCATGATTGAACAGATGACCACCTTCGCCTCCCTCTCCGTGTTAGGCAACTTCCTGGGCATGCTGACCGATTCAAGAAGCTTCCTCTCCTATACCCGTCATGAGTATTTCAGAAGAATCATGTGCAACTTCATCGGCACCTATGTCGAGAAGGGCATGTATCCTAATGATATGGAGTACTTAGGCAAGATGGTGGAGAACATCTCCTTCAACAACACTAACCGTTACTTCAACTTTAACGTCTAGCTCTAAGCGGCACCGCAAGGTGCC
>JAILLS010000055.1 GCA_024693025.1 Succinivibrio sp. | reverse complement strand
GTGCGATGTTGCTCCCCCGCCGATGCTGTCAAGCTTTGACAGTACCTCCTCTGAGCTGTGCGGTGCAGAGCCGCCATCGAGCATCTCGAGGTTTGAGAGCACCTCCTGTGTGCTCACCGTGGTCTGGGGATCAGGCTGTTCCTCAAGCTCTGAGGCCTCCTCCTCTTCCTCCTCAGCAAGAGTCTGCAGGGCAGTAAACATCTCATCTTCGCTGACCTGCGGCGTCGCAGCAGCTTCAGCCTTGGCCGCCTCGGCATCCTGGCCGTCATCCAGCTCCTGTTCATCTGCAAAGTGATCGAAATAGAAAATTACCTTGGATGCAAAGGAATTGACCGCCTCCAGGATCTCCGCAACCCCTATGAAATCAGAGCTGATGTGCTTCCACAACAACAGACTGTCCTGCTGCTCATCAATGCCGAATGCCGCACCTTTAGGGTTGATCCCTAAAAAGCCATGGATCAGAAGCTTTTTATAATCCTCAAGCTTGAGCCTGCTGAGGGGACAGATATTGGCATATAAAATCAGCTGTTCTGCAGCAGGATGTTTCACCATCACCACTTCATACTTATCATCCAGTACGAATTTATATCCCGGCTGAGCGCTATCATCTTCGTTTGGATCGGGAGTATGCCCTAAAAGAGCCATCGCCTCTTGAAAATTCATTATGCCACCAGCTTAAATTACGCACAAAATCTATAATTGATCACAAGTCCAGGCTGTTGTCTAAGCCTGTCACTGTGCTTATGGTTTATATTTATTACCAAATAAATCAATCTAAAATGAAGTAAAACTGAGTTTTTTCTAAAAACAAGCTTTATCGCACAAAGTAGAGCCAAAAAAGCATTATAATATCATCCCAAAAGTATACCATAACTTGGTAACCAATGATTAACCTAATTAGAGGATCTGAATATGTCAGACAATCAAATTGCCAATACCAATCTGAATCAGGCCAATGAAATCCAGCAGAATAACGTGGATACTGCCGCACAGGCAAAGGACGTCGGTGTCTTTAAGGATCACAAGCTGACCATCAACGGCATCAGCGTCAAACTGAACAATATCTCGCCGATTTCGCTGCTGTCTCCCGGCTGGTTTGCAAGCAACAAGGAAAAGATCTCCCTGGCCAAGGTTAATCTTAACTTCAGCTATGTCAAAGTCTTTGATAACCTGATCAACAAAAACAACAAGCTGGAAGTCAAAAAACTGCTCAAAGCGCTCAAGGCCGTCGATGTGTCCAGAGCCGATCTGCAGAAGCTTGAGAAAATCAATCTCAGAAATGTCGGCAATATCGGCATAGGCGGCCACAATTCTCAGCTGGACTTTAACCTGGAGATTGAAGCCTCGCTGATTGAAAGGCTTTCCAATGAGCAGCTCTCGGCCATCTTTCAGACCTTCAACAGTGCCGAGATGGAGTTTCTGCAGGACTGCCTGCAGCAGGAGGGCGAGAACCGCAACAGCAGGGATTCAAGAAGTGCAGCCTCCCATCTGTTTGATATCCAGGCCATGGTCTTAAAGGAGATCTCCAACCGCGCCCTGGCCGAGAAAGTGGCCAATAACCCTGCCCTCCTTGAAAGGCAGGAGCAGGAAGTGCAGCTCAACGCAAAGCAGCCTAAAATCTATACTTCACTTACCGAGCAGTTTGGCGGCACCAAGGCGCAGCATGCCAATCAGAAACAGAATCTCTCTGCCACCAATCTCGAAATTATTGCCGAGGTCTCCACCAAGAGCGCCAATAACCGCAGCAGCAAGACCGAGAGCGCCAATGCGGATCTGAAAAACCGCAGATTAGACAATCTGTCGCTCAAAAAGCTGGGCGACAGCCTGCGCAATAATGATCTGGTGATCAATATGCCGTCAAAGTTTGTGCTCTCAGGCAGCACCTCTCTCTTTGACCACCCTGACAAGCCTCTCGTGAATGTCTTTCATTTAAAGGAGCAAGGCATCAATGCTAAGGGTGATGTCTACCTTAATCTGCGTGATGAAGTCGAGAAAAAAGCCTTTCCGACCCTGGAAGGTCATGAGGTCAAGGCCAAGGAAAGACCGCTTTACGGCACGCTGAATATCTCAAAGAAGCGCTCCGGTACCGCCGCCTATGGCCGCAGTGTCATTGTGCTCAAACCTGAGGTGAAAAAGAGAGCCACCTATATCTGCGGTGATACCTTCAAAGCCCTGCCGCTGACGATTTCAGAGGACAACATCAAAAAGTTCTACACGCTTTTGCCTGCCGAAAATCTGCCCTTGGAGCTTAAGGAGCAGCTTGCGGATGAAAACAGTGAGATGCATAAGGAAATGCAGCAGTTCCTCGAGATGATCAAAAACGGTACTCCTGACGAGCAGACCTCCAATATCACCAATAGTCTCTCCACCCAGGCCCGTAAGATTTTTGATACCTTCATCGTACCGAATGACCGCGACAAGACGCTTGACAATGAAAATACCTTTATCAAGCTGTTTATCAAAAGCTTTGCCGATCCTGACAAAGCCCAGCAGAAGATGGCCAGTTTTGACAATCTTGAAAATCTGATTGTTGATATGCCGCTGCTCGACAAAAATGCCCTCGCTCAGAGCCACCTGAAGGCCGTCAATGGTCAGGAGCCCAGCGTGTTCATGCATGGTGCTGACTATATTGAAGGACAGATTCAGGGTGAGATTATCCCCGAGCGTGATATCGCTGAAATTCGCCTCTATATCGGCCAGAGCGAGGAAATGGATGTCAGTGATGAAAATCCTCAGGTCGTAAGTCCGGAGAAGAAGGCTGAGATCATCAGAAAGGCAGAAGAGTTCAGCAAGCGAACCGGCGTCAAGGTTACCTATATTGACGATGCCTACTATGCTGCTTCCGATGGCTACGACGAACTTGACTCAAAGCAGCTTGCCAAGTTCCATGCCAGCCATCTGAATATTGCCGACTTTGAGAATGATAAGGCCAAAGTCAAGGCAAAGCTCAACGACAGGCTCAAAGAGAAAATCGGTACCACCAAAGTGCATAAAACCATCCGGCAGCAGATTGAACAGATCTTTGAAGATGAAGTAGCCGATTTACTCAAGGACGGCTTTTTAAACGATTCCAATGAGGCAGCCTTAGAGTCAGCCTTAAATCATGCGCTTAGAATCATAGACGATCGCGGCGGTGAGATCTATGATAGGATCAAACCTCTGAAGCTTGACCCTCAGAGCAAAGCGCAGCTGTGCGCCTGGGCCTTGAGCTTTGAGCAGATCCCAACTGACGCGCAGCTCAAAAAGCAGGCCATTCTGGTGCGCTGTGAGGACCTCAACTCAAACCTCAGCGAGCGCGTCTCAGGCTATCTTAAGGATCATCCTGAATTAACCGCGTCGCTGCCTGAAGGCATGACTCTCGAGCTGACCAGTCCTTATGTGCTCGGACGCATCATGTCCAAAACCAAGGATCTGGCGCTTGATCTGCGCCAGGAAAAGCCGGATGCCACACCTGATGAGCTCATCAGTGAGGCCTTTGCCAAGCAGGTAGGCTCGCTTGTCAGACAGAAAGTCGAGCTGCTCTCGACTCTGCGCACCCTGAAGCTGCCGCCTAAACAGGAGGCGGCCGTCAGTGTCTGGGTCAAGAACGCCGGCAAGATCCTCAACAGCGCTGAGCTTAAGCTCGTGGTGAATACCGCCCTTGAGCAGAGTCAGCTCTTCAAGGACATTATCAGGGCTCAGCCGCCTTTAACACAACAGCAGATTCTGAATAAGTATGCTGACTTCTACAAACACACCAATCTTAGCATGGCTGAGTTTCTCAAGACCCTTGCTGAACCGCTGGGCGCCGATGAACTCTATAAGGAATATGACCGCTTCTCCTTTATGTCCAAGGAGCTGCTGCTCAATGACGAGCAGGAGGTCACAAAGGACGATCTTGTCAGGCTGCAGCAGAGCCTTGACTCAGCTGAGATGAGAAAGGTTATACAGGCCATCGACAAAATAGGTAACCATTATGATACCTTCCAAGGCATCAACAACGGCATTCTGCAGCCGTTTAAGGCCATGATCACCAACAACTGCGTGAATCTGTCAGAACATACCGGCATTGCCTATAACGATCCGTATGAGCCGGACTATGGTTTTGAGCTGATCTCCAAGTCAACCCGTGATTATCTGTGCGATCTGGCCCCTTCACTTAAGCAGGATTTTGAGAAGGTGGCACCCCCGCTGCAGTCGATGCCTGCTCCTGCCCTGCCGGAGAAGATGCCGACGACTCATGAGGAGCGCACCAGATTCTGCATCAGCACCCTCGATAAATACAAAGAGAATGAAAAAACCTTTGATGGCGCCGGCGTGCATGGACGCGGACATATTGTCAGAGCTTTCATCGCAGCCACGGTGCTGAGCAATATTCTCGAGGAAAAATATCACATCAGTGTCGACAAGAACGCGGTGCTTTTAGGTATTTCAGGACATGATGCCGGACGTACCCAGAATGGCACGGACTACAAGGAGTCAGAGCAGCGAAGCGCCGAATTTACCGTGCAGAATGCGCGCAAACTCTATGGAGAGGACAGCTTAGGGCCTGAATATGAAGAATATCTTAAAGGTACCATTGTGCATGAAAGCGAGAAGAGCAATACCATTGAAGGCATGGTGCTGCGCTCTGCTGACAGTCTTGATATTCAGCGCGTATTCGGCATTGAGGATTACAAGCGTGATAAGCTTGAATTCCTCAATGGTCCTAAAATGCCGACAGGCGCCAACCGGCTGCGTGAAAATCTGATTAAGGAAATGCGCGAGCTTGAGCTGCTCACCGACCATCTGTGCAGGGTGCGTCCTATGCTCAATGACTACATTATAAAGATGGCGGAGACCCAGGATTCTCAGTACCGCGATGAGCTCAACGAGAAGAAGATGGCCCTTGAGGCAGAGACTCAGCGCAATATTGAAAAAGATCGGGAAATTCCTAACGATCAGTATTTCGCCCTGATTGAAAAGCTGGTGAAGAAAAATGCCATGCTCTTCCCTACCCTCAATAAGTACTATCATTAGAAGCTAGGTCTAGTCCCAAAATAAAGCCTTTCAGAAGCTTCTGAAAGGCTTTATTTATAGACCCTGCCAGAGCCTAGACTTTCTCTTCACTCTCCTCAGCGGAAGATAAATCCTCAATTAGCTGTTTAAAGCTCATGATCTGGCCGATAAAGGACGCTAAAATCTGCTCAAACTCATCGGCACTCTCAAACTCATTAGCAAAGATACGATACAGCATAAGACTCTGATCCGGCTCATGCACACAGACTGCCGCCCCGTCAGACTCAAGCCCGAGATTGCATCGTGTAAGCAGACTGCGATAGGCACTCTCAGAGAGGCCCTCTGCGCTGCCGATGTCACTGAAGCAGACTACCTGCTGCTCTTCATCAAGCACGGAAAACACCACATGATAGGGATCAATATCCAGCGCCACCTGCTTGGCATCATCCTCAAGCTCAAGAGGCAGACCGCTGTTGGCGGCAAAATCACGCAGAGTTTCAATCAAATTCATCTTGTTAATCCTAAAATCACAACCACGCCTTAATACTTAAGCTTTTCATATTGTAACGTAAAACTTAATTATTCGTAAAAAAAAGACTCAGTACCCAGGCTTAGCACAGGCTATACCTGGGTACTGGGCCATTAAAGGAGCAGTTAAGCGTGACGGGCCGTACGTGCCTGATACTCCTTGGCATGCTTAAGACTTGCCACGCGGCTCTCGCTTAAGGAGGCAAAGACCGCCTGAGCATGAGCCTTAGGCACCACTACGCGCACCTGTCCGTCATCCTCCTCCTGAAGAAAAGCTCCCGAGCCCTCGATAAAACGCGTAAGGTTGGCTTTAGCCTCGACACTAAGAGCCTTTGCCGGCTTATAGACGATAGACTCGCCCTCAAGCTGTGCACTCCAGGGCACCCGCGTCTGCTTGATGACCTTAAGGTGATCAAGCTGCACCCTGCCCTGCGGGCTGACCCAGGTGGTAGGAGAAGTCAGCTTCTCAAGATTCTCAATGGTTTCAATGGCGCCTTCCTGAACCGCTGCCCCATCAGCCTGCAGACCGTCATAGAGCCTCAGCTGACTGTCCATCACGTTAAGCAGCTTGTCTAAGGAGGTATTGAACTCGGTCTGCTTTTCAGCAAGCTTAGATCTGACCCCTACTCTCAGCTGTTTTTCACTGTCGAGGATCTCACGCTGATGCGCTGTCACATTCTGACGCCTGAGGATGGCATCATCTGGATTAAACATCGCGGCATAGCTCCCAAACAGCTCAGCGATTCTGCCTGACTGCTTAAGCTCGCGCATTTTGAGCACTCCCTGAAATTTGGCAAAGCGGGTATCGTCATCAAAGACAGAATAATTGGCAAAGCGCCCAGCATGGCCAAAGCCGATTTTATGATGATCCGTAAAGTCAAGATTATCGTGGATCTCCACGTAATGTCCGTTGCCCTCGAGAGAGTGCCCCGGATCAATGGCAAAGAATCTGCCGTGCGCAAAGCCCTTGTTCTGCCCATATTTGCCTACCGCATCGCGGTCTGCCATGACGAGGAAGAAGGCCTTATACTTGCCGATCTTCTCAAACTGCTCATGTTTAGGCGGCACCACCTGTCCGTCCTTAAGATAGCTCTGAATATCCTGATAGCCGTCAGCAAACTGAGCCTCCAGAAGCATCTTGGGATGACCGTTGGAAAACTGACCGCGCACCAGCTTCAGATCCTGTGACGGCACGCCGCAGATGCGGCCTAAATCATTGGCCAGAGCCTCCGTCACCGCACCGACTGACATTGAAGTTGCGGACTGAGAGGTACCGAGACGATAGAAGGCATTACGTTTCTTGGCAGTACGCTTAGGCCGCATGAACAGTCCGGCATGGGCTGCAGACTTGTTGACCACGCGTTCAGACTCGTTGTAGTCAAGCTTGACGATATAGCGATCGGCAAAGTTCTTGAAGATGGGACTTAAACTGTAGGTCGGGCTGTCCTTGTCAACCGCAAGTACCGCATCGCGCAGCTCCACAAACAGCTGCTTTTTAAGCTTTTTCTGATCAAGCGCTCTGAAGTTCTGGGGCTCCTCTTTAGGATAAGCCTTTTTGAAGGCACGGCACAGCTCACTGTCAGCTCTGTTAAGTTCCTGCTCGAGTATATAGTCAGCGACTGCCGACATGGCGGCAGGATGCGCATGCCCGCAGAGCATCAGCTGCTCTCTTAGGCCAAGTCCTGCGCATTTGGCGGCAAGGTCCTGATTCTTTGCCTTAAGCTCAGCTAACAGAGCCTGACTTTTAGGAGAGTCAAAGCTTACCATCAGACTTTTGGTGTCATCCAAAGACCAGTCCTTATGACAGATAAATCCTGGCTCAACGCCATTGGTCTTAAGCTTGTCAAACAGCATCGGCGAGCTGCTTTCAAAATTGACGCGCTCACCCTGCTGCAGCTTGCCTGAGTTGAGCCGATCCTCAACCGAGGTGTCGCCTGCGCCATAGGAGATCTCCTTGAGACTGACAAGTCCCGTCGGCTCGTCCTGACGCTTTGAGAGCTGCTCGGTGCGCTTGCCTAAAGGTCCCCCGTGATACTTCGTATACTGAGCCTTCTCGCAGTTTCTGATGAACTCGCCGATGAGCTCCTGCACGAGATGATTGAGCTGGGCCGGAGTCTTCACCTGCGCAAGCCTTGCGCCATATTTTAAAGGGTTCTGCTCTGCGATATAGCTTTTGACATAGAGGCGGGTAGCCTGCGGCAGTTCCTGATACTGCGGCGTGGTATCAAGCTGACGCAGCACCTCGTTTTTAAGCCGCTTGTATTTAATCAGCGCCAGAGAGCAGATGGTGGATGTGACATCGCAGGCGCGCAGCGGCTTGCCGTGCTTTTCACGGGAACTTAACACCTGTTCAAAAGCCTGCAGGCCATACCTGCCGTGCTGCTGCTCAAGAGCGCTTTTAAAGGCCGCCATGGTGCGGCTGTTGACGCCCCGGCTTTCAGAGAAAATCAGGTTGCCAAGCCTCACTTTTTGCGAGTCACCGTCGATAATCACATTCCGTGACTCAAAGGCGGTTGAATCCGCGGCCTTGATAAAGGTGTCAAGCTTGTCACTCATAGCGTTACCTCATAAACTTGCTAAGATTAAAACCTAGGACATCATGCCAAGGTTATTAAGTTCGGTCTGACGGTCATCGGCTAGCGCCTGCGCTGCCGCGGTATTAAGCCGGTCGGTCCACAGATCGCACAGCTCCACAATCTTCTCAAGGATTAGGACAAACTCCTGCACATCCTCAAAGGCCTGCTCCCCGGTGAACATATAGTTATACACGACCGTCTCACTCTCTTTATCCAGGGTAAAGTAGCCGCCTGCAGTATCTCTGCCAAACAGCGCACCTGTGAGCAGTTCACGATAGACTTCAGCCTTGGTATCGGCTGTAAGAGTGCACATCTCCACAAAGCAGAAAACCTGTCCTGAGCCTTCCACATACTGCAGATTAAGGGTATACCGGTCATCAATTCTCACTGAGACAAGTCCGCTGTCATCGCAGCTAAACTGCTCAAGACCGGAGCTCTCACGCACTCTCTGTAAAAAATTTCTGTAATCCTCTAGCGAATCCATGCTCTTACCTTAGATCAAGAGTTCAGAAAAAAACTTCCTGTACTGACAGTATAGCTCATTTCCTGAATTTTTGTTACTATTTTATAAAAAAATTATTAAAAAATAAAATTACACTATTATTTTAGACTAGATCAGCAGGATAGTGAATTTTTTTAACGCAAGGGGCTAAGCCAGCAGGCCTGGTTTTAATTAGGCATAAAAAAAGCCTTCCTCAAGGATACACCGCGTATCTCAGAGGAAGGCCTTCCTGTGCCTCAGCCTTAAGGCTTAGGCACGCCGCTCGGTTGACTCGGCGTCAAACTCATGATCGATATGCTTGAGCTTTGGCTTGTTCTGATTCCAGTAAGGCGAGAGCGCGCGCAGCGTCTCGATAATGCCCGGCAGCACGCGCAGGGTTTCATCAATCTCCGCCTCGGTCGTGAATCTTGAGAGAGAGAAGCGGATGGTCCCGTGAGCTGCTGAGAACGGCACGCCCATCGCCCGCATCACATGCGAAGGCTCCAGCGACTCTGAGGAGCAGGCCGAGCCTGAGGAGGCGGCAATGCCATATTCGTTGAGCATCAGCAGAATAGCCTCGCCTTCGACATACTTGAAGGCCACATTGAGGGTATTGTCGGTACGGTGTGACTGATCTCCGGTCACAAAGCACTCGGGAATGCTGGCCAGAATGCCGGCCTGCAGCTTGTCTCTGAGCGCCCGCACCTTCGTTGCCACGGTGTCAAGATGCTGCTTTGCCAGCTCACAGGCAACTCCCAGCCCCACGATATAAGGGATATTCTCGGTGCCGGCTCTGCGTCCGCGCTCCTGATGACCGCCTTTCATGAACGGAATATAGCGGGTGCCGCGTCTGACATAGAGCACACCGATGCCCTTAGGTGCATGAATCTTATGCCCCGAGAAGGACAGCATATTGATGCAGGTCTGCTTGACATCCACCGGGATCTTGGAGACGGCCTGCACCGCATCGGTATGGAACATTACCCCGTGACTTGCGGCAATTTCCGCAAGACGCGGGACAGGATAGATATTGCCGGTCTCATTGTTGGCCCACATCACGGAGGCTAGCGCCGTATGCTCATTGAGCAGGCTCTCAAAGTTCTGCTCGTCAAGATCGCCCTTGTCATTGACCTTGAGATAATTGATGACAGCACCATGCGAGCTTAGAAAATCACAGGTCTGCATGATGGCCGGATGCTCGACCGGGGTCGTCACGATCTCGTTCTTGTTCTTCTGTGACCATAAGGCCGACCACAGCGCGGTATTGTCAGATTCCGTGGCACAGGAGGTAAAGATAATCTCATCAGGATGCTCGGCCCCGATAAAGTCCGCCACCTGCTCGCGTGCCTTCTCCAAAGCCTTGCCCACCGGCAGGCCGAAGCCGTGCTGGGAGGAGGCGTTGCCGTAATAGGTGGTCAGATATGGCAGCATGGCCTCGACCACGAGCGGATCGATCTGCGTGGTGGCATTGTTGTCAAGATAAATGCCCTTGTTCAAAGTTTCGTCCATAGCCTATCCCCTAAAGTACGGTAACCTTCAGCTGCTGTCCGCAGGCCTCAGTGAACTTGGCGGTCACAAAGTTCACGGTCATATCCTTCATCATGCCGGCCGCGGCAGGACCCTGCAGCGCAATTCTGACCTCGTCCTGCTCGATGGCATCAAGCTCCAGCTTAGAGCCGTCGGTAAAGCCTGCATTGACCGTCCTGACCACTTCCATGAGCTTGGCATACAGCGGAGAGGATTTGGTCTTGTCGTCCATGACGGCTGCAGTGCTGTTAACCGGAGCTACCGAGTTGACCCGGATGGACGGGATCGGAGTTGGCACCGTACCCGGACGCGGTACGCCGCATTTTTCCAGATCCTCCCAGACCTCATCGATGATCTCCTCGATGCGCATCTTGCAGCTGCCGCAGCCGCCGCCTGCCTTGGTGTAGTTGGTCACCTCCTCCACCGTGGTCAGATGATTCTCCCAGATGGCCTTTTTAATCTTGTTGATGCCGACGCCGAAGCAGTGGCAGACCAGCTCACCATCATCATGTGACTGCTCATAGCTCTTGCCGTGATAATTGGCAATGGCCGCATCTAAAGCCTCGCGGCCCATCACCGAGCAGTGCATTTTCTCAGGCGGCAGACCGTCAAGATATTCGGCGATCTGCGCATTAGTGATCTTCTGCGCTTCCTTGATGGTCTTGCCCTTCACCATTTCAGTGAGAGCAGAGGAGGAGGCGATGGCACTGCCGCAGCCGTAAGTCTGAAAGGCAGCATCCTCAATCACCTCGGTTTCAGGATCGATCTTGAGCATCAGCCTTAAGGCATCACCGCAGATAATTGAGCCCACATCCCCTACACCGTTGGCATCCTCGATCACGCGCGCATTGCGTGGATGTAAAAAATGATCTTTGACCTTATCTGAATAATCCCACATACTGATTCCTTGTTTTTGACTGTACTTAAAGACAGCCGGTTAAACTTGACTGTTTACAACACTTTAATGGGCTATTGTACTAGACTTTGCCGCCCAGCGCTTAGTTTTGAAAAAATTCCTCAGTTAACCGGCCTTGATGGCCCTGAGGTTTAACACTGGACGCGGCGCGATTTCATGCTCGAGCACGAGGCTCGTGCGAGTCGGTCCGAACTCGGAGTTGAGCCTCTGCACAAAGGTGCTCAGCTCCCTGAGATCGCTGAAGGATGCCTGCAGCTGATGGGAAAACTCCCCGGTAAGTCTTACGCAGGAGCCGACACACAGACAGTCCTGCATAAAGCTCACAAAGTCCTGCCGCCTTACCTCAGGTACGGTTATCAGGATCAGCGCCTCAAAGTTTAAGGCAAACTGTGAGGGCGAGAGCCTGACGGTATAACCAAGGATAATCCCCGCCTCCTCAAGCCGTTTGAGCCTTGAGGCCACGGAAGGGGCGCTCAGCCCTACCTTAGCGCCCAGATCGCGCAGCGAAAGGCGGCTGTCGCAGCGCAGCTCCTGCAACAGCGCCAGATCGAGCGTATCAAGCTCTAGCATGCGCTGATCCCGGTGACCTTAAAGCCGGCATTCTCCACAGCCGTGCTGAGCATCTCATCGCTGATCACCTCAGGCACCTTCAGGGTGGCGCAGTTCTCATCCAGCGAGACCTTGACCTCGCTCACCCCCGGCAGAGCGCTCAGATACTTACTGACCGCCGCCACACAATGCTCACAGTGCATACCTTCAATCGCAATTTTCTTCTGCATAGAGATCCCCTCACTTTGACTGTCTTTGATTTGTACAAGTTTTATCCGGCTTAAGCGCAGCGCGTTTAAGACCACACAGACTGAGCTTAAACTCATCAGCAGAGCTGCATACATCGGAGTCAGCTTAAGTCCGTAAGGTTCATAGAGTACGCCTGCGGCCATTGGAATAAAGATTATATTATAGATAAACGCCCAAAACAGATTCTCTTTGATATTAAGCAGAGTCTGCTGTGAAATTTTCAGGGCATTATAGACATCATAGAGATTTTCCCTAAGCAGTACGATATCGCAGGAGGAGAGCGCCAGATCTGAGGCGCCTGCCATGCCGATGCCGACATCGGCACAGCTTAGAGATACGCTGTCATTCACGCCGTCTCCGACCATGACCACACGATGCCCCTGCTCCTGCACCCTTGAAATCAGGCCGGACTTCTCCTGCGGCAGGAGCTCGGCCCGATAATCATCAAGACCAAGCTCGGCACTTAAGGCCTGTGCCACCCGCTCATTATCCCCGGTGAGCATCAGGGTATGCCTGCCCTGCTCTTTAAGAGTGCTTATAAGAAACTTAGCGCCAAGCTTGAGCTCATCACCCACCACAAAGAGACATTTAAGCTCACTGTCCTGATACAGCCCTAAGGTGGTATACCCAAGCTGCTCATAGGTCTTTACAGTCTGAAGGTCCTCAGAGCTTAAGCTGCAGTGCACAGTCCCGGCTATTTTCTGATTGCCAAGCGCATACTGCACCGTGCCAAACCTCGCGGTAATGCCCTGCCCTTCAAGCTCCTTATAATCCGTAAGCGTAAAGAGCCTGCTGCCCTCGGCCCGCTTTAAAAAGGCCCGCGCCAGCGGGTGGCTTGAATACTGCTCCAGGGAGGCGGCAAAGATAGCATTGATGTCATCAAGCCCCGGCTCCTTTGACAGAATCTTATGGATTTTAAGATTGCCATAGGTCAGAGTCCCGGTCTTGTCAAAGGCAAAGAGCCTGGCACTCTGCAGCATTTCAAGCGCCTCGGGGGTCTTGAACAGGATGCCTGCCTGCGCCGCTCTGCCGGTGCCTGCCATAATGGCCACCGGAGTGGCAAGACCCAGGGCACAGGGACAGGAGACCACCAGCACCGAGGTGGCAAAGCTTAGAGCCTGCCCAAGCTCAGCATTAAGCAGGAAATACCAGCTAAGAAACACGCCGAGGGAGATGAGCAGGACCAGCGGCACAAAGATGCCTGCAACTCTATCGGCAAGGCGCTGCACCGGAGCCTTGTGCGAGGCAGTCTCATTGACAAGCTCAATAATCTTTGACAGCGTGGTATCAGCCCCGACCTTGTCTGCCCTGACCTTCAAAGAGCCGTTGAGCACCACGGTGGAGGAGAGCACGCTCTCACCGGCCTGCTTTTTTACCGGTACGCTCTCGCCGGTAAGCGCACTCTCATCAAGATGTCCGCTGCCTGAGAGCACCACTCCGTCAATGCCTACCTGATCTCCTGCCTTAAGCAGCACCACTTCGCCTGCCTTAACCTCAGCAGCGGGGACCATAACTTCCAGGCCCTCCCGCTCTACACGCACGAACTTAGGCGCCAGATCATAAAGAGCGCTGAGTGCATCGGTAGTTTTAAGCTTAGAGCGCCCCTCGATGAATTTGCCGATGGAGACAAAGGTGAGAATGCAGGCTGCTCCCTCAAAATACAGCTCAGGATGGACCGGGTTTAAAAGAAGCTGCAGCGCTGAATAGCTAAAGGAGACCAGAGAGCCTAGGGCAATCAGGGTATTCATGTTAAAGCCCCCGTGCACAAGGGCCCTTAGCGCATCGCTGAAATAATGCCGCTGCAGCAGCATGACTGACAGCGTCAGCATAAGCTGCGCAGCACCATTGAGATGCGGATCAGAAAGAATGATCAGCCCAAGGTGCGGCCCCATGCTCAGGAGCATGAGCAGCACGGTCAGGACGATACAGGCATACAGTCTTTTAAGCTCGGCAAGGCTTGTGTGCTTATCCGTGCTAAAGGAAGTCCCGTCTGAAGCAAGGCTTGCTTCATACCCTGCCCTATGCACCGCATCCTCAATAAGCCCCTCTGGCAGCTCCTGCTCCTCACAGCGCAGCGACATCCTGTTCTGCAAAAGCATCACGTTCACCTCACTTACACCCTGAAGTCTTTTAACCGCCTGTTCAACCTTTAAGGCACAGGCTGCACAGGACATGCCCCTGACCTTGTATACGCGCTTTTCCATCTTAAATCCTAGGCTCTTGCCTCTGTAAATGTCTGCTCCGTGCTCTTTGCCCTGCTTACTCTGACAAAGCCTAAAGAGCGCATGGCATTGAGTACCGCCAAAACCAGCACTCCGACATCGCCGAAGATGGCAAGCCAGATATTGGCTAGTCCCAAAGCCCCTAAGAGCAGAATGATAAATTTAACCCCCAAGGACAGATAGACATTCTCAAGCGCAAGATGATAAGTCCTGCGGGAGACCTCTATGCTCACCGGAATTTTGCTTAGATCATCATTCATGATCACCACATCGGCAGCCTCACAGGCTGCCTGTGAGCCAAACTGCCCCATGGCTATGCCCACATCGGCAGAGGCTAGAACCGGTGCATCATTGATGCCGTCGCCGACAAAGCCGGTCAGACCCCGGTCAGCTTTAAGCCTTTTAAAAT
Organism: Succinivibrio sp.; assembly: GCA_024693025.1. Classification (GTDB taxonomy): domain Bacteria; phylum Pseudomonadota; class Gammaproteobacteria; order Enterobacterales; family Succinivibrionaceae; genus Succinivibrio. The sequence continues at coordinate 24,803 of JAILLS010000055.1, read as the reverse complement.
TCAGAAGCTTATCTTCAGGCAGCTGCTCATAGAGCACCTCGGCAAGACCGAGCTCCTCTGCTGCGTGCAGGGCTGGCATCTTTTTATCTCCCGTAATCATACAGGATCTGACCTCAAGCCCTGCAAGCTTTGAAAGCATCTCCTTAGCCTCCTCTTTAGGCTCATCGCTAAGGCACAGCCTGCCGGCATAAGCTCCGTTACAGGCCACATAGATAAGAGTGCCCTCGCCATCCTCAGGCTCAAGCCTGAGGTTTAGGCTGGCATTGAGATATTCCCGTCTGCCGGCGTAGACCTGCTGTCCTTCTATCCTGGCGCACAGACCGTAGCCTGCGCTCTCCTCAAGATCCTCCACCGGGACAGGCTCAAGACCCTGAGCTTTGGCATAGGCGCACACGGCCTGAGCTAAAGGATGACTGCTGTGTGCTTCAAGCGCATAGAGGCATTTCACCAGCCTATGTTCATCCTCGAGGGCTTCTACCTTAGTCACCCTGAACCTGCCTGAGGTCAGAGTGCCGGTCTTGTCAAAGCACATGAGTTTCAGCTTGGCAAGACGCTCTAAATACACCGAGCCCTTGACCATGACGCCGAGCTTGGATAAGGCCCCCAGGCCTCCGAAGAAGGAGAGCGGCACGGAGAGCACCAGCGCGCAGGGACAGGAGACAATCAGAAAGACCAGGGAGCGGGAGATCCAGTCAGCTGCACTCTGTCCTGGCACGCACAGCGGCACCAGGGCCAAAAGCAGCGCCACTCCTACCACCAGAGGGGTATACCATCCGGCAAAGCGGGAGATTAAAGCCTCAGGCTTTGATTTATTGGCGGCGGCATCCTCGATAAGATTGATGAGCCTTGTTATCGAGGAGTTTTTATAATCCGTGCTGACCTTAAGCTCGATAAGACTTGAGGTGTTGATAGAGCCTGAGAGCACCTCCTCGCCTTCTTTCACGAGCACCGGGGCACTCTCGCCGGTCAGAGCCGAGCAGTCAAGCACCGCCTGTTTAGACTGCAGGATGCCATCCAATGGTATGCCCTCGCCTGCCTGCACGCGGATAAGCTGTCCAATTCTTACCTTGCGGGGCTTTACCAGCTCCTCGCTGCCATCATCCTTAAGCAGGCGGGCAAAGCTGGGTTTGAGCCTGATGAGCGCGGTGATCTCGGTATGCGCCCTGCCCTGAGCATAACCTTCAAACAGCTCGCCTATCCTGTAGAAGATAAGCACTGCCAGAGCTTCAGGATAATCCTCAAGGCCAAAGGCACCCACGGTTGCCAGCATCATTAAAAACTGCTCATTTAAGCGGTGACGCTGCCACAGGGTTTTAAAAGCCACCCTCAGAAGCGGCAGCGCTAAAGGCAGATAGGCACTTAAGGTAAGCATAAGCAGAATAAGCGGTGCCTCAAAGGAGGTCACATAGCGCAGATAGATAAGAATCAGCATCAGCACGAGCGCATAGCCAAGCTCAAATTTCTGCCTCAGGTTCAATTGCGACAACATCAAGCAAGCTCCCTAGCGTTTAATCGCGCAGCTCTACCGTAATACCTTCTTCAAAGGAGTCGGCAAGACGCTGTGCCCGCTCCACCACCTCATCTTCATCAGCATCCTCGGAGGCATCAAGCACCAGCGAGCTTAAGGAGAAGTTCAGGCTGGCTCCGCCAAACTCCTGCTGATAGATCTGCTCTAATTTAGCCGCACAGTGCGGGCAATCCAGACCTTTAATCTCACAACGAATTTTCATGGTTCAACTCCCTAATGATTTAACTGTGAACAAGTATAGCACAACAGTTGAATAATTGTTCAACTATCAAACACAGTTTAGCCAAATCAGCTTAACTTACTTTAAAACAAGGAAAAATAGTTAAGATATGAGTAGTTTTAGGGCACAGAAAAAGGCTGAGCAGGTCTTCAAACCGGGCCTGATTGAATTAAAAACGCCAGGCAGCAGCGCTTGCAGGACCTGACAGCCGCAAGGCTGTCAGGAAAGAGTCTAGGCAAGTCCCAGGAAATGCGGCAGCATCAGGGAGAGCTGCGGGAAGGCGATAATCACCGCCAGGGCCAGCAGTGCGGCAAAGATAAACGGCAGCGCGGCTGCGGAGATCTTCTCCATGGTGATGCCGCTGATATTCGCTCCCATATAGAGATTGACCGCCACCGGCGGGGTCACCTGACCTATGGCCAGATTTACGGTCATCATCACGCCAAACCAGATCGGATCCCAGTTGAAATGCGCCACAATCGGCAGCAGGAACGGCAGGAACACATAGTAGATGGAGATGGCATCCAGCAGCATGCCGGCTAAGATCAGGATGAGATTGATCATCAAAAGCACGACAAACTGCTGCTCAGAGACAGAAAGCAGCACCTGCGAGCCCTTTTCCACCAGACCCACCGCCGAGGCTACCCAGGAGAATAGTCCGGCGCAGGTCACCACAATCATCACCACTGCAGTAGCCCGCACGCTCGAGGCAAAAATCTCATAGAGCGCCTGCAGCGAGTTGATGGTCTTATAGATAAAGCAGCCGACAAACAGGCCGTAGATCACCGCCACGGCAGCCGCCTCGGTAGGAGAGAACACTCCGCCGTAAATGCCGCCGAGGATAATCACCGGCGCGAGAATGCCGAAGAAGGCCTGTCGGAAGGCCTGCCAGAGCCCAAGCTCCGGCTTTTTGCCCCGATAGCCATACTTATGCGAGATGATCAGCACCGCCCCGAGAATGAACATGGCCACCACGAGGCCCGGGATAAAGCCTGCGGCAAACAGCGCGGGCACCGAGACATCGGCAATACCGCCATAGATAATGAAGGCAATCGAAGGCGGGATCACAATGGCCAGGCCCGAGGTCACGGACACGGCAGCGGCTGAGAAGGGCCGGTCATAGCCTGCCTTGACCATGCCCGGGATCAGAATCAGGCCTAGGGCTGCCACCGTGGCAGGACCTGAGCCGCTGACAGCGCCCCAGAAGGTTGCCACCAGCACGGTGACCACGCCAAGACCGCCGGTCATGGTTCCGGTCAGCACTTCCATAAAGGCGATAAGCCGCGCGGCAATTCCGGCCCGCTCCATAATAAAGCCGGCAATAATAAAGAAGGGAATAGCCAAAAGCGGGAACTTGGCGATGCCTGCAAAAAAATTATAGGAGAACATCATCAGGCCGAGATCCCAGAACCAGGCCACCACAATCGCGGCAAAGCCCAGAGCAATCGCAATCGGTACTCTGACCAGCAGCGGGAGGGCAAACAGGACTAACAGCCACAGGGCTGGATCTTCAAGCATATCAGGCCTCGGAAAGATTAAAACTTATGCTGCACAAGATCATGCATAAAGCGCTGCACGATTCTCAGGCAGATCAGCACAGATAATAAGGGTACTGCCCCTGTATACCACCACACCGGGATCCCCAGCGATTCTGAGGAGGCCTCGAGATCAATCTCATCGATGACCTCAAACAGACCATAGTAGAACAGGACGCTGAAGAAGGCGATGCTCAGCACCAGGGAGAGCACAGCAAAGCAGAGTCTTAAGCTCTCCCTGCAGTGGGTGTAGATAAGGTTCATCCCCAGATGTCCCCCATCCCGAAACACCGCCGAGGTGCCCAGCATGACTGTCCAGACGAAGAGGTTGATGGTCACCTCTTCTGACCAGGCAAAGGAAAAATTGGTGCAGTAGCGGACCACCACATTCAGGAAGGCTACCACTACCATGAGCGCGAGGATGACCGCGCCTAGGATTTCCTCTAAATGTTTATTCAGAAAAGTCAGCATCTCACATACCACAAGCGGAACTTTAACAGTTCCGCTTTAGTCTCTAGCGCCTACTGCGCTACCTTTTCCATGTCTTCCAGAGCTGCCTTGACTAAATCCTCTCCGATGATCTTGGTCCATTTTTCACGGACCGGAGCGGTCACTTCATAGAAGGCGTTGATCTGCTCAGGAGTAAGCTTGGTCACGGTCATGCCGTGAGCTTCCATCTCGGCATAAGGATCGGTATAGGCTGGCACGCGGTTTAACTTCTGCAGCAGAGCTAAAGACTTACCGTCATCCATACCCATGCGGGACAGAGCCTTGCCGTACTGCTCAGAATCCTTGCCGCACTCGATGAGCAGCTGCTGATCTTCTTTGGAGAAGCCTGACCAGATCTTAGGATTGGCGCACAGCAGCAGAGGATCGATGATGTAATGCCAGTCGGTGGTGAACTTATGATAGTCCCAGATCTTAAGACCGATATTGATGCCGTTGGTCGGATTTTCCTGACCGTCGACCAGACCCTGCTGGAAACCGGTGGTGGCCTCACTCCAGTTCATGTTGACCGGATTGGCTCCTAAGGCATCGAAGGTTTCGATAAAGATCGGGCTGCCGACCACGCGGATCTTCATACCCTTGAGATCTGCAGGAGTGGCAATCGGCCCCTTGCTGGTGGTCAGTTCACGGAAACCGTTTTCTGCCCAGCCGATGAACTTCACCCCTTTCTTCTCGACCGCATCGATCAGCACCTTGCCGGATTTGCCGGCTAAGATGGCATCCATGGCCTTGAAGCGATCCGGCTGATGCGCGATCATGAACGGCAGAGCAGGCAGATTGAGCTCCTTGATCTGAGGTGACCAGTTGATGGTGGAGGCCATGGCAAAATCAATGGCTCCGTTGCGCAGCAGCATGAATTCAGAAGTCTGCTTGCCGGACATCAGCTGAGCGGCTGGATAAACCTTGATATTGATGCGGCCGTTGCTGCGCTCTTTAACCAGCTGTGTAAAATATTCAGCGGTTAAAGCCCAGCCTGAGGTCGGACCCGGCACCACGCTGAGACTGTATTCCGCCTTATAGGAGGCGGCATTGGCCCATAAAGGTATGGAAACTAAGGCCATACCCACCAAGGTGGCACATTTCTTTACAAAATTATGCATAAAAACTTCGTCCTAATAATGGATATCAATGTAATCTAAGAAGGCACTGCCCTAGCCTAACCTGAGCTAGACTCTAAAGAAGCAGCCAAGCGGATCTTACAACAGCATTGTAGGTTGCAATGCATAAACTCTCCTGAAAAGGTAAATCAGGCAAGCTTTTATCCGTCATCCCTCTATGATGTAATAGAGTAGAGTGCTTCACACTATAGCAAAGGGCCTGTTTTTTTTCAATTGCTTTATGCCGCATGCCGATAACGCCAGTGTCTAATGCGGTGCTCCACAGAGCTCAGAGTCCTGCCAAGCCGCAGGGTCTTGAAGGAGGAGGCCGCGGTGATGAGGCTGACGGCGAACAGAATCAGCACAATCCCGACAAACAGTCCCAGACTGCAGGGCTCATCAAAGACCAGCAGGCCGATTAAGACCGCCGTAATCGGCTCAAAGGCGCCCAGCACGGCGGTAGTGGTGGAGCCTACCTGCCTGATGGCTACAGCTAAAAGCACCATGGAGAACACGCAGGGGATCAGCGCGAGCATCAGCATGAAGAACCAGCCGCGATAGGTCTGCGGCAGCTGCAGAGGCTCAAAGGCTACCCATCTTGCGTACAGTGCCACGCTGAGCATGCAGCACAGCATGACAAAGGCCGAAAGCTTTAAGGAGGACATGCTGAGCTGGCACTTGTTGACTATCACCATATAGACGGCATAGGAGAGAATGGAGATCACCACGAGCCATGCCCCATACCAGTTCCAGGACAGATCATCGCCCAGCGAGAGCATGGCCACGCCGGTAAAGGCCAGAACCAGCGCGATTTTAGTGGTAAGCGGCAGCGGCTCGTGAAACAGCCAGGCCATTAGGAGCGCCACCACCATCGGATAGAGAAACAAAAGCGTCGAGGCCACGCCTGCGGCCATATAGTGAAAGGCTGAATAGAGGGAGAGCGCGGAAATGGCAAAGAGCAGCCCCAGGATAATAACCAGCTTAAGCTCACGCGCGCTGACCGCCACTCTTTCATGCTCACAGAGCAGAAACACCAGCAGTATGAGAAAGCCGAACAGAAACCTGCCGAACAGCACGCTGCTGGTATTAAGGCCTTCAGCATACAGACTGAGCGCGCCTAAAGGATTTAAGCCATAGCAGACAGCCGATAAAACCGCAGCGGCAAGTCCCCCCGCTCTAAGTCCCATTTTCATCGCAACAAGCCTTCCTAAACATTAAACTGGCGCGATTATAGCAGAGTAAATCAGGGATGGCTGAGCCTTGCAAAAATAGTTTTACCTCCAAACCTTGACTTCTTTTTGCTACTGTACTCAAAAAACCTAGGTTGCATCCTTTCTCTTGACCTAAAATCCACTAGAATGAGATAAATCAAGTCCTAGTGGCTTTGTCTAGATCCAATTTAAATCGAGGTAAATTGCTGTGGCCTTATCCAAACGTGACTATATTATTCCATCAGCCCTGTTAAACAAGACCTTTATGGTGCATGCCAATGATGCAGATTTCATGGCAGATCAGGTGGCCTATCTCTCCATGCAGGGATTTTACCGATCAGTTGAGATCAATCCCATTACCGACAAGAGCAAGCGGGCAGCCATCTGCAAATGCATGGGCAGCTCCGGCAATAAGCTCGATCGGCTCACCGTGTGGTGCTCCTACTATCTCAGAAGCCACAAGCTGCATCTGTGCGCCCTGGATGAGCCGATGCGCCTTGAGGCAGTGGAGGCGGTCAAAAAGCTCTGTGCCGAGGCCAAAGAGACCGGAGCTACCGCTATAGGCTTTACCTGCGGGGCCGATGTCGGAATTTTACAGCGCTCAGAATGCTACCGCTCGCTGATCAACTCGGTCAGTGAAATTGCCGATTATGCCGCCAAACAGCAGCTCAATCTCTATCTGAAGCCGAGTGACAACACCAAGGAGCGCAAGATCCTAAGCTTGTCCAGTGATGTCAAGGAGCTGCTGGATCTGGTCTGCAAGTCTCATCACAATGTCTATCTGTGCTTTGATACCTCCCATGTGGCTTTAAATCATGAGGAGCTCAACAGCACTCTGGATCTGTTCGGCAATCAGATCTGCAATCTGCATCTGTCCAACGCTGTGCTTGACTACTACAATCCGCAGTATGGCTCCATTCATACCGAACCTGGCGAACCGGGCTTCTTAACCTCCAAGCGCGCCCAGCTGCTGCTTGAGCATGCCTACAGCTCAGGCATCGGTACGGAGCAGGGGCTGACCGTAGCCTTTGACTGCACGCAGGAGCTAAAGCCAGGTCACAATGACAAACGCTGCTTTGAGCTCTCCACTGACTTTCTCAAGCAGGTCTTCCTCGAGTTTATCTTAAACTCCTAAACACAGCTGCCTGCCGCCATACGGCGGCAGGGTTCCTGCTTTTTTTCTTACAGATCGGATTTTTTCTGAAGTAACCTAGGCTCTGTCTAGTGTCTAGCGTCTTTAGTGCGGTTAAAGAGCGCGGCCACCAGCGGGCCTGAAATATTGTGCCATACTGAAAACAGCGCCGAAGGCAGCGCGCAGAGCGGACCAAAATGCGCCATCGCAAGAGCCACGCCCAGGCCCGAGTTCTGCATGCCGATTTCAAAACACAGCGTTCTGCATGCAGGAGAGGGCAGATGCAGACAGCGTGAGAGCAGATAGCCAGATGCAAGACCCAGCGTATTGTGCAGGATCACCACTAAAAGCAGCAGCGGTGCAGTCGAGGACAGTGAGGGCCTGCTGACTGCCACCACGGCACAGACAATAGCGATAATCGCGAGCACTGAGACGCTGGGCAAAACCACCGTGAGTCTGCGCACCAAAGATGAGGCGCAGACATTCAGGAGCACGCCAAGCGCAATCGGCAGCAGGACCACTTTGACAATCGAGAGGAACAGCGCCTGGGCTGACACTTCGACCCAGGTACTGGCCGCAAGATATATAAGAGCCGGAGTCACCACCGGTGCAAGCAGCGTGGTACAGGCGGTGATGGTAACTGACAGGGAGACATCGCCGCGCGCAAGATAGCTCATGACATTAGAGGCCGTGCCGCCAGGACAGCAGCCTACCAGAATCACGCCGATGGCCAGCTCATCCGGCAGCGCAAAGGCAAGACAGACAAGATAGGCAATCAGCGGCATCAGGACAAACTGCCCGAGGATGCCGACGCAGACCATAAAAGGACGCCTCAGTACTTCAGCAAAGTCAGAAGGCTTTAGGGTCAGACCCATGCCGAACATCACCAGTCCAAGCAGCAGCGGGATATAGGCGGCAAGATGAGTGAAAAGCTCAGGGACAAGATAGGAGAGCAGCGCAGAGAGCACCACCCACAGTGCAAAGTAGCGGCTCAGAAGCTGTGCCGCTGCTCCAATAATTTTAGTCAGGAACATTTACTGCTCTGCCCTATTCGGTGCGCTTATCCTCAAAGGCATAGCGAGCACGGCTGATCTCAAAGAACAGCTGCCACAGATCATCACCTGAGCCTACCGTCTGCCCGATATTCTCATAGGCCGCGTCGATTTTGTCGCGGAAGGAATCATAAGGCAGCTGATGCACCTGCATGCCGTTATCCCTAAGGTATTCAAGATATTCTTTTTCATTCTGCTCGCACATGTCACGATTGAGCTGCTGCGCTCTTTTCACCGTGGCCTTAAGCGTCTGCTGCAGATCTGCTGGCAGCTTGTTGAGAAAATTTATACTGAAGACCATCGGCATGAACTCATAGAAATGATTGGACAGATACAGATGCTTCTGCACTCTGAACAGCTGCTTGGCCACCATCACCGAGAGCATATGCTCCGCTCCATCCACCACACCCAAAGCCAGCATCTTGTAGAGATCCTCAAACGGCACCATGCGCAGCCTGACCCCGATCTTAGCCATGGCGTTGACAAAGGACTTACGATCCTGTGTAGCCAGGGTGACCCGCTGCAGATCCTCAAGTCCCTTGAGGTTCGGATCATTAGAGCAGATCTGTCTGAAGCCAAAATCCAGAATGCCCAGGGCCACCAGATTGTATTCCTTGAGCTTGCCGTTGATCCAGTCGAGCAGATACTCATCCATCACCTTATGGGCAATCCTGCTGTTTTCAAACAGATAAGGCAGAAACAGCATATTAAACCTTGGATTATGCTCGGCGAGGTTCTCCAGGGTGATCACCGCCGAATCGAGCTTACCCTCGGTCAGGTAGGAAAACAGATCCTCATTGAAGCGCAGATCATAATTGTTGGAGGTATCCACCTTGATCTGCCCCTTAGAGTCCTCCTCCACCCACTGCGTAAAGGTAATGCCGGCATTCAGATGCCAGGGCGCATCGTAGACATGATACCCGTGGCGCATCAGGAAGGGAGCTGCACTCTCCTCGGAAAATGCAGGATTCAGGCAGCACAGAAGTCCCATGATTCCTAAGACAATCCAATTTCTCATCTTTGATCTCCGTCCTTTATAAACCGTATCTGATTTTGCCGATCTGATAGAGCAGTCTGAATAATTCATTATTGCCGCCAGCCTTGCGGTTGATGGCATTATAGGCAGGCTTCATGTGCTTGACGAGAGGATCAAGCCGCGGCTTGACCACTTCCATGCCCTCTTTGACGAGACTGGCAATATGCTCATGCTCGCTTTTATGCAGCATGTCCCGATTGATCTGCTGCGCCTCCCTGACATTCTCCTTAAACTTCTCCTTAAGCTCAGGAGGCAGCGCATCATAGAATTTTCTGCTCACCACCCACGGTCTGAAATCGAGCATATGATGCGTCAGCACAAGATAGTGATGATATTTGTAGATTTTATAATAGCGATTTTTGGCCAGCGTCGATTCCTGACAGGCAATCTTATTCTGCTTCAGATCCATTAAAAAAGCCTTGTCATCCACATAACGCACCGCGTCAGCACCGAGCGCCTGCATGGCATATTCAAACTGCGGCACGTCATTGACTGCACACTTAATTCCGGCAAACTGCTCGGGATCTTCAAGCTTGAGCTTGTCGGTGGTAATGGCCCTGAACCCAAACACAAAGGTGCCGAGCACATAGAGATCCTGCTCCTCTAAAATCTTGTTCATCCAAGCAAGCAGATAATCATCAAGCACCTTGTAGGCCACCTCATAGGAATCAAAGAGATAAGGCGCTAACAGCAGATTAAACTTAGGCGCATATTCCACCAGCTCCGTCAGGGTGACCACCGCCCCTTCAATTTTGCCTGACTTGATGAGTTTGATGAAATCTGCATCGGTATTGTTCTGTGGTGCCGAGTACTGCTTGATGAGCAGCCGTCCGCCGGTGCTCTCTTTAAGCTCCAGAGTCTGCAGAGAGGTAATTTCCTTATGCAGATCGGAGAGAAAATATGGATGGGCGCTGCGCATCACATAGGTAGGGGGCGCAGCTTGTGCAAAAGCGGTCAGGCACATGCCAAGACCGCACAGTATAGCCTTGAGGTAACGCATAAGAGATCTCCTGAGTGGGGACCTCTTAAGTATATTACACGAGCACGGAAATACTCTAAAAATAAAGTCTTTTTCTGCTGTTTTCGTGCTGTCTGCGTGTTTTTTGCCTGATGGCTACTGCTGATTGAAAATGGAGAAGCAGAACACCACAATGATAAAGGCGATGAGCAGCCCGATCTTCTTGAAGATCTCCTCGCGCTGATAGCGCTTAGAGTCAGGGCCGACGTATTTATTATAGTATTCACGCTTAAAATCATTCGAAGGCAGCGCAGGCTTGAGCTCATCGGCAAGATTGCAGTCCTGGAACATGCTCTCATCATGCTGCAGCTTGTCCACAGACCACTCATGCAGATCGCAGGTCAGGTTCCTGCAGCCGCAGAACATCATGGACATATCGGTAACCTTAGAGGTCTGCCACGCCGAGAGATTCTGACTGAAGCTTTCACATTTGTAGAACATGCCCTTCATGCTGGTGCAGTTCTCGACGTGCCAGCCTGAGAGATCCTGATTGAAATGCTTGCAGCTGGCAAACATCACATCCATCTTCTCGGCAGCTGAGACATCCCAGCCTGAGATATCCTGATTGAAATTTACGCAGCCGGCAAACACGCCGAGCATATTCCTGACCTTGGAGGTATTCCAGTGTTCAACGCCTGAAAAATCCTTGCGCGGATTCTCCTGCACCTGATTGTCAGCATAGAGGCTGAAGGCATAGCTCAGATCGGTCAGCTCCCCGACCTCGATCTCGCCAAGACGGGTGGAAGGATTGTTGATGAGCACCCGCAGCGAGAGGATATCCTTAGGGATGAAGACAAAGCCAAGCTCTGACAGCTCACGCCCCAGAAAGTCAGCTAGCTCCTTTTTGATGACCGGATAGTCAAGACAGCGCTGCGCTAAAATCGAGATCACCTCGCTATCGGCCTTTTTGAACCTGTCAAACGCCGGCTCAAGCTGCACCGTGGTCTGCTCGGTATGCAGGACTAGTCTGTCCCCCTGCTCCTCAAAGTACACCCGGGCCTCACCGAGAGTCATAACCTCCCCGTCCTGCCTGCCGCTCTCCACCTGCTTGCGTACCTTAGCTGAGAGCTTGTCAGACGATGCAGTGGAGGTGATCTTCCAGCTCACCATCAGCCTGTCATCAAGCTTTGCCGCCTGATAGCAGCCCTCGCTTACCGGTTTGACAAAAAAAGCTTCCTGGATAAACTGAAAAAGCTCCTGTAATTCATTTAAACGTCTCATGCGTATATCCTTCAACCGCAAAAAAAAACTCGCTGCCTTTTTACAACCTGCCTTAAAATTCTGATTATAGCGCATCATAGAGCAGGTCAGAAACTTAGGCCCTTTTATAACTCAGCTCTCTAGAGTCTCCGTCAGAATGCGCTGCAGTTCATTATCGATGCGCTTTGAGGAGATGGGGATCTTGACGCCCAGACTCTGGGCAAAGAAGGAGACGCGCAGCTCCTCAAGCATCCATCTGACCTCGCCTAAGGCCTCCGGCTCCTGACCCTTCTTGTAATGTCCCCGGGCATTCTCATAGCTTGTGGTGACATCCTCTAGAATGCGCATACAGTTAAGATCCTTGGCAAGATCTCTAGGCGCCCTGATCAGTCTGACCTTGGCCGCCTCAAGATAGCGCGGCAGCTCCTTTAAATGCTCAAGTTTCGTCTCGGATAAAAAGCCCTTGTACACAAGACTGTCAAGCTGAGAGCGCACATCGGCATAGGTTCTGGCAAGCTCCAGGGAAATCTTGCCCTTAAGAAGACGGGTGAGCTCATGCGCCTGCGCGAGGATCTGCTCAAGCAGTGCCGCCTGCTCCAGAGCTTTGGCATTGAGATTGGCCCGCACATAGTCATAGAGCGCGGCGTATTCCTGCTGATTCCAGGCCGGAGCCCCCGCCTCCCTCATCAGCGCATCGATGCTGCACAGCGTCAGATCTGCAATGAGCTCGCTTATCGAGCCTATCGGCTGATAGTACATGGCAAGCTTGGACTTGTTGGGCAGATGATTGCCAAGATAGGTGGTAGGCTGCTTGAGATTTAAAAACAGCAGGCGGCGCTGGCCGCGCCACATGACGCGCTGCTGCTGCTCCTGCGTGTCATACACCTCAAGACTGACCCCGGAGCTCTTCTCGGTCAGGGCAGGATAGACGGTAAACTCAAGCGCGCCATGCTTCTGCTGCTTGAACCTCGCAATACTGCCAAAGCTCCAGCTGTCAGTGGCAGGCTGCTGCCTGCGGGTATTGGCCAGAGTCTGCAGCGCCGACTGCGTCTTCTGCTGCAGACGGTTCTGCAGCTCACGCAGGTTTTTGCCATGCATCAGCTCCTGCCCTTTAAGATCCTCGACAATAAAGGTGATAAACAGATGCTCAGGGATGGTGGTGAGATCAAAATCCTCAGGCTGTACCACTTCCCCGCCCATGCGCGTCAGTGATCTTGAGGCACTCTCATAGAGCGCCTGTCCCTGCTTGTCAGCTAAAGCCTCCTGCAGCGCCACCGCAAATTCAGGGGCAGGAATGAGATTCTTGCGCAGGCGCTTGGGCAGCGATTTAATCAGCGCGGTGAAAAAGTCGGCTCTAAGGCCCGGCACCTGCCAGAGAAAATCATCGCCCTTGACCTGGTTTAAAATGCTCACGGGGATATGCACGCTGACCCCGTCATAAGGGTCGGCAGGTTTGAACACATAGCTTAAGGGCAGCGTGAATTTGCCCTGCACCCAGCTTTCAGGATAAAGCTTGTCCTGCTGATCCTGATATTTGGCAGTCACCACCTGCTCCAGCTTGAAATTGAGCTTCTCCCGCTCCTTGTGCTCAAGTCTGTCCCACCAGTGCTTAAAATCCCGCTCGGTACAGATTTTAGCCGGCACAAGGCCTGTATAGAAATCAGCGAGGGTCTCCTCATCGACGAGCAGATCGCGCCGGCGCAGCTTGTCCTCCACATGCTCCACGCTCTCAATCAGCTCGCGATTATGGTCCAGAAAGCTATAGCTGCCGTTAAGCTCACCTGCCACGAGACCTTCGCGCACCAGCAGACTGTGACAGAACGGCGGATCCACCTTGCTGTACTGGCAGAGGCGATCTCTTACCACCATAAGTCCATAGAGGGTAATATTCAGATGGGCCAGCACCGCTCCCTGCTTCTTGGACCAGTGCGGCTCGGTATAGCTCTTCTTGATAAGATGCGCCCCGGCCCACTCCACCCAGGAGGGGTCGATTTCAGCTAAGGTACGCGCAAAGAGGCGTGAGGTCTCAGAGAGCTCGGAGGCACAGATCCATTTAGGATGCTTCTTGGCAAGCACCGAGGAGGGGTGCAGATAGAACTTCACTCCGCGGGCGCCTAGGTACACATTCTTCTCATTGTCATCGAGCATGCCGATCTGCGAGAGCAGACCGGTGAGAATGGAGCGGTGAATGCTCTCATAATCCCCGGGCCTGTCATTGAACTTAAGCTTTAGCACCTGACAGGTCGAGCGCAGCTGCCTTAGCACATCAAACCATTCGCGCACCCTCAGGTAGGAGATGAATTCCTTTTTGAGCGTGCGTTTATACTGGGTATTGGACTGCTCCTGCTGCAGCCTAGCAATATACTGATAGAGCTTGATATAGCTCAGAAAGTCTGACTTCTCATCATTAAAGCGCGCATGCTGGGTGCGGGAGGCCTCGAGCTTATCCTGCGGAGTCTCGCGCGGATCAAGCACCGACAGCCCTGAGACAATCAGCAAAAGCTCGCTTAAACAGCGATAGCGGTCAGCCTCAAGCAGCATGCGCCCAAGCCGCGGATCGCAGGGCAGACGCGCAAGCCTTAAGCCGATTTCAGTCAGCCTGAGCTCTGAGGTCTGCTTCCCGCGTGCCTTCTCCAAGGCGCCTAATTCCTCAAGCAGGCGCAGACCATCGGTGATCTGACGCGGCTGCGGCGCATCGAGAAACGGAAAGCTCTCCACATCACCTAGATGCAGCGCCACCATCTGCAGAATGACGGCCGCCAGATTGGTGCGCAGAATTTCAGGATCGGTAAATTCAGGCCGCCCCTCAAAATCAGCTTCTGAATAGAGTCTGACGCACACGCCTGACATGACACGGCCGCAGCGGCCGGCGCGCTGATTGGCACTGGCCTTGGAGATATTCTCAATCGGCAGACGCTGCACCTTGGTGCGCGGTGAATAACGGCTGATTCTGGCTTTGCCGGGATCGATGACATATCTGATATTCGGCACCGTCAGCGAAGTCTCGGCCACGTTGGTCGCAAGCACCACGCGCGTCTGCGTGTGAGGCTCGAAAATCCTGTTCTGCTCGGAGAAGGCCAGGCGCGCATATAAAGGCAGCACCTCCACGCCAGGCAGCTTCTGGCGGTTTAAGAACAGATGCAGATCGCGGATCTCATGCTCGCCAGGCAGGAAGACCAGGGTATCCCCCCGCCCGTGGTTATGGTAAAGATACTGTAGTGCCCTGAGCACACTGTGCTTGAGATCATAGCTCTCCTGCTCATCCTCATCGCTGCCCTCTTCATCTGCATGTAAAGCGCTCTGCTCGTCAAGATAGACCAGCTCCACAGGATAGGTGCGTCCTGAGACCTGAATGACAGGCGCATTACCAAAATGCGCCGAGAAGCGCTCCACATCGATGGTAGCCGAGGTGATCACGAGTTTTAGTTCAGGACGTTTGACTAGAAGCTGCTTCAGATAGCCTAACAGAAAATCAATATTGAGCGAGCGTTCATGCGCCTCATCAATGATGATGCAGTCATAGGCATACAGGCGCCGATCTGCGGCGGTTTCCGAGAGCAGCATACCATCGGTCATCAGCTTGATAAAGCAGTGCTCGGAGACCACGTCGGTAAAGCGCACCTTGTAGCCCACGCTCTGACCTAAGCCTTCATGCAGCTCCTGCGCAATGCGCTGGGCCACTGCCCGTGCGGCGATGCGGCGCGGCTGGGTATGCCCGATCATCCCATGCCTGCCAAGTCCGGCCTCAAGACACATCTTAGGGATCTGCGTGGTTTTGCCTGAGCCGGTTTCACCGGCAATAATCACCACCTGATGCTCTTTTAGCGCGGCGACAATCTCTGCATGCCGATCCATGACCGGCAGACTCTGCTCATAGTTAAGCTCAGGCAGGCTCTCAAGGCGCTCAGCATAGCTATGCCGCGCTGTCTCATAGGCTGCAAGCAGTTCCTCAAGCCTGACGCTCTGCACCTGCTTTTCGTGCTGCAGGCGCACACATTGAGCACGCAGCCTGACAAAATCCAGGCGCAACAGTTCCTCAGAATGCGTGCAGAGTTCCTGATAAAACTGCTTGAGACTGTGCAGAATGGGCTGTGACATGCTCTAATGCTCGGTCAGGGTGTAAAGGCGCAGGCCTTATTTGACCTCTTCGCCGACGCTCTCCTCAGTCTGTGCGGTCTTGCGGTTAGGCTTGACCAGCGACTTGACGAAGGTTGGCTCGGAGAGCAGATACAGACCCACCCGTGTGACGGTATCGCCTGCCTGCGCCACCACGACCAGACTTGAATTGATGAGACTGACAAAATCGCCGGGCTTAGGGAAGCCGCCGATGTGATAGGACATGAAGGCGCTTAAGGTAATGGTCTTCTCAAAGTCGGTCAGCTCGATATTGTACTGCTCAGCCAGGGTGCTCATCTTGGTCTTGCCGTCGAGGATCTTGTGACCGGCGTATGGCGGACGCTGCTTTAACTGCTTATCCTGCGAGAAGATGGAGTTGAGCAGCGGCTCATCGGAGCTGCTGCCGATAATCGAGACGATGTCCTCCTTCTGCAGCACAAAGTCGCCGCTGGCCTTTAACATATAGCCGTCGCGGAAAATAGCGGCTATCGAGGTGCGCTTAGGGAAGGAGATATCTCTGAGGCACACGCCCTGCATGCCCTCGCGCTTGACGCGATAGTTGAAGAACTCATAGTCATCGGAGACCATAATCCCGACCTGTGACTTGGTGATAGGCGCTGCTCCTGAAGGCGCAAACACCTTAAGCAGCTTGGACATCGGTACAATCGACATCCCCTGCACCAGAAGCGAGAAGAGCACCACCACAAAGGCCACATTAAAGTAAAGCTGGGCATTGCGCACGTCACCCATCACCGGATAGATGGCCAGCACCACCGGTACGGAGCCGCGCAGCCCCACCCAGGACATGAAGAGCAGATCGCGTGTGGAATACTGTCTGAAAAACGGCTTGATGCACAGAAAGACGGCGAGCGGACGGGCCACAAAGGTGATCGCGATGGCCACCACCACGCCCGGAATGAGATAGTCAAACATCATGTGCGGAGTCACGAGCAGACCTAACATGAGGAACAGCGTGATCTGGGCAAGCCAGGTAATACCCTCGCCCACCGGCAGAATATAGCTGATCTGCCGCGTCTTCTGATTGCCCACCACCATGCCGATGATAAAGATGGCAAGGTTGCCTGAGCCGCCTAAGGCAGCGGTGACTGAATAGCCCACCAGACCCACGCCGATGACGAGCAGTGAATAGAGCCCCGCACCCAGACTGATGGAGCTTACAAGCAGTCTGGCAAACATACCGAACAGGATGCCTAGGATCGTACCGAGACCGAACTGAGATAAAAAGAGCAGGGAAACATCGGAGGCAGAGCCGGCCTCTCCCGTCAGGAAGGCCAGCACAATCGTGGTCAGGAGAATGGCCATCGGGTCGTTGGTCGCAGACTCAATCTGCAGACAGGAGGACACATTGGTCTTCAGATGCACCCCGCCGTCACCGAGCAGCGAAAACACAGCCGCAGCGTCGGTAGAGCCCACAATCGCGCCTATCAGCAGCGACTGAATAAAGGACAGATGCAGGATGAGATAGGCGGCACAGCCGGTCAGAAACGAGGTGATGAACACGCCCACCGTCGCCAGCAGCAGAGATTCCTTGGCCACCGATCGCATCAGCGAGAAATTGGTGCGCAGTCCGCCGTCAAGCAGGATCAGCGCCAGCATCAGATTGGCAATATAGAAGGCGGAGGTATAGTCATTATAGATAATGCGGATAAAGACGCCGTCTTCACCAGAGAGCATGCCGATGCCCAAGAACAGCAGCAGCAATGGCGTGCCCACTACCGCCGAGAGCTTGGAGGCCAGGACAGCAAAGGTCAGCAGCACACCGCCTATCAGAAACACATAATAAATATTCGTTAAATTGTCCACACGCCCACCAGTTTTTGAGGTTTACTCTAGCCAAGTCTAGTGCTAGGAAAATACAGATCTAATTTTTAGTCAAGGCTAATAACTATTTGAATAGCAAAATATAATTTGAGTGAAATTTTAGGCTATTACGCATCAATTTTCAATTCTTTTTACCTAAAATAAAGCTAATTTTATAAAGAGCTCTGAGCAAGTTAGACTACAATAAGGTTTCATTAAGTCTGTGGAGAGTTTTTATCATGCAATGGCACGGTCTGACCCGCATTCCCTTTTATCCTGAACTTGAAGTGCTCAGGAGAACTCCTGCCGATCGCCTCCCGCAGGTGCTCTCCCTGCTCCTGTACTGGTACTCCCTGCCTGAACATCAGGACTTCAACCTGCGCAAGCATACCCATCAGATCTCCCGCTCGCTGCGCATTGCCCCTCAGGAGGTTGAGGAATGTCTTGACTATCTTCAGGAGCTGGGGATTGTCACGGCTAAGGAGCACAGTTTCAAGACCCAGAGTCTCAACCACGACAAGCAGGTAAAAACCGATATTATTCTCAGCTTTAATTTCAGAGCACTGAGTGAAAGGCTTACAGCTTATGATCTGCCCGTGCCGGTCAGGGTCTTAAAACAGGCCTCGGCTGATCATCTCGATTTTTATACCTATCTGAGCGAGGAGCGCCTGCCGCTCGTGCAGGGGCTGTCAGGCAGGCTTACAGGCGAGAAGTACGAGCAGACCTGTCAGACCATCGGCACTCTTCTGGTCAGACTCTGCGCTGATCCCGAGCTTGAAGACTTTGCCAGAATGGCCATCTCACCGGCCTGGCTGATGCTCTGCCAGCCGCCGCAGAGTGGAGAGGATCTTGCCAGGCGCTGGCTGAGGCGCGAAGAACGCGCCATTGATCTCGATCTTACCGACGGGGCTTTCTTTCTGCCCGATGCCGACAGCTTCGGCACGCAGCTGCCGCATCTGTGGCATCGCGGCAAAAGGCAGGAGCCCCGGGTGCTGGCCGCCGCCCTCTATCTGTGCCCTACCAGCTTCAGCGAAGAGGTTCACTTCATCTCAGATCTGCCTCTTGAGGTCATTGAACAGGCTCTGAAGCTGCTCTATAAGTTCACCGGCAGGCTTGGCCGCCTTGATGAGGCCTATTTTGCGCAGCGGGAGCTTGAGGCAAAGGAGAGGGCTGTACAGACCGCCCGCTATCTTGAGCACCGCTCAAAGCTTGCCGCCCAAAGCCTTAGCTAAAAGAGATTTTCATTGAAGAAAGGATGCAGCTCTTCAGGCTTGGTGTCAGGCTTAGGGTCGAGCTGATGCGCATAGATCTCCGTGTCCACCTCCTTGAAGGTATTGAAGATCACAACTAAATTGTCATGATGCTCGGTAAGCTCCTCATTGACGGTGCTGACCGCGAGCGCGGCTGCTCTTGAATGCGGGAAGCGGTTCTCGCCGGTTGAAATGCAGCTGAAGACCAGGCTCCTGAAGCCCTGATTGCGGGCCAGCGAGAGGCAGGAGCGATAGCAGGTCTTAAGCGCCTCCTCCTCGCTCTCCCCCAGCTGCCAGAGCACCTGAGGTCCGACGGTATGAATGATGGCCTGACAGGGCAGATTATAGGCCTTGGTGCACATGGCTGCCCCGACCTTGCTCAGCGCGCTGCCGTGCTTGTCTAAAAGCTGCTTGCAGGCAAAGCGCAGCTGCAGACCTGCTGCCGAGTGAATGCAGTTATCAAGGCAGTGATGACCTGCAATAAAGCAGCCTAACAGGGAAGGATCGGCGGAATTGACGATCGCATCGGCCTTGAGCGTGGTGATATCGCCCTGATACAGACGCAGCTGCGGATTGAGTTTGCTAGGCGGCAGTGTCAGCACATCCACGAGCTGCTTATCGGCAAGCTCATCCTGCAGAAGTTCATCCTGCAGCTTAAAATACTCCTCAGAGAGCGTATGTCTTGGATCAGTCATATTCATGAGGCCGCGCAGCAGAGCACGCTGTGATTCATAATCAGTGCCGAACTTACTGGCCTGATCGGCGCAGGATGGCATTGTAGCTAAGAGTATGTCAATTAACTTATGCACCACTACTGAACGATCCATGCCTTGCTCCTTATGTATAATTCCCAGCTTAACACGGGGATTTTTTAGTACCTCAAAAAATAATAAAACAGGGTGAAGACCCTGTCAAACTGAGCAGTGCAGCTGCTCATCTAAACTGCTGTCAGATTTTAAACTGATAAGAACCGGTGAAACTGTAAGCAGGAGGGCTAATCCTCGTCCACATCCTGACCGCCGCCTTTGCCGCCGCGGGTCATCTTCAGACCGTGTCCGCGGTATCCGTCAACCTTCCAGCCTGTTTCGCTCAGCACCAGCTTGGCTGTCTGCTTGCCGTTTAAGTGATTCTTCACGCCCGCATAGTCAAGCACGGTATCAGTGGCCCACTCAGGGCGGTTGATCACGGTTCTGGTATAGGTCACATAGGAGGTGGTTTTGCCCTTGATATCCTTAGGCTCGGTGTATTTTAAAATCTTCTCCACGCCGACAAAGCCTGCAACCAGACCGATCTTGCCGTCGCGATACTTAACCACGTCTTTGGCATATTTGTCATTGAAGGTCACAATATATCCGTAATACTGCTTGATTTCACCGCGGGAGGAGGTATCGCGGAAGGTACCCTTCTTGAGCATGGCCATACCGGTGGACTGCAGCAGCTTGGCATAGGTGATCTGACGCCGGAACTTGTTTTTGTCTGATCTCGTATAGTTATTATCCATGTTTTCAAGTGCGGTCACATCTTCGATATAGGTAGTCTGCTCCTGAGTATGTGAAGGCACACCCGGCGCAGGAATTACTGCCTTACTTGAAACAAGTACAGCATTGATAGCATTAGTAAAATTCTCGACACTTGGGGCGTTTTTATCATCGCACCCCAATAGCAGCGATGCCGACAGCACCGTAGCCAGAAGAAGAAAAATACTTTTAGTCATCGCTAACCTGTTTTAACTTGGACACTAGTTTATTACTTTTATTATAGATTCTTGGCAAAACAAGCGGTCATTAAATTGTAATCTTCGCGACCTAGCTCAATATTTTTTTAAGATATTTCTTAGCATTTTTGCCATTTACGCAAATTTTGCGCAGCTCACAGGAGTCAACCCCCTCCCCTTTTTTGTATTATTTCAAAATAACAGCTTAGGTTTGGAGATGCTTTCTATATATTTATCGGCAATTACTGCACATTTCTTTTGATGACATCTGCCCTTAAGCGTCACGCTCTGCGGCAGCACCGCCTCCACTCCTGACAGCCTGAGAATTTCAGGATTGGACCAGTTTTTAAGCTCGCATACACCAACCTTGACCGTAAAGTCAAAGACATAATCCTTACCCTCTTTGACCGGCTCAGTAAAGGAGCTGACCTCGGTCACACAGGAGCGTCCGAGCTTGAAGCCGACCTTGCCTAAGGCAGGCAGGATCACGGTATCCTGCTTCAGATCACCTTCTATATGCAGCCTGTGGCCATGAAAGGTAAAAGGCTTATCAAAGTAGTCATGCTCATCAAAGGTTCCGGTTTCAAAACGCAGCACCTGTGACTTTTCAAAGGCTCTGGCATACTCGAGCATCTGCTCCCAGCCAAGCTTCTCCGCAGGATGATAGCGCTTGTGCTGATTGTCAGGGAGGCTCGGATCTTCAAGCACCAGCACCATGGCCTCAAGCTTTGATGGAAAGCCTGGCGACTTGATGATTACCTCCTGCTTTGACAGAAGCGGATTGATAAGATCTTTAATCATAGCCTCATTAAGCTCAGGCTTGGGTGAACAGCCCAGCAGCGTAAGCAGGCCTAAAGACAGTAACAGAAATCTTTGCATAATTTAAACCTTAGGATGCGACATCATCCGATCCGGGATCAGCAGTCCGTGGGCAAAATGGCCGACGCCGATAAAGCTGTCGTGGCAGCGCAGCTGCACGGGCTTACTCTCCTCCACAGTACAGTCCCTAAGCGTGCAGGCAGAAAAATCAGGGCCGATGCGCACGCCATGGAACAGATCCAGAGCAAGCTCTCTTGTAAGACTCACCTCGGGAAGATAGCTCATGCATTCATCCACGGAACACAGACAGGCATCGAGAGTCGAGTAGTCATGCTTATCCTCGCGTGCATCACAGATAGCCTGCAGCTCCTCAAGACCGATAAGCTCACGTCTGGGCAGCCCCTCGACCTCAAGCCGGCGCAACAGCGTGACATAGGCGCCGCAGCCTAAAGCCTCGCCGATATCATTGATGAGCGTTCTGATATAGGTACCCTTAGAACAGTAGACCTCCACCTGAAAGCTGTCCTCACTTTTAGCGATAAGTTTGAGCTCATAGATCTCAACTTCCCGCCTGGGAATTTCAACTTCAGCCCCCCTGCCCTGCCTTGCATAACGGTAAAGGGGCTTGCCGCCTACCTTGACTGCTGAATAAAGAGGCGGCACCTGCACGATCTTGCCGCGAAAGCCCTCAAGCACCTGCTCAAGCCGCTCAAGCGCGTCGCCTAGAGGTGCGGTTTTAATGATCTCCCCTTCCGCATCGCAGGTCGTGGTGCTCTGTCCGAGCCTGCCCACCGCGGTATAGCGCTTGCGTCCCTTTAGGAAGAAATCTGAATATTTGGTAGCCTCCCCAAGACAGATGGGCAGACAGCCTGAAGCGAGCGGATCAAGCGCGCCCGTATGACCGCCCTTGGCGGCAGCAAAGATGCCGCGCACTCTGGCAAGTGCCTGCGACGAGGAGATCCCCGTCGGTTTATCGAGCAGGAGAATGCCGCAGACTGCGCGCTTTTTAGGAGGTGAAGTTCTTGAGATTTGTGTGTGCATGCAGGCATTGTAGCAGATGTGCTGAAGCTTGCATACTGCCTGATTTTTCTATATCATGTGCATACGCAATGGGAGCGCGCAGTCCTCACGTACTTGATTCTGGTTTAATTGGTCAGGTTCGGAAGGAAGCAGCCAGGATCAGAACTCTTGGTACCGTGATGTGGTTGACGCTCCCTCCCGACGGTGCACAGCTGCGATAAAATGATTACCAATACCACGCTTTATTCAAACCTACGCGATCTGATTTTCTCGGACATTGTAGACTTGACGCAGTCCCATCGCATGCTCAACCTGATCAGACGTCTTGATGACACTCCGGTTCACCGTAATTCCAATGTATTTCTGCTCATCAGGCCCCGCGGTTTCGGACTCTCACTGGCGGTACAGACCATCGCGCAGATTTTAGGCCGCGATGTGGACGAGAAGTCGCCTAAAGCCGAAAGCCTGGCCGGTCTGCCGGCCTGTCCGGTCATCAGGCTGGACCTCAAGGGTCTGCATGATCCTACCGCCAAGGGCCTGGCCTCAGGCCTTATCGAAAAGATTCAGGAGCTCTACTGGAAGCATCATATCGAGGCCTCCATCTCCTTTTATGACACGCCCAAGACGCTGTTCACCAATCTGATCTTCACCCTGCACCACCGCCATAACCAGCCGATTGTGGTGATGATCGACAATTATGACTATCCCTTCATCTATGTGCATCAGATGCCTAAGAGTGAACAGGCCGCGGCTATCTCCTTCTACCTTGACATGCTCAATGTGCTCAAGCACTCAGGACCTAAGGTCAAATGGTGTCTGCTCACCGGCCATATCAAGTTTGCGCTGGCCACCGAGATCTCAGAGGGACTGCCCTTTGTGGTGGATATCTCCAACGAGCAGGCGCTCGAGACGCTGTTTGGCTACACACCTGAGGATGTCATGAATATGTACGGCCCGCGCATCGAGCAGATCGCCGAAAACCTGGGCCTTGGCCCCGAACAGTATCTTGAGATGCTCGAAAAATGCTACGGCGGCTTTAACTTTTCAGACAATCTCATCCCCGTCATGTGCCCGGCCTGCATCGGCAGAGCGATTTCCAATCAGGGCAAGCTCTATCCCTACAGCGCCGACGGTGAATACGGATTTTTAAAGGACAGTCTTAAGGACAAGGGTAATGATCTCGACTGGCTCATCGGCCGCGACGGTCAGGATCCGCTGTTTGCCGACTGCATCGACCTCTTTCCGCAGCACAAGGCCTTAGGCTCGCTGCTTATTCAGTTAGGCTTTGCCACCCGTGACAAGGTCACCATCTATGATCATCAGGGTTATGCCACCTGGCGCTACCGCTACAAGATCCCCAATGAGGACATGCTGCGCACCTTCCAGATCATCGACGGGCAGGTAGATGCCTCGCTCTCCATTCTGCCGATAGAATTCGAGGTGCAGGACAGCAGCGAGACCGTAAGCTCAGCTGAAGGTGAGAAGCAGCAGGAGACAGCTGCCGCACCGACCTCAGCTTCTGCCCCTGACAGTGCAGATCCTGAGCAGTCAGCAGAAGCTGTGGAGAATGACTCAAAGACTGCTGATGAGAGCGCTCCTGAACAGGGACTTGAGGAGCCCCCTGCTCCACTCTGAGTCTTTAGCCTACCTTTACCCAGACTGTGCCGAGGAGATTTAGCATGGCAACAGCTTTTTTTGATATGGACGGTACGCTTATTAACGGCGATACCAATGATCAGAGCACCCGCTACTATGTGGAGCGCCAGCTTGCCGCTCCAGATTTTCTTGAGCCTCTGCCAGGCTATGTGCAGAGCTTCTTTGCCGGAAAGCTTAAGGTCACGCAGTTTCTTGACTATGTGGTCAGCCCGCTTCTGCCGCTCTCTGCAGCACAGCAGCAGGAGGTGCTCAGAAATCTGGTCAGAGAGCGCATTGTGCCGCTTGTAAAGCCCGGGGCCCTTAAGGCCATCCGTGCACATCAGGAGCGCCATGACACGCTGGTGATTGTCTCCTCAACGGCCGACTATATCGTAAGAGAGGTAGGCCGGGCTTTAGGCATTCCCCATGTCATAGCCGCGCCTATAGGCGTGGATAGTGACGGCAGAATCACAGGCGGCGTGGTTGGTACCGTGCCCTATCAGGAAGGCAAGGTGATCTGCATTGACAACTTTATCAGAGAGCGGCAGCTTGGCTGGGAGGATTCCTCTGCCTATGGCGATTCAGTCAACGATCTGCCGATGCTGCTGAAGGCAGAACACCGCTATGCCATCGATCCCAATGAGCAGCTGCGCGCCCATCCTGATTTTGGCAAGCTGATCTGTCAAAGCTGGCTGTGAACTACTCCGACTTGTAGAAGTCGGAGCTTCCTGCTTCAACCACTACTGCATTGGTTACGATGATACGTAACTCGATGTCTTACACAGTGTCCACAGGCGTTTAGTTAGGGCTATTCCATCCCTACTGTATATTTAGGTTTTGGCTGCTTCAGTAAGTAATCGCAATCCTTCATTTAGGATATTGATAGCAGCAT
>JAILLS010000016.1 GCA_024693025.1 Succinivibrio sp. | reverse complement strand
GATTTGCGATCGACATCATTCACCGCCATGCCCTTCTTCTTGAGCTCATAGAGGGTTTCCTCATCCTTCTCGGCAATCAGCTCGCGGGTCAGAGCCTGCGCTTTTTTGGCCGACTCATAGAAGATACGCTGCAGTCTGGGATCAAAGGAGTAGAACAGGTCGGCATTGATGATGAGATCCTGCGTATCCAGATGATGATAGGTTAAGGCAATGCGGTTCTGCAACAGGAACAGGCCGTCGGCCAGAATCGTGTCAAAAGGATTTTCCTGAGCCTCTACCGTACCATTGGAAAGTGACTGATAGAGACTGAAGTAATTGATGGTCTTGGTCTCTGCTCCCAAGCTGTCAAACATTACCTTGACGCCACGATAGTTTGGCACTCTCAGGCGCAGTCCCTTGACATCTGCAGCCGAATGCACCTCACGGTCATGGGTGGTCAGATAGCGGAAGCCGTAATCATAGATAGCCAGCAGATGAATATTCACCTGCTCATAGCCCTCATTCTCCCATTTCTCCAGAAAGTTGTCGATAACGCGGTGGGAATGGGCATAATCACGGAAAATAAAAGGCAGAGTCATCGCGTACATGCGCGGCACATAGGAGGTGGTGTTACTCTGGGTAACATGGCACATGTCTACCGAGCCCATGCTGACCTGCTCTACGAGACTGTCCTGATCACCTAATTCAAAGCTTGGATAGACGTCAATCTGCACCCGATTGTTGGTACGCTGCGCCACTTCACGGGCAAAGAGCAGATCAGCCTTATGCAGTACATGAGTAGGAGCTGCAGTATGTCCAAGCCGCAGATGCATCTTCGGGAAGATTTCCTCCTCGTCCTCTTCTTCAACCATCTCAGGCTCAGCTGCCACGACATTGAAGGCAAGTCCGAGACTTAACAACACTAGCCACAATTTACTCAAGCTTTTCAATCTGCACACCTTAGACACCTAGCGTCAGCTAGTTATTTAATCTTGATATTGGCCTTATTCCCATTGCTGCGAGCCCGCAGAAAACTGACCGTTCTCGCCTCTTCCGAAGGCACATCATCCTGCTTGAAATAGAAGGATTCATCCAGTACTCTCAGATTAACCGCACCCGGACCGCCTTCTATCTTCTTGCCGTTAGAAAATTCGGTATACAGATAATACATATCATTATCTGTATTAAGATTGATCTGAGCCTGCTGCTTGGGTTCAACGTTATACCATCCGTCGACTACCCAGCTCTGCTCTTCTGAGGATAAATACGAAAAAGCCAGGCACACCTTGGCTTCGGTCTGATTATCGACCGTGATCTCAAGAGCCTGCACTCGACTGCCTAACAGACAGCAGAATAATAAGAAGAAACTAATGCAAATCTTTTTATAATTCATCTAGCTTTACGGAGTGAAGAACCCCGAGCCTCGCTGATCATCCTTACGCTGATCTTTATTATGCCCTCTCTTAATCTCGACGGCTGAATTTTCGGTTGTTTTTTCCGCAGTTTTTTGAACTTGCTCATCGTTTTCACACTTATCGCTGGAATTGTCTGCAGCTTTTGCGCTCTGCGAAGCGTCCTGTTGCTGCTGACTCTCCTCATACTCACTGCTGCGGCCGGTCAGCCTGTCGATGGCCTGCTGTCTGGTGCGCTGCCTGGCAGCCGCATCTGCAACCTTAAAGCCATACTTCTCGGCAAAGCCCTGCACTCCCAGCTGCATTAGCTCGCGCTTGAACTCCCGGGCAAACAGGATGCAGTAGATGAGCGGCACAAACATCAGAACCGACATGGAGATGGGCAGCGGCACATAACACTGCAGCACCAGGATCACCGCCACCAGAGTACTGGCATAGGCACACAGTCTGGCCGTATTCTCATAGCCAATCTTGATGCCGGCGATAAAGAGCATGAGAAACTTGCCGAACAGGGCAGCGAGCAGCGCATTGAAAAAGAGCAGCACATAGAACCACAGGAAAATGATGAAGGCCAGAATCAGAAATGAACAGTTGAAGATCCTATCCATGGCAATGGCACTGTTCAGCGGCTCAAACTCGCTGTTGCTCACAAGGAAGGCAGAATACGGCACTCTGGTATCCTCCCTGTCGCCATGCAGGATCAGATCGCTGCTGCCCAGCTCAATCAGTGCGCCGCGCGCCTCTGCATCGAGGGGCCGATCGCCAGGATTATACACAAGGGTCGCTACTCCCGAACTCGTATAGATCACCTTGTAATCAGGCTGTCCTGCAGCCGGCACCAGATGGAAAAGGCCATCAACTCTGGAAGGCGGCAGCTGTCCGACCAGGGAGGGCAGCTCAAGCCTTGAGTAATACTGCAGGCTCTTCTGCACCTGATAGGTGGCAGGCAGGCTCATGAGAGCCGCGAGACTGAGCAGATACAGAAAGCCAAAGCCCTGCATCTTAAAGAGTACAAAAAAATAAAACCGAATGGTGAACAGGGCCAGGAGCGGAAATTTCCACACCTGTTTAGAAGTCAGCCGATTCTCGTTGTCCATTAGTTTCACATCCTCACAGAGTTAGAAGTTAGGCCACCGTGTGAACTGCCTCAGTCAAAACTGAGCAGGCGTTCAATGGACAGCGCATAGATTTCCTTAAGCTTCTGCAGATCCTCAAGCGCCACATGCTCATCTACCTGATGAATGGAAGAGCTCAGCGGACCGAATTCGAGCGTCTGCGTACCTAATGGTGCTATAAATCTGCCATCTGAGGTACCGCCCTTAGTGCCGAAGCTCGGAGCCCTGCCGCAGATCTGTTCTACCGCAGAGGCTACCACCTCAAGCAGTCTGCCTTCCTTGGTGATAAAAGGCAGTCCCTCCACCTGAAAGCTGAGCTCATACTCAAACTTAAGCTGTCGGAGCAGCTCCACCACATGTGCCTCAATGCTCTCTTTGCTCTGCAGATCGTTATAGCGCCAGTTGCAGCGCAGATAGCACTCCCCCGGCACCACATTGTCAGCACCTGTCCCGCAGCGCAGGTTAGAGACCTGAAAGGAGGTCGGAGGGAAGAATTCTGACCCCTCATCGATAGGATGCTCGAGCATGGTGCGGATAAAGAGCGCGGCCTTGTGTGCCGCATTGTCACAGAACTCCGGCTGCGCCACATGTCCCTGCACCCCCTTGATGATCAGGGTGGCATTCAGATCGCCCCGCCGTCCGTTCTTGATCTCATCGCCAAAATGCTGCTCGCAGGAGGGCTCGGCAATTATGCAGTAGTCAGGGATCAGCTGATGGTCTTTGAGATACTCGACCACAAAAGGCACCCCGCCCTTTGCATCGCCTTCCTCGTTGGAGGTTACCAAGAGGCCCAGCGTGCCGATATGCCTAGGATGCGCCCTGACATAGTCGCGCAGCGCGATGATCATGGCCGCATCGCCGCCCTTCATATCCGCACTGCCGCGGCCATACAGGCAGCTCTTACCGTCCATCTCATAGATTTCAGCCCCGAAGGGATCATGCTGCCAGGTCTTAGGGTCTCCGGTAGGCACCACATCGGTATGGCCCAGAAAGAGCAGGAAAGGCGCTCCCCGCCCATGCAGCGCCAGCAGATTGGTGGTCCCGCTCTCTTCAAGCGTGAGGCAGGTAAAGCCAGCCGGCTGCAGTTCTGCCTTGATAAGTTCCTGACAGCCCC
This sequence comes from Succinivibrio sp., assembly GCA_024693025.1. GTDB lineage: Bacteria > Pseudomonadota > Gammaproteobacteria > Enterobacterales > Succinivibrionaceae > Succinivibrio. The sequence continues at coordinate 27,126 of JAILLS010000016.1, read as the reverse complement.
GATCCTCAGGAGTAATCGAGGGGATCCTGACTAGCTGTTGACACAGTTTCTGGGTATCGGTAAGTTCCATGCTCTCCTCTTGCAGGCCGCCTAGTCCTGCTCTCTGACAAAATCGATCAGGGCCTGTTCAAGCAGCACCAGTGCCCGGTCAAGCTCCTTGCGCTTGATATTCAGAGGCGGGGCCAGTCTTAAGACATCGGAGCCTGCCACCAGGGTGAGCAGCCCCTGTCTGCAGCAGCACTGCTGCAGTCTGCCGCTCTGACCTGCATATTTCTTGCTGAGCACCGCCCCTAACAGCAGCCCTTCTCCGCGCACCTGCACGAAGCACTGATACTGTCTGCCAAGCTTCTGCAGCTGTTCGGCAAGATAGGCACCCTTGGCTCTGACCTTCGCCAGAAAGTCAGGATCTGAGACCTTGTCCACAATATAGGAGCCGATGGCACAGCAGACCGGATTGCCGCCAAAGGTTGAACCATGAGTGCCGGCGGTAAAGTGCTTGGCAAACTCCTCCTTGGCAAGCAGCGCTCCTATGGGCAGGCCTGAGCCGAGTCCCTTGGCAGTGGTCAGCGCATCAGGGACTATTCCCAGCTTCTGATAGGCATAAAAGTATCCGGTTCTGCCCACACCGGTCTGCACCTCATCAAAAATCAGCATGGCATGATGTTTGGTGCATAAGGCGCGCACCTCTTTTAAAAACTTTTCATCCACCGGAATGATGCCGCCCTCGCCCTGCACCGGCTCCAGGATCACCGCACAGGTCTTGTCGGAAATCGTCTTTTTGAAGGCGCTGAGATCATTGAAGGCAATATGCGTGATCGCGGCAGGTTTAGGACCGAAGCCGTCAGAATACTTATGCTGTCCGCCTACGCTGACAGAAAAGAAGGTCCGGCCGTGAAAGCTGTTATTGAAGGCGATGATCTCATTCTTATCTTCGCCGGCCTGATTAAAGGCCACTCTGCGGGCCAGCTTGAGCGCTGCCTCGTTGGCCTCCGCGCCTGAATTGACAAAGAACACCCGGTCAAAATCAGTCTGACTTACCAGTTTGCTGGCCAGAGTCAGAGTCTGCTTATTGGTAAAAATATTGCTGCAGTGCATGAGTTCCTCACACTGTCTGCTGGCAATCTTAACCACTTTTTTAGGCGTATGCCCGAGCACATTCACTGCAATTCCTGAGGTTAAATCCAGATATTCACGCCCCTGCGTATCCACGACCTTGCAGCCATGAGCATGATCTATCACAAAATCCATAGGCTTATAGCAGGAGAACATCACCTCATCAAATGTCTTGCGTGTTACTTTTTCTGACATAAATTACAGCCTCTTTTTTACTCTGCAGTCCCTTAGGCCTGCTTAAATTCGATATTGTTCTGAGCCTGCACCTCATAGATGAAGGCAATTTCATCACAGCTGTCGCGCTTTGGGCAGTTGTCACAGTCCTTTAAAATCTTCTCCGGCAGCTGCTCCTTGACGGTCTTGCTAAAGCCTACCTTGGCAAAGAACTCCGGACTGCGGGTCAGCACAAAGACCTTGTCGATCATCATCTTTCTGGCCCGTCTTAACAGGAACTGTACAATCGCGCGGCCCTGTCCCTGTTTCTGCACCACCGGAGATACGCCTAAAGAGCGGATTTCCGCCAGGCCCGAATCATACACATACAGGCAGGCGCAGCCTACCACGGAGCGATCCTTGACGCAGACTGCGAAGGACTGGATATTGCGCACGATATCATTGCGCTTGCGCGGCAGATTCTGTCCCTGCTGTGCCCAGAAGCCCACCATATCCACCAGCGCATCCACATCATCGAGCGTGGCCTGTCGGACCGTATAGTTATGCTCACCCTGCTGCAGGAAAATCTGATTAATCCCCACCACATGCATCGCAATGTGCTTGAGATCTGCTTCGCTTATCTTGCCGTCTCTATAGAGAGTTTCTGCTTTGTCATAGATTTCCTCAAAAGTATTGTCTCTTAATTCATCTAAAAGCACATAGGATAAAAAATCATTTTTCATAAACGTTTCTGCTGCCTAAATTAAGCCTGTTTACGCTAAGGCTCAAAAGCGGTTCCGACTCCCTGACCTGAGAAGATTCTGTCAGCTAGCTGTTCATCACGATACGAAGCGATATAGACCGGCTTTTTGATAAGGCGGCTCGCTCTTAGAGCACTGCGCACCTTAACGGCCATCCCCTCGGTGATCACACCGGTCCTAATCAGATCCTCACAGCTTTGCTCATCTAAGCTCTCAAGCAGCTGTCCCTTGGCATCGAGCACTCCTTTTACATCCGAAATAAGATATAAAGGAGCGTGCAGCAGCACAGCCACTGCCTCAGCCACATCGTCAGCATTGATATTATAAAGCTGTCCCTGCGCATCAAGGCCTAAGGAGCACAGAAGCGGAGTAACTCCTGCTCTGAGCAGGTTCACAAGGAAGTCAGCCTCTGAAGGTTCAACCGAGCCCACCATGCCTAAAGCAGGATCCTTGAGGCTGACCTTCAGCGTATGTCCATCGGTGCACAGAAGACTGACAGCATTAAGCCCGCTGCCGACCGCGAGTCCCTGCAGCTTCTTGCCGCACATGCCTGAGAGGGCTGCGCTGATATAAGGCATCTGCTCCCTGGGACTGACTCTGAGTCCTTCACGCTTTTCAACCTTAAGCTTGAGCGCCTCAAACAGGCTGTCCACCTCAACTCCGCCGCCATGCACCAGCACGAGCTTATGCCCCAAAGAGCGGCTAAAAAGCCTGCTAAGCTCCGCAGTGCCGGAGAGCGCCTTGCCGCTGAGCTTAACTACAGTAATGTCATCCATTAAACCAACCCCTCGGTCTCAGCGAAACCACAGCGCAGATTCATCACCTGCACCGCCTGAGCTGCCGCGCCCTTGAGCAGATTGTCAATGGCAGAGCAGATCACCACATAGCCGTCACGGCTTGAGATCCCCAGATCGCAGTATGGCAGACCCACCACATCCATGAGCTTAGGCATGCCTGACTTGACCCGGACCAGAGGCTTGTGCGCATAGGCATCCACGAGGCATCTGACGGCTTCCTCGGCACTGACATCCTCGGCAAGCTTGGCCGTCACGGTAGCCAGAATGCCGCGCTTGAAATTACCAAGATGCGGCGTAAAGATCACTTCCTGTCCTAAATGCTCTGAAATCTCAGGCTGATGGCGATGCGTAAACACGCCATAGGCATTCAGGCTCACCTCACAGAAGCTGTTGGAAAGCTTGCTCTTACGTCCCGCTCCGCTCACGCCGCTGACGGCATTAATGGAGACCCGGTAGGCCGGGTCGAGCAGCCCCTTGTCGATTAATGGTCTTAAGGCCAGCTGCGATGCAGTAGGATAGCAGCCAGGCAGCGCAATGAGCGAGGTTGCCTGCAGCTGCTTGGCTGTCACATATTCGGCCAGACCGTAGACTGCGGTCTTCACAAGTTCAGGATACTGATGCTCAAAACCGTAGGCCTGCTTGAACACTTCAAGATTGCTCAGTCGGAAAGCGCCTGACAGGTCATACACGGTCAGGCCCAAAGCCAGCAGCTGCGGGGCCAGATCATGGCTAACCTTATGATCGGTGCATAAAAACACGATCTCAGCCACCCTGCTGAGTTCCTGAGCATCATGCAGAGGCTGCAGCTTAAGCTCACAGCGTGAGTACAGATATCCGTACAAATCCGCAATCGGCTTGCCCTGATCCTCGCTGTGCTCTGAGACATACAGCCCCGCAAGCTCAAGCTTTGGATGTGCAGTTACCAGACGAGCCAGCTCCGCTCCGGTATAGCCGCTAGCGCCCACAATAGCCACTTTAATCATAGGTTAAATCCCCTTGCCTCTATCGACCTTGAAGTACCAATTTACACTGCTCAGGCAGCACTTTCTTTTTGGGTTTGCTAGGTTTGGTCTTGCCCGTAGGCTTTGGCGGCTCAAACCAGCTCATCAGCTCTGCGCCGCAGCCATCCCCGGGAGGCGGCGCCTTCTGCACCTTGCAGTAAGGATTACCCTCAGGGCAGCCTAAACGCACATGCATATGACCGCGATGGGCAAACCAGGGTCTGACCTTGCCCAGCCAGCTACGCTCCTGTCCCTCGGTTAACGCGCATAGCTCCCGCTTGATGCCGGGAGCCACAAAGATTCTTTCCACGCGCGGATCCAGAGTGGCCAGATAAATAAGCTTGTAATGCTGCTCAGTAAACAGTTCTGTCGGACGGTTGCGCCTGTCGACGATATAAAAGTCCTGAGGGTGGGAGAGCTCATAGTCACTCTTTTTAGGCGTGGCAAAATCAAAGGAGATATCCACATCAAGTCCGATATTATGACTGCTGTGACTTGAACCCTTGCCAAAAGGCCCGCCATAAGGCTTTGAAAGATCGCCGATGAGCAGATCAGGCAGGCCTTCTGCCTTGGCCATGTCAACCAGCCGGTGAATGTAATCGATAAGCTCAGGATGACCATAGTTGCGTTCAGGTCCCCATTTCTGCACCTGATAGTGCTCTCCGCTCTTAAGAGCCACCGCACCGCGAATACAGCCGTTGTTATAGGTTCCGAAAATTTCAGGGGTTGCCGCAGCCGACGTGGACAGCCAGACCAGGCTTAAGGCTGCAGCGCATATAGGTATTGCTTTGAACATAAAAACCTAAGACATATGAAATAAACGCTTTAAAAAAGGCAGCTGAGGTTTATGAGTGAGGATCATTTCAATTGATACTCCCTGGAAGGCAAAGCGTCTGACCTCCTCTTCATTCCCCGTACCATGATTGGCCAGATTGAGGAACTCCGCCAGCTGTCTGTGCAGTTCGTCACGGTACTGCCGGCTCTCCTCGGTGATCACACTGGCCAGGAACCGTCTGCCGTTTGAGATCTCGGCAGACTCCGAGAATTTAGGAGCACGGCTGAACTCTTCCCAGGAGATGCCGGTAATAAACTTAATCCAGTTTCTGACCACACTATCAGTCCAGAAATTTGAGAAAGGCTCCTTAACCTCCTGCATAAATTCATTAATCAGCTGATTGACCGTCTGCGCGCAGCTGATCCGCTCCTGTCCCCGCCCGGAAATCTTATAGCGTCTGAACAGAACCGTAGCGCCCGCCGCTCCTGAGATAATTTCCCAATAGCAATTGACGTTATAGTCCAGGGGACTTTTAACCTGAAAATGCAGATGCTGATGCTTGCCTTCGCCGCGCTCCTTTCTGAGCGTATCAAAGTCATATTCCTCAAACTGCGTACTGTTTCTCTCCCGCATACCGATGCGGACGATGGCTCTGACCAGCATGGCCTTCTGCTTAGGAGAGAGGAAATCCTGCATATATCTGAGCAGGAAGTCACTGAAATCCTCACGCGCAGCCGCAGGCAGCGCATTGAAATTGCCGTTTTTGAGCACTATCTCAAGCGAATAGCTTCTTTTATGCTTGTACAGGGCATAGTAAACCAGGGTGAGGAACTTCATCTGCAGATCAAAGATGCTGTTGTAGATAAAGTCGGCCATCTCGGTAGTGCCTGACAGCTCCCGGGTACTCGGCACGCTCTTGCGTCTGAACACCCAGTCATTACCGAAGATATTGAAGTGATACCAGTCGATGCTCTGATAGAGATCCTCGGTAAAGAACTGCTCGAGCTGCTTATGATTGAGATCCGAGAGTGTCTGCATCTGCGGCTCAATCTGCGGATGATTCGGCGGCGGCAGCGGCCAGATGGTGCTGGTCGAAATCGCCTGAGAGTTTTTGCCCAGCTTGAACTTGCCTTCCTTGGTATGCTCAAGCATCTCCCAGAGTGCCGCCAGAGCCTGCAGCTGCTGCAGCAGCGGCGTATAGTAATGATTATCGTGATCAAAGGATGGCAGCCCCAGATAATCCAGCATCTGCGACAGCCGCTGACAGCCAAGAGCCTCGGGATTATCCGCAAAATGCTGCTGCCAGAGCTCGCTGACTGAAATAACCAGACCGGCATTCTGCACCAGAGTCTGGATCGGCTCCTCATCCTTATACAGACAGACTACTTCCTTCTGCTTCAAAAACTCGGCATCGATAATCTCTGCAATGGTAGGCAGATCATCCCTTGAGGCCAGCATCTCCCTGGAGATCCCCATCTCCTCGGCATTGCTCCACCTCACCCGAGCCGGCAGCTTTGGCTGCAGAAAAGAATGGACATAGACCTCCGGACGTGTGCTGTGTTCGGTATTCCAGCATAGAATTCCGATCTCTAGTGTTAACTGTGGTTCACCCTCATTCGGCAGGCATACACCCACAAAATATACGGGAGCCTTGGATGCCATATCCGCCCTCCTACAGAGTGTTCGGCGTAGCTGGTGCTAACAGATCATCATTACCGACAATAGTTGCCCCGCCATTATCAACAGATCCTGAGACCTGCTCCTGTAAAGAAGAGGAGGAATTCTGATAGCCAGAGCTTGAGGAGGCTCCGCTGGTGCCATTCACCACCGGCACTGAAGAGCCTGCCGCAGGAATATCCTGCATATAGTCAAAAATATGATAAATATTGTTGATGCCTTCAACCTTCTGAGTCTGATTCAGAGCTCTGCGCGCCTCATCACGGGTCACATAGCCTAAGAGGAAGACATCCCGATCCTCGGTATAAACCTTAATCCGTCCGGAATGAATATCATTGCCAAGCAGCAGAGCTGATTTGACCTTAGAGGTAATATAGGAATCCTGAGCCACCGCACCAGCGCTGATCGGAGCCTTGTTCTTCACATAATTGTAAATCTTGCGGACATTCTTAATCTTTCTGATCTTGCCTATCATCTCCTGCAGAGCGGCCTGCTCCTGAGTCTGACCAACCATCAGCACATTGCCGCACATGGAGACCACATCGATGCTGAACTTCATGCGCTCGGTATTGGTGGTTTTATAAGACTGTACAATCTCCAGAGCTTCCTGCTCAATGCGCTCATCATGTACCATCTTATCCAGGGTACGGCTGTCAGAGCCGATCACAAGTCCAGTGCCTGCTGCGGTAGCACCTACTAAAGCTGTCACACAGCCGGATAAGGAAAACATAGCTGCCAGCGCAACAACCAGCACAGTCAGCTCCCTTTTGCACACCATATTCTTCACTTGAAAGCCTCAATCAACGGAAAAAATAAACTTTAATATTAATATGCTAATTTTATACGAAAAAAATAAAAATAACAGTGCTCTTAAAGAAGTTGCTGCAAGATAATGCCGCACTAAAGCAGAAAAAAGAAAAGCCGCTTTTATGTAACCTAAGCTACATAAACGCGGCGAACAATCAAACAAACATAAGGAGTATGTGAAGTATATCACAAAACATATAGCTGTAAACAGTTTTTTTTGCAAACATTTGCTGTTTTATTAATAAATTGATTTTAATTCACATTTATACAGATTAATGTTTCATTGCAGTCTTGTTCTACGCAATGGTCTGCACAGGTCACTACCGCGCTTTGCAAAATTATTTATGTTTTTTTCAGACCCAACAGTTGACAAGGATAATTTAAATCCATACAATAGCGTCCGTTCGGTGATTAGCGCAGCCTGGTAGCGCATCTGCTTTGGGAGCAGAGGGTCGCAGGTTCGAACCCTGCATCACCGACCATCTCATTCCTTCCTTAGGTTTTATTCCCGGTTTTAATTTCAGAGAAATCATCAATAGAAGCGTTTGCTCGTCTGGTCTTAAGCTCAGGCTCAGAGCAGTCTGTTATGTCAAGGCAGAGCAGTTTCAAGCTGCAGACATAAGATTATAGGACCTAAGCATAAATGTTAGCCTGACACTCGCTCTACTCAGCAGGAATACAGAGCCGCCATACTCAAATCTGCGCCTAACCGTACACTTGATTTGTTTTTCATCTCCTAATAGAGAGTAACTTCTGCTGTGCCTTTAGCTTATAAATTCGTGGCGTCCCCACCTGTCTGCAGGCAAGATGATCTGCTAAACCTTTGCCATCACAGATAGCAGATATATGCAATAAATAAAGATAAGAGCAAATGCAACGCAGAATTTGACGGAGGCAACACAAAAGAAAAAGCCTTAATCTCTTTGATTTATGCTATTATATCGATGTATTAAAGTAGCTTAACTGCAAAATACAGGGCGTCTGACTGTACGTCCTTGTCGCAAGACAGCAATTTACCGCTTAGGTGATCGTTGAGTTGCCTGGTAATGAACGTCTGACTCAGACAGAATTATACTCATACCTCCAATGTCTGAATAAGATCTAAGGTTATGAGCTACACCTGTAAGTCAGAACCTCTCGGGCTTGCCCGTGGGAGCAGTCAGTATGCCTATGGACTGTGACACCAGGGCCTAGGATAGGTCTAGCCTCTTGATTTTGCTTCAGCGCTTAAAGGCGGAACTTGTAAACCCTTAATTCTCAAGTATAGTGAGGATGTCACCTGGGCAACAGGCTGAAGCTTGATTAAAGCAGTTTTATCTGATGCACGTGCTTAATTAGCCTGCGATTTAAATTCAGGAGCATGAGCTGATCCGTCGTAGCGTGATCACCTTGATTTTTAATGAACACATTAGTTATTTTTTCTCATACTAATTTTAAGAACTCCCGTGTTAACCGTGCGCTCCTTGAGGCTTTATCTAATAGTGAGCATATCACTATTCGTAATCTTGAAAGTCTCTATGGACAGAATCCAGAAGCCATTGACGTTAAGGTTGAACAGAAGTTCATTGAGAACAATAATCGCCTCGTTTTCATGTGTCCGGTTTTCTGGTTCAGCACCCCACCTATGCTCAAGGCATATATTGACCGGGTGTTTGAACATGGATGGGCCTATGGCAGTAAAGGTCATGCCTTAGAGGGCAAGATCATGCAGCTAGTCCTCTCCACAGGTTCTCCTGAAGATGCCTACAAGAGTCCAACCATCGGCGAGCTCTTCCTGCCTCTGACCACTGTGGGTGTCTACACCGGCATGAAGGTAGCCCCGATCAGAGTGACCTATGGTTGCCTGAATATCAGCGATGCCGACCTCAAGAAGGTCTGCAACAATCTAAAAAAGCTCTTGGAAGAGAACGCTTAATCCGCCCATCTGCTGTGCTACTCTATACTGCAGTTTGACTGTCTATAGAGTAGATTCATATGTTGTGCGCCTGTACTCCTTTTTAAGACTGGACGGATAGCAGGTGATCTGGAGGCATATCATCTTGAAGATTATATTTGCGCTGTTGCTACTTTGTTCCTTTCCTCTCATGGCAGAGGACAGTATTACCCCGCAGCAGGCCGCTTCATTTGTCGGTCAGCAAAAAACCGTCTGCGGCACCGTAAGTCAGATTGTGACCCGCAAGGACACGGTCTTTATCAATTTTGGCGGGAAATATCCCAAGCAGATTTTCCATCTCTATCTGACGCAGAACCTTGACCATAATTTCTCTCAATATCAGGGTAAAACTTTGTGTGCGCAGGGCAAAATCGAGCTTTATAAGAACAAGCCTGAAATTACTAATCCCAAGCTGCTCAAGGCTGTCGACAAGTTTTAAGGCCGATGAACCGTTCTGCTCTACTGCCTCTAGAGAAAGTGCTTAAACACAGCTTTAAGCTTGGCTTAAGCTTAACTGTAGGAATGTTATCCCTAAGCTATAATGTGCAATCCTACGCAGCATCCATCTTTAATCCTCAGCCGCTTGAGGGCGATCTCAGCCTGCCCTTACCCTGCCTTACCCCTAATCCTGAATATCAGATCGTATTCAGAAAGGTCTACACTCACAGCACTCTGGATCAGGATGCGACTCACAGCTTTGAATTCAATGACGGTACCTTAAATTACGGTAATGCTGCCATTCAGGCGCCGCGTAAATGCCAGGTCAGAGGCAATTTCAGAGATAAGTACGGCAGCTTCTTTTATCTTGCCAAATATGAGCTCACCGAAGGTCAGTATGACGCCATCGTCAACCATAAATGCCCGGCTCATCCGACCAAGCTTGCAGCTTTGGCCAAAGGCGGGATCAGTATTGACGAGGCCCGTGAGGTGGCCAGGCTGTATTCAGATTTTCTGCAGACCCTGCCTGACACCCCAAAAGTAGGAACTGAACTTGCTTCAGCCACCTTACCCTATGAATGCTACTGGTCATTTGCTCAGCGCGGCGGACTGCTGGTTACCCGGGAGCAGCTGCAGAGCGATCTGCCCTACCTTGGTGCTGCCCACACCCTCAAGGATTATGCCTGGGGCTTCGGGGCCGACAGTGCCAACGGTAAAATCCAGCTTATAGGCCGCAAAATACCTAATGCGCTGGGCTTCTTTGATCTGCTCGGCAATGTTCAGGAGTATATCGATGAGCCGTTTCAGGCCACGAATACTGAAGGACTGAGCGGACAGAAAGGCGGAAGCACCGTGCGCGGCGGCAGTATACTGACCCCGTTCAATCAGCTCTCAAGCTCCCTGCGTACTGAAAAAAAGCGTTACACCAAGCATCTGCCTACCCGCCCTAAAGATACCGGCATGCGCCTGATGCTTAACGTCTCGGTAACTCTTGATGCCCATCATCTCAAGGAGCTTGAGCAGGCAGTCCGCAGACAGCAGCAGCCTGTCGCACCGGCACAGAGCCAGCCTGAAGATAAACCTTTAAGCACCAAAGAGCAGGATGCAGCACTTGAGAGATCTGCTATTAAGGAGGCCCAAGATAGGCAGGAGCAGGCTGAAACTGCTGTGGCCAGAGTTGAGGCAGAGCCTCAGACTGAGGCGGCTAAATCTGCGCAGGATCTGGTGGTAACGATTGACACAGGTGCTGCGCATCAGCATCTCAATCAATATGCCACGGTCTGCGGAAAAATCGTACAGCTCACTAAATTTGCCAATCTTATCTATCTTAATTTTGATAATCATTTTCCTTATCAGACCTTTACCGTCTTACTGACAAATGCCGAGCCTTATGGCGATGTTAAAAGTCTAATAAATCAAAAGGTCTGTGCAACCGGGGTCATCAAAGAGTATCAGCAAATCCCGCGCATCTCAAATCCGGTCAAACTGCAAGTGCAATCCTACTAGCATAAAGCCATTAATGACCTGCAGCTAAAACCACCGCAATCTTAACGTAAATACGACATGTGCTAATGCTTACAGCCACTTGGCTTTTAAGATTATGAAGACAGAAAGCAACATCTGCGCTGCCTTGGCCTACAGCCAAAAAGAGAAAGTGACGCAGCTATGAGAGCCGCGTCAGATGCGTAAGTTTAAGCCTTTTTAGGAAAGACCACACTAGCCAGGATTCCCAGGCCTAAAATCACCGCAATAACCATGAGTGACACATAGACATCAAGATCAAAGCCTACGCCCCACAGATGCAGACTAGCACCGGCAGCCAGCTTTATAGCAATAAAGAACAGCAGAATGGTCACGGACTTTTCCAGATGGACAAGGTAGGTGCGCAAAGCATCCAGCACGAAATACATCGATCTCAGCCCCATCACGGCAAACATCATAGCTGAATAGACAATAAGCGGCTCACGACTCACGGCGATCACTGCAGGCACAGAATCAAAGGCAAACATCACATCTGTGGTTTCAATAATCACCAGACACAGGAACAGGGGAGTACAGAACCATTTTCCTGTTCTTTTGAGAATAATGCCCGCATTTTCAGGCTTGGCCAGCTCTTCCTGCACTGTAGCAAGGGAAATAAAGAAATTATGGCCCACGAACTTAGGAAAAACCGGGATAAAATATCTGACTGCCTTATAAGCAAAATGCTGATTGAAATCCTTGCTCTTGTCCTCATCCTTCTTAGTCAGCATCATCACACCGGACAAGCCTACAACGACGGCGAAAATCAGCTCTACAGCAGGGCCCAGAGCAAACAGGGAAGCACCGACCAGAACGAAGAGCAGGCGGAACACCACCGCACCCAACACGCCCCAGTACAACACGCGATGTACATAATGATTATCGACTTTGAACCACGCAAAAATAGCCATCATCACAAACAGATTATCCACAGACAAAGCCTGCTCAAACAGATAACCGGCTAGATATAAGGAGGCAACCTGAGAATTAAAGTGCACTGTAAGATAGAGGGAGAAGCCAAGACCGACTGCAACCCAAAATAAAGTCCATAAAGTTGCGGTTTTAAGGGAGATCACACGATCTGCACGATGCCCCCACATATCTAAAGCAAAAGCAAAAATTGCTAAAACCACAAAAATACAGACGGTCTCAGTTTCAAGACCAATATGTAAATTTTGCTCGGGGCTCATGACAAACCTTAAATAAGATCTAAAGAGATTAGAAATAGAGAAATTGGTCGGTGATGCAGGGTTCGAACCTGCGACCCTCTGCCCCCTAAGCAGATGCGCTCCCAGGCTGCGCTAATCACCGATAGAAGTTATTGTAGGAAGAAGCCCAACAAAAGTCAATTAATATTAGTTTAAAAAAAATAATCAAAAATAAGATCTGAGTCCTGATTACTTAAGACATCAAGTAAAACTAAAAATATTCAATTCTAAAAAAAATCTGTCAATTCTATTATTACTTAACAAAAGTTAGGTTATATTACGTTTATATTAACAGCACCTTACAAGGTGGAGTTTAACTTTCTAAACCACAAAAAGCACAGAAACATTTTTCAGAAACAAGAATGAAATTTTCATGAAATATTTTTCATTTTTGTAATTTATGAAATTTTATTTCATTTTAGTTATACTCAGAGAAAAATATCACTTAATATATTTCTAGTAATCTTGTATTATACATACTTATAAATTAGTATTTATATTTGATATTACTAATGATATTTACATAAACTAAAATGAAATATATGTGCATATAAATAAATACTGAGCAAAACATAAATTTCATGTTTTTGAGGTTATGTTTCATCAGCGCATTGGAAGACTCTTACATAAAGCAGACGGATCACGTTTTATCTTACAGATTGAGCTAAAAAATGAAAAAGAGCGGTTTACAGATGGCTATAAATTAGCTCAAAAAAGCATAAATAGGTTTAATTTTATTAGTTTTAACCAGAAATTCTGGTTACATAATCCTTAAAAATTAATGAGTTGATTTGAGGTAGATTACTTTTTGAAATTAAGATTATTAGTTTAAGAAGGGTGCTCATTTAAACGAAAAGTTGGGAGTAAATGCTGCCGATTTGCCAGACTATGCACGTACGTTTACCCTACTGCAGTTTCGGCTTACATTAATCTAAATCTAACTAAATGAACTTATGCTCTAAGCTAAATCGTGATCTGTAATTTAATTAATACCTTTTGCTTATAATATAGAGTTATTAATAGCTGCTTATCAGTAATCTCCCCCGCTTTTTACTATGCTGATCTCCCAACTAATCAGCATTAATGTTTCAATTAATAAAAAAAACCCTCAAGGATGGAGCTCCCTTGAGGGTAACAATGGTCTTAACTAAAGTTAAGAACTACAGCAATCGATAAAGCTAGGCATAACGAGTAGTTCTCATTTCTCTGAACTTATTAATAACTCCTGGATCTACCCTTAATTTATTGCCAATACTTAAAATTCTTCCATCATAGGTTTGAAAACTAGGATTAACAATCATTAATGAAGTCTTGTTATCTCTATCAATTTCATCTAATACCACACAGTCGCAGATCTCACCGTTTGGTGCGTACAAAGATACGACATCACCCGTTTTAAAATACACGTTATTACGATGTGGGATAAAGTACCTGGTCATGGAACTTGTACAAGAGACAAACCTTGCACAAGCTACCGCATTGATGCCCAGATCTAAGCATGAGCCTTCATTAAGACGGATCTCTGCGAAACCTTCTTTATATATTTCCAGAAGCTGAGCGTCCGCAATGCAAAAGTCCTGCTCTGGCATTGGAGGATTACTTAGACTAGAATATATAAAGTGAGTTTTGCAATAGAATTTTTGTCCTAATTCATCTTGCAAGCTAACTACGAGACGGTCGTTTTTAACCGACCATTTCCACTCGCTGATAGGTTTGAATCTCACTGTTGTTTGTCCCATATTTTTTTTGTAATTTTTTTTCAGTGATTACATCATACATCATTTTTTAAATAAAGAATACATTTTTTTTAAATTTTTTTTGACGAAGATTACACTTTTATTTATTTACATTTGTTCATTAATTTTCATTAATTTGATTTTTTCTTATAAATCAGTGCTTCGCCAATTTTTCATTAATTAGATTAGTTTTAAATATTAATTTTATTAGTTTTGAGGATTTTTGAGGGGGTAAAGAGGGATTAATTTTTAAAATTCAGACCGAATATATTATAAATGTATTGGAAATTCCTGCAATTATTTTTTTACTCTTTTACCAAACTAATCTTTTTAGCACTAGATTAGTTTTGCTGGCTTTAATTTGAACTTGCGCTAATAATTTAATTTACTGCACCGGCCTGCTTGACCTTGCAGTATTTTAACTATTTTTTCTGGCAAACTTCAAGATCTATAATTGTCTATTGTGTTTGATTAACCTCCACACAGTTGGATGACTAATCCTCTTTCGGTGAAGCCATCAGCCTGACAGCCTGCAGAAATTCCCGTTCTACGCTAAGCTCTTAGGCTCTTTTAACTCAGCTATTGTCTCTCACGCACCTGATGTAGAGCGTGGATCTCTGACCTATCATCCTTATGCTGAATATACCATGCAAAAAAACGCTCCTATTAAAAACAGGAGCATTTAGGCAATTCTGGCCTTGAGCTAAGCTCAAGGTTCAATAAGTCTCTAGAGATTGTTGACAATCTGCTTGACCACAGAAGGTCCCTGATAAACTAATGAGGTATAAATCTGAACCAGACTGGCCCCATTATACAGTTTCTCTCGTGCGGAAATCGGACCTGAAATTCCTCCCACTCCGATCAGCGGGATCGCGCCTTGCAGGTAATTATTGACCTTGCGCAGAATACGCGTGCTGTGAATGTAGAGAGGTTCACCTGATAAACCGCCCCATTCGTTCACATGCAGCATACCATGTACAATGCTGCGTGACACGGTGGTATTAGTACAATTGATACCATCAATCTTTAGATCAACGCATACTGAACAGACGTTCTGCAGTTCATGATCATAGAGATCAGGCGAAATCTTAACGACTAGCGGCACATACTTACCATGTTTCTCCGTAAGCTCAGCCTGACGCTCTTTTAAAGGCTTAAGCAGAGCCATCAGCTCTTCTTCCTGCTGCAGCTTGGTAAGATCAGGAGTATTAGGACATGATACATTCACGGAAATATAATCACAGTAAGGATAAACCTTATCCATACAGATCAGATAATCTTCACTGGCCTTCTCAAGCGGGGTGTCTTCATTCTTGCCGATGCTGACCCCCACAATGCCGCTATAGCTGCGCTTCTTGAGATTTTTGACCAGATAGTCAACCCCGCGATTGTTAAAGCCCATCCGGTTGATAATACCTCTGGCACTGTAAATTCTAAACATGCGCGGCTTAGGATTGCCCTTTTGCGGTCTTGGCGTGACTGTACCGACCTCGATAAAGCCAAAGCCCAAAGCACCAAAATAGTCTATGGCATCTCCATCTTTGTCAAGTCCAGCTGCCAGGCCGACAGGATTGCTGAATTGCAGCCCCATCACCTCACAGGGACGATAATCAACTTTCTGGGCAAACAGGGAACGCAGTGGTTCTTTGGATAGAATTCTGGCCAGCCCTAAGACCACATTATGAGCACGCTCCGGAGTTGCCATAAATAGCAACGGTCTCATACAGCTGGAATAGAGATTATAAAGGATCATATCTTTGCTCCTATCCTATTTGCCTTAAACTTAAAAACTTATTTTCGCGGTTAACCGTTAACTTAAAGACGCCATGGATACCCTCCATAGTCGTAAACTCCTTTAAATGCTGAGCATCCAGCTCTAATACCAAGCCCTCACGGGTGGTCACCCGTATGCGCTGGATTGAGCCAGAATAAACCGCTAATAATTCTTCTTTGCTCATATCTATGGAGAACGTGTATGTAGTTGGACCAAACATGAGCTACTCCCAAATTTTTATCAATAATGACCTTGCAAAGTCTGCTGTATACATAGATTATGACAGCAAAATTGATTCAGTTGTATGCCTTAAATCACTTTATGCTTACAATCTAGCTAAGTGCCGCCGTCACCTTCTCAAAAATAGAACGTGACAGATTAGGCAGATTCTTCAACTCAGTAAGCCGCTCCTTAATCATAGCCTGCCGCTCTGTATCAAAGCGTTTAAAGCTTAATAGCGGTGACAGGATTCTCGCTCCTACATGAGGATTGACGGAATTAAGCTGCTTGACTACCTCACAGAGCAGATTATAGCCGCTGCCATCCCTGCTGTGTAAGGCTACAGGGTTAGCCAGAGCCATCGCTCCCGGCAGTGCCCTGATCCGATTCGGATTGCTGTCATCATAGCAAGGATGAGACATCAGCTGTTTAACCTGTGCCACAGTGCCTTCATATGGAGCAGTAGCCTGCACTCTAAAGAAATTATCCATCACCAGCGCATCATTATGCCAGGTTTGCTCAAAGAGTGACAGCAGCTCAGTCTTGCAGGCTAAATCAAGATGAACCGCGTCGGTAAGAGCTGCCAGTCTGTCCGTCATATTGCCTGCCTGTCTGTAGTTATCAGCCACAAACTGTACCGCCTGTTCTGCATTGCGGTGCCTGAGGGCAACTGCATTGAGATGTCTTAAGGTATTCCGTACCGCACGCCGTCCCATGTCTTTAACACTGTAGGCAACCTTGTCAGGTTTTATGGCACTGCACAGACTCTCTACTTTATCCTGCAGGGCTAAAGCCAGCTTAAGCTCAAGAGCACAGCGGATCTGATGCAGCGCATCCAAATTAACCTGATCAAAGTTCTCCATCAGAGCCTGCAGTGTCGGCAGCTTCAGGGCCTCGTTGAGCATAAACAGATCGGTATCTGCAGAGAGTGTGTCAAGCAGAATAGTATAGGATTCAATCAGATCCTGAGGATCCCCATACTTACTCTCTAAAGCTGCACCCTGTGACTCAAAGTGCTTGAGATTCTCACGCACATAGAGATTGGTCAGCTGTACCGCACTGTTGACCTTGATAAAGGCATCGCTGCTGTAGGACAGCATATGTTTGTAATCCTGCGGCTTATAAGGTCCCTCAAACTTTACAGGCGCTGAAAAGTCGCGCAATACCACCGGCAGACTATCCTCTGGTACGCTGAAGATATAATCCTGCTCTGCGGCATTAAAGACTATCACTTCGTTGCCCTGCTGTTCAGGAGCGAGCAGCTCAGAGCCGTCTTTAGCTATAAAGTTGAGCCGAATCGGCATTTCAAACGGCTGCTTTTCCTTCTGCTTTAAGGTTGGATTGGTGTGCTGCCTTAAAGTAAGCTTCAGCTTGCCTGCACTCTTATCATAGGTCCAGACTGCCTGAAGCTTAGGCGTTCCATCCTGAGTGTACCAGTTCATAAACTGCGCAAAGGAATGACCTGATACCTCCTGCATGCAGTGAATAAAGTCATCGATGGTCACTGCCTGACCGTCATAGCGCTTCAGATACAGCGCCAGACCTTGCTTAAAGCGTTCTTCGCCAATCAGGGTGTGAATCATCCTGATCACTTCAGCACCTTTGTCATAGATGGTCACGGTGTAGAAATTGTTCATTTCCATGACTTCTTCAGGCCTGACTGGATGTGACATCGGGCTTGCATCCTCGGCAAACTGATTGGAACGAATGATATTGATAGCCCCCAGTCTCGTGAGAGTACGTGAGGCAACGTCTGAACTGAATTCCTGATCTCTGAACACCGTCAGACTTTCCTTTAACGAGAGCTGGAACCAATCACGCAGCGTGACGCGATCGCCTGTGTAGTTATGGAAATACTCATGTCCAATCACGCTCTCCACATTATAGAAGGCGTTGTCGGTAGCACTCTCCGGATTGACAAGCACATAGATGGAATTGAAGATATTCAGCGACTTGTTTTCCATAGCGCCCTGATTAAAGAAATCCACCGCTACTACTTTGAAGTTATGCAGATCATAGGAGAGATTGAAACGGGTCTCATCCCACTTCATCGCCGTCTTGATAGACTGCATCGCCCACAGCCCGCGCTCATAATTGCCCTTGTCTACATACAGTTCAAGGCTGACCCTATTTCCGGTTGCAGTGGTGTATTCATCTTTTACCACATCAAAGGTGCCGGCCACCAGGGCAAACAGATAGCTTGGCTTGGGGAACGGATCTTCCCAGACCGTAAACCTGCGGTTCTGAGCAGTACCCTCTTCAATGAGATTACCGTTTGACAGCAGAACCCCTACGCCTTGCTGAGGAGCAAAAATGGTAACTTTGTATTTTGCCAGCACATCCGGTCTGTCAAGAAAATACGTAATGCGGCGAAAGCCCTGAGGTTCACACTGGGTGCAGAACACTCCATTGGATTTGTACAGGCCCATCAGCTCACGGTTATTGATGGGTGAAATGGCATTCTCAATCGTCAGCTCAAATTCAGCAGGTACCCCCTGAATGGTCAGGCCGCCGAGAGTCTCAGTGTAATTACAGCCAGCCCCGTTAAGACTGACTGAAAGCAGCTCAAGCTCATCTCCATCTAACTCTAAAGGCGCACTCTCGTCCGTGCTCAGCCGTTTATAATGAGCCACGCTTTTAACCACCGTACGCTGTTCATCCAAATCAAAAGTTAAACTGACATCCGTACAGGTATAAGCAGCAGGCTTATAATCGAGTCTTTTCTGAACCACATAGGTATTGGCTTTATCCATAATTTAGTGCCTTTTAGAAATTACATATAAAGAATATCTTTTAAACAAAATACAGAAACTTAAGCAGAAGTTACAACATGTTAAAAAGAAAAGACCGGCTCTTGGCCGGCCTTATGCTTAATTGCTCTCCTTAAGTTTAGGCGGAGCAAATCTGGTTAAGACCGAGACTGAAGCCATCGCGCTCTGCGAACTGCTGAGCATTCTGGCATAATCTGCGGCAATATTCACTGATTCAAGCAGGATCGGATCATCAAATTCAAAATCATCCGGCAGATCCTTAAGCTTGGCAATTTTAGGTTTACCCATCAGCTTTAAGCGAATATTGGTGGTTCCCAGCGTATACTCATCCTGCTCCTGCTTCTTTTTGCGTCTTTCGGCAAGATTGAGTGATAAGGAGTTCTTCTCCTTAACTTCCTTATACCGCTGCATATCATCGCGGAAGATCTTGAAGGCCGGATTCTTGGCTGCATGCTCTTCATGCAGACGGAGCAGTTCAGGCACAAACATGCCGACATTACCATAGGAGTCATATTTGAGAGGTTCAATCTTATCCCATGGCAGAGCATTGTTCTCGGTCTTCTCGCCATATTCCTCTTCATCCACCAGTCTCTGCATCTGCAGATCAGGCTCTACGCCCTTAAGCTGAGTGGAACCGCCGTTGATGCGATAGAACTTGGCAATTGTGTAATTGATGGAGCCTAACTCCTGATCGGTGAAATCGTAAGGTCTTGCCAAAGGCGAGCTGCGCTGCACCGTACCTTTGCCGAACGTGGTCGAGCCAATAATAAGCGCTCTTCCATAATCCTTTAAGGCTGCCGCCATAATCTCCGAGCTTGAAGCTGACAGACGATTGATAGCCACCACCAGAGGTCCTGAATATTTCACCTGATCATCGGTATTCATCTGAGGCAGTACATTGCCCAGAGCATCTCTGACCTGCACAATCGGCCCCTGTGTAATAAATAAGCCAGTTGAGGAAATCGCCTCAGGCAAAAGTCCGCCGCCATTGTTTCTGAGATCGATGACCAGCCCCTTGACATTCTCGAGCATCAGCTTGGAGATCTCTTTGTCCATATCGGTGGTCAGACCATTGTAGAAGCTCTTGACCGACAGCACTCCGATCTTGGTGCCGTCCGCGGCAGTCTTGACCTCGCCCTTAGCAGCACGGTCCTGCAGCTTGATCTTGTCACGCACCAGTTCCACCTGAAAAGCCTTTGCAGATGAACCTTCACCACGCTCAATATCCAAAGTAACCGTAGTGCCCTTGCGCCCCTTGATCTTCTTGACTGCATCAGAAAGGCGCCAGCCTACGATATCATCATAGGTGCCATCCTCCTGTCTTACGCCAACAATACGATCCTTAGGCTTAAGTTTTTTGGAGGCCTCAGCAGGAGAGCCTGGGATAATTGAGACAATCGAAATGTTCTCGTCTTCTGATGACAGTACCGCCCCGATTCCTTCTAAGGACAGATTGATATCATCCTCAAAATTCTGACTGTCCTGAGGAGAGAAGTAATTGGTATGCGGGTCAATGGCTGTCGCATAAGAATTCTCATAGATTGAGAAAGCATCCTCACTCTTGGTCTGCACCAGTTTTTTGAGCGCCGCCTCATAGCGTTTTACCAGCTTCTTGGTAGCCTCTTCCGGAGTCTTATCATTGAGGATCTGATTGATATATTCATTGGTGATCTCATCATGCCACAAGGCCTTTAACGCATTCTCATCCTCCACATAAGGAGTCTTGCGGCGATCAAGAGAGATGGTGCGGCTGCCGCTGGTATCGATTCCTTCCTTCACCGCGCTGATGAAATATGAATATTTGTTAAAGCGCTTGCGTAAGGCGGCATTGTACAGTTCGTAAGGATAAGATAAATCGCAATAATTGAGAGCACGCAGGATCCGCTCACGGTTGTTATAAATATCATCAATTTCACCTTGAGTGAAGATCGAATGATTATAGTCAACGTAGCCTAGAAACTGTTTGATCACCTTATCAGCAAAATCATTATCAATATCAACGATTTTATAGTGAGCTCTGGAGAAGGTGTTCTGGCTTCTGGTACACGAGGTCATCTGTACTGGACCGCCAGCTAGCACCGGGACATTTGCCTCGGTAGGAACCTCGAGCTGAGCGTTAACCTGCACACTGGCAACTGCCATAGTGCAGGCTGCGATTATTTTGAAATATCTAAAATCCATTTTATTTATTTTTATTTGGCAAAAGAATACGATCTACTGTAACGTTCACGGTCATGCCTGTTTTTAAGGTTACAAGCACCTTGTCAGTTTGATCATGAGCCTTGATTATTCCATAAATATAATGGTTTTCACCAGTTAAGACCATAACATCACGTCCGACCGTCAGATCTTCAGGCGCGGCCTTAACTCCTGGAATTCGATTTGGTCTGCTCTTTCTGCCTTCAGCACCCTTATTGTATTCACCCTTGCTGCCAGGTTTGCGGGAGTTGCGGGCAGGACGCTTGGCTTTAATTTTAGCCTTGATTTCAGCTATCTTCTCAGCGGCAAAATCAGCGTGTTCAACACTGACCTCCTCGCCTTCGTTGCCCTGCAGGTCAACCCGCTTGGCACCGAGCTTGAGAGCTTCGAAGTATCTTAAACGCGTAGTATATAAACGTAATGCAGCTCTTACCTTGGAAAGAGAGAAGCCAGGCTTGCCTTCTACTGCCGCCTTTAAATCATCAAAAATGCCAATTTTAAGCGGTTTAACCTCGCCTTCTTTGATAAAAGCCTGCGGGAACTCCTGGCACAGCAGTTCGAGAGTCTCCTTGATATGCTCAAAACGAGACCCTTCCTGTCCTTCTTCCGCTCCCTCAGGAGCTTTGTTCTCATCAATGCTAGGCTCTTGAGCTAAATTTTCTGTTGTCTGCTCTTCCACAAAGATACCCCGAAATCAATACCTAATATTTTAATGCCATCCCCTTGCAGCACTTTGACTTTTAAGCTTAGGGAATAAGAGGCAAAGCAAGCATGGAGTTTCTGTACACCTGCGGAGCCTGCTTGCAGTCTGTCCTGACAGTTTGCAAGGAATCAACCTGAGATTTATTCCTTACTGTGTACTACCCGAAATACTATTATAGCAAAATTTCTTTGCTTTAGTGGTATTTGCTCCTCACGATCCTAGCGCAAAAATAGCGTATACTAAACGGGTTTTATACAGAAAAAGCCAGCAGTGAGCTATAAGATCAGCTTATGGTCTAAAATTGCTCACTTTTTCAATATATTGGAGTCACTATTATGTCAATGCCAGAACAACTGCCGCCACAATGCCCACCCGATGCCCATAAGGTTATGCGTGAACCTGAAAACAATGTCAAGGCGCTGCTGTGCATCTGTGTACCTGACAGCGAACTGGACAACGGTGAAGGTCAGGTAATGGACATTATTTCACGCATGGGTAAAAAGCCTTTGATCCTCTGCTCTGACAAGGTTCGTGAAGTCATCGACAAAAGAGCACATGATTTTGAAATTGAACCAGATTATCTTGAGGTACATGCTGACCAGCAGCATGCCTCCATTCATTATGCAGACAAGAGCATTTCCGAAACCTTTGATTATGTACAGCTAGGCTTTGCCGATCCAAAATATAAGGAATACCTTGAGCTGCTGCAGCAGAAGATAGTTATCGGTCTTGATATGATGACCATGTTTATCGCCCGCTCCATCTCGACTGTGCTGCCCTGGGACAAGCTCCTGGCTAATACTTTCTTAAGCCAGTATTTAAAAGCGGCGCCACAGGTTACAGAAGAGGACAAGAAGCTGCTTGGCGATATTCGCTATGACCGTGTCAACTCTTTTGATGTCTTTGACGATAAAGAGCATCGCAGTGAGAGTGCCTATCAATATTTAAGATTAGAAAGAAAGCTGTTCCTGCAATATCCGACTGAAGACGAACAGCATTAACCTTTGCACTACTCTTAAACAAACAGCATCCAGGCGGATGCTGTTTTTGTTTAAGCGCACCTGTGCTCTTAGCCAGTGCGGCTTAGGGATTAGGTGGCAGAACCTGCCACAAACTGATTGCGAAAATGCATCATCATCTGCTTGGTGAGGCTGATGGGATTGGTTTCAAGCGGCAGATCCTTAGCTTCAATCCATAATGCTTCAGACAGCTCCTGTTCTTCACGGACAATCTTGATTGAACCTTTCACCTCGGCAAAGAATCCGGCAAGCAGGTCCTGATCAAAGCCCCAGGGCTGGCTGCCAAAATATTTAAGCTCGCCTACCTCAAGTCCCACTTCTTCTCTAATCTCTCTGCGGGCTGCATCCTCGAGGGTCTCGCCAATCTCGCAGAATCCTGCAATCAAGGCCGAGCCACGATAGGTGCGCTGGTTATACTTGGTGATCAGAATTCTGCTGTGATCCGTCACCCCCACAATAATAGCAGGCATGATCTTAGGGAAAATCTGATGCTTGCATTGCGGGCATTTGAGACTGCGCAGATTATCAAGATGCTCAAGCGGTGCTCCGCAGACTCCGCAGAACTGATGCTGAGTGTACCATTGATAAAGATGCAGAGCAGTAACTGCGGCAAAGCATAAACCATGCGGATTATCACAGCGCAGAATCTTCACATTATCCCAGTGACAGCCTTTGATACCGATATGATTATGGTTTAAAAGCACATAATAATGTGTATCATCAATTGCAAAGGCATAACGAAGATTAACGCGCAGATATTCAGGCACCTCTGCAACCGTCGGGAAATACAGACCGTTCTGGATATTGCCGCGCAGCTGTACATCTGAACCATCGAAGATAAAAACCAGATCATCATCCTGAGGAGGAAGCGCCTGATAAACGTTATTAAATACAGCCGGCTCAATTTCATGAATCATAATTATTTTTTTCTCAAAGCAAAAGCTCCCAACATGCCATGCCGGGAGCAGAAACTGAAAGCTAAAAACTGTCAGTCAGAATTTACATCAGGAAATGCTCAACATCCAGAGCTGCCTTGCAGCCCTGGCCTGCGGAGGTAATTGCCTGTCTATAAACAGGATCACAGCAGTCTCCTGCAGCAAACACACCCTCGATTGAGGTCTGCGTTTCAGTACCAAAGCCAGTCTTGAGATAACCCTGATCATCTTTTTCAAGCTCAGGGAACGGCTCCGTGGCAGGAACATGACCGATGGCCACAAACAGGCCGTTAAGCGGCAGTTCTATAAACTGATCTTTCTGTTTGAGCTTCACTCCTGTCACACTGTTACCGTCACCCAGAATCGTATCAACCGTAGCATTTAGGACATACTCAGCCTTGCCAAGCTTAACCTGTTCATCAAATCTGTCGATTAAAACCTTCTCAGCCCTGAAGCCTTCGCGGCGATGCACGAGATAAACTTTCTCGCACATATTAGTCAGAAACAGCGCTTCAATAAAGGCAGCAGAGCCACCGCCAATTACCGCTACAGTTTTCTTTCTGAAGAAAAAGCCATCGCAGGTTGCACAGGCTGATACGCCCTTACCTTTATACTGCTCTTCACTGTCAATTCCGAGGTATCTTGCCTTAGCACCAGTACCAATAATAACGGATTTGGTTTTAAGTACTTTACCTGATGCCAAGGTCAGTTCCTTTACTTCTCCTTTAAGAGAAGTCTTGACCACCGTATCAGAAAGCATTTCTGTGCCTAGCTGCTTGGCATGTTCCATCATGGTCTGCATCAGATCAAATCCCGAAGGATTATCCTTTGCTCCTGGCCAGTTACCTATTTCTGGAGTCGTTGTTAACTGTCCGCCAACCTCTGGACCTGACACCAAAACCGGGTTTAGATTTGCGCGGGCTGTATAGATTGCCGCAGCATAACCAGCAGGACCGGAACCTATGATTACAGTATTCAAAATCTTATCCGTCATAATAACTCCATAAAATTGCAATAATTTTAACTCAGCACAGTTTTTAGATAAACAAGTAAAAAAAATTAAAGCTTAGCAAGCAGCTGCAAGCCATGCTGCCTGCCATATAAAGCGGCGTCCTCAGACCAATTATAGGTTAAGGATTGCAAATAACTTACTGCCTCATCAAGCTTAAAGGCATTTAAGAATAATTGCGCGCTTTGAAGGTGAGAAATGTGCCATGGCTCATAAGCTATAAAGCCTTTACCACTATAAGGCCTTGAAAAACCATATTTTGATAAATTATCCTCTAACCATAGCCCCAGTGGATAAAAATAATTTCCCTGCTGATACTCACGGGCGGTCAATTCTAAAGATTGACCTTCAGGCAGCAGGTTAGGCGCATAAATATCAAAATCCGTTCCGAAATGATGGCGCGAGAATCCCGGCAAAGCAGAGAATCTGGTAATAGCTTGAATTTTTTGCTGATTATCGGGTAAAGTTGACAGATCAAGAGGCTTTTCCTCAGCATCCAGGACTGTTCTTATGCCTCTGAATTTCTCATCAAAGATCTTCAGCTGTCGGTCAAAACTCCGCCAGCCTGAAGCAACCGCAAGCTCAAAACCAGCTTTTTTTGCCGCAGCAAACAGCAGTTCTAAGTCCCTAAGGGCAGACGCATAACCTAAGATATGTTCCTGTAAGGCAAACTCTGTTAAAGCACTATCTGTCAGACCAAGATACTGATCTTTTTCTATATTAATAGCCATATTCGCTGAGAAGCTCTTGAGCTTTAACCACTAAATCATCACTACCTTCATTGGTGATCTCTCGTACCATTTTGAAGGCTTCATCAGTATCACCAGTTTCAAAATACAGTCTGGCGAGATTTAATTCATCTGTAAAGTACTGATGCTGTTTTGGAGACAGCGTCTTTCTGCCTCTTCTTCTGCTGCTTAACCGATGCGGACGCACATCCTGCTCTGATACACCCTGCGCCAATTCTTCCGGAACAGCCTCAGGCACATCAAACTCTTCAGCTTCGGCTCGATCCTGTCCAGGAGAAGTTACCAGCATGGAAGAAAGAGCTTCTTCCGATAAACCGAGATCATCTTCCGCCTGAATGTAATTATCAGGCTCACCATGATGCAGCATATTAATAATGGCATTTTCACTTTGAGGATCAGCATGGCTGATCTCATGACTTGAATCTAGATTATCGTCTGCAGACGCATAGGATTCATCAAGCTCCGGGAAGCTATATTCATCTGCAGCAGGCTGCGAATTATCAAGCTTCGAATCAAATGCAGCAGTTTTATCACCAAGTCCACCAGTTACATCAAATTCTTCTTCACCTTCAGGTATTTGCCAGCTTATTGGTGCATCAGAATCTGCAGACTTAGCCTGTTTTGCATCATTCTGAATCTGTGTCTCAAGAGCATCTAGCGGCTCTTCATCAGTTAACTCAGCCTGAGAATCTGAAGCTTCAGGGCTACTACCCCCATTAGAAAGCAGTTCATCGTCTGACTGATCTTCAGCCTTTGCGGTCTCAGAGCCCTCTGTCAGATCAGGATTCTTATCTGTTTCTTTCTGTTCAATTTGGGCATCATTTGCAGGAGGATCAAAGGTCTTTTGTGCCATTTGCGGCATCACAACAGCTTCATCCTGTACTTCTTCCTGTTCTGCATCAGCATCTGCAGATTCTGCCTGAACATTCTCTGAGATATTCTCTGCAGTATTAGTTTCATCTGACTGAGCAGATTCCTCAGCGGTATTCTCTAAACCTTCAGGCAGGATTTCAGTCTCCTCCTGTTCAGCTGGCTGTTCAGCACTGTGTTCTGTCAGTTCTTCTGCAGGCTCAGATTCCGCCTCAGACACTGGTTCCGGTTCCGGCTCAGGCTCAGGCTCAGGCTCAGGCTCTTCCTGCTTTCTAAAAAGGAGAGATTCAAGATCAAGATCATCGCTGAGCATTTCATCCACGTTTTCACCCTTGCGAACCGCTTCTTCAAGCTGTTCTACATCGATCTCATGTGACTTAGCCTGCTCTTCTTCCTTTTTCTGTGCTGCTGATGCCAGGGCTGAAGCTGCCGGAACGGCTTGATCAGCGTGTGATGACAAAGCTTCTTCAGCTTCATCAGTAATAGCAGCTTCTGCTGTGTCTGCTGTCTGCTCTGGTGCAGGCTCTGCCATCATCGCTTCAAGATCATCCGCGACCGGTGTGCTCTCCGCAGCACTCGCGGCTTCTGCTGTGTCTGCTGCCTGCTCTGGTGCTGCTTCTGCCATCATCGCTTCAAGATCATCCGCGACCGGTGTGCTCTCTGCAGCACTCGCGGCTTCTGCTGTGTCTGCTGCCTGCTCTGGTGCAGGCTCTGCCATCATCGCTTCAAGATCATCCGCGACCGATGTGCTCTCTGCAGCACTCGCGGCTTCTGCTGTGTCTGCTACCTGCTCTGGTGCTGCTTCTGCCATCATTGCTTCAAGATCTGCCGCATCCTCAGAACCTGCAACTTCAGGCTCGGCTGCCGGTGCAGCCTCTGCCATCATCGCTTCAAGATCATCCGCGACCGGTGTGCTCTCTGCAGCACTCGCGGCTTCTGCTGTGTCTGCTGCCTGCTC
>JAILLS010000110.1 GCA_024693025.1 Succinivibrio sp. | reverse complement strand
CATATAATTCAGTTAATAAATTTATAAAAACTCTTTATAGGGAAAATTAAATGCATTTGTGATCTGAATCACAGAAGTTTTGCAATTCTCCAACTAGAATTCACACATCTAATGTGAAGAAATTAGAAATGTTAAATAACTTTAAGAATAATTCTGATAAATTTATATAAATATGTTAAAATTCAATTTATTATAATTTATCAAATTATTTCAATATCCTAAAGGAGTCTGCACGTAAATGAAAGCTGTTGTGTTACATGGGCCGGATAATTACCCGAATAATTATGAAGTCATGGAGATTGAAAAACCGAAATGCGGTGAGAATGATCTGTTGATCAGAATGAAAGCCGCTGCTCTGTGTGGAACGGACAAACGTATTTTTACCGGTGCCAAAACCAAGGGTGTACGTAAAGATTCTGTGATTGGTCATGAAATCTGCGGCGTAATCGAAGAAGTTGGCAAAAATGTTAAAGGCTATAGCTGCGGTGAAAAAGTAGCAATCGCTAATGTTATTCCCTGCGGTCATTGTTCAGCCTGCTTAAGCGGACGTGAAAATGCCTGTTTGAACCGTAAGGCTATCGGTTATGAATTCAATGGCGGCTTTGAAGAATATGTGCTGATTCCAGAGGTCTGCATTCAAAGCGGCAATGTGGTCAAGCTTTCAGACAAGGTAAGTTATGCCGCAGGCGCACTGATTGAGCCTTTAGCCTGCTGTATCCGTGGTTTGAGAAATACCGGGACCGGGTTTAACGATACGGTGCTGGTTATAGGTGCAGGTCCTATTGGCCTGATGCATCTGCAGCTCTCCCTCATTTCCGGGGCTAAGAGCGTAATTGTCAGTGAGCTTGATCCGGAAAAGAGAAATCTTGCCTTGAAACTTGGCGCCAAGCGGGTTGTCGACCCAACCAAGGAAGATCTGCATGCCATTGTCATGGAAGAGACCAATAATGAGGGGGTAGACCGCATTGTCATGGCCATTGGCGTGAATGCCCTGGTTGACGGCACTCTCAAGCTGGCAAGAAAGGGCGGCACCGTCTGTCTGTTTGCCGGATTCCCTAAGGGCAAGAACAGTGAACTCGACCCAAGCGTAATTCACTACAACGAATTAAACGTCACAGGCAGTACCGCCTATAAGCGTATTGACTATCTGCAGGCTGCAGATATGGTCAGCTCAGGCAAGATCGACCTTGATGCAATTGTCTCACACAAATTCAAACTTGAAGACTTCCGTAAGGCTCTTGACCTGCATATGGCAGGAACCGCTCTGAAAGTCGTAATTGAAAATTAAATTTTATCCAACCTAGTAGTCTATATTTATTATTTTTAGGAGAAAAATCAAATGGTAGAACCGATGTATGCAATGGGCAAAGCAGTAAGACTGTCACGCATGGTAAACAAGGAAAGCGGCAAGATGATGGCAATTACCGTCGATCATGCTACCTCTCGCGGCATTGCACCTATGACTGGTATTCAGGATATTCAGGGTGCTATTGACAAGATTGTAGTTGGCCGTCCTGATGCTATTACCATGACTGGCGGTATTCAGAAGCGCTGCTGGGGTCCTTATGTTGGATCAGGGATTAGTATCCTGCACAAGATTTCCAACTATGCTCCAACTTCCCCAACCAATGACTGCGTATTTGGCTCTGTGGATGCAGCAGTCCGCATGGGTGCAGATGCAGTTTCCATGGGCTGCATGACTTTAGGTGATTTCCAGAATGAACAGTTTGCCCGTATCGGCGAGGCAAGTGAATACTGCGACAAGATCGGCATGCCTCTTATCGGTCACGTCTATCCAAAGGGGGAGAGTGTGCCTAAGGAAAAGCGTGCCTCCTGGGAAAACATCGCTTACTGCGTAAGAAGTGCCTGCGAATTAGGCATGGACGTAGTCAAGACCACCTATACAGGTGATCCTGACAGCATGGCCAAGGTAATTTCTTGTGTCCCTTCCTCCTTCCGTGTTGTAATTCAGGGTGGTGACACTCCAGCCGGTCTTAAGGGTGATGATCTGCTCAACTACTATATGCAGATGACACGTGATGCTTTAGATGCCGGCTGCGGCGGTGTAACCATGGGCCGCTGGGTTTGGGATTCAGAGGATGTCAGCGCCCTGGTGATTGCTCTGCGCCGCCTGATCCACAAGAACTTCTCAGCCAAGGAATGCATGGAAATGTATAAGACCGTCAAGGCTGAAAAGAACTACGATAAGTACGCTGTACTGTAATAATCACACATTAACTGAGAGCTGAGCACTATGAGTAAGTATCTGTTAGGCATCGATGTCGGGACTAGTAGCCTTAAGGTTGGTCTTATAGATGAGGATGCAAAGCTGGTAGAGCTCAGCAGCAGCAAGTATGCCCTGCTCATGCCTGCACCTGATGCGGTGCAGATCGATTCAGACAGCATGTGGAGGGCATTACTCGCCTGTTTAGCAGAATTTAAGCAGCGCGGCTTTGAGCTTGAGGGGATTTGCGGCATCAGTATTTCATCCCTATGTCCAGGACTTGTAGCCCTGGATAAACAGGGGCAGGTCCTTGTCGATCCGATTATCTATTCGGATAGAAGAAGCACCAGGGAAGCTGAGGAAATTTTACAGGCAGTGGGAACAGAAGAATTATTTGCCATTACCGCCAACAGCTGTATGGCAGGAGCCTTCTCCGGTTCTTCAATGCTGTGGATTAAGCATCATCTTCCCGCTGAATACGCCAAGACTCGTTATTTTGGTCATCTCAACACGCTGCTGGCCAGCCGGATGACCGGCTGTTTTGCCCTTGACTACTCCAATGCCTCCTACAGCAATCTGTTTGAGACTACAGGAGGAAGGAAGTGGTCAGAAAAATTATGTGAAAAAATCGGTATCGATATAGATAAGCTCCCTTCCCTGCACGAGTCAACCGAGGTGGTGGGGGAACTGTGTGATCCTGAGCTTATTGCCCTGGGAGTGAAAAAAGGTACACCGGTAGTTATCGGTGGAGCTGATACACCCTGTGCCTCAATTGTAGCCGGGGTGGTTCGGGCAGGTGATGTATGCGAATCAGTAGGTACCACAGATGTACTAACGGTCTGCATTGATAAGCCGGTGTTCGGACCTGAATTTATCAATCGCTGCCATGTGGTTCCTGGAACCTGGATTTATCAGGGGGCTATGTCTTTTACCGGTGCTGCCAATGCCTGGGTAGTTAAAGAGCTGTGTAAAGATTTAGGTGCCCAGTGTTCAGAGCAGAAGGAACTGTTCCTAAAGGCTAATGAGGATGCCTCTCTGGCCGCACCAGGCTGCGGGGGAGTGGTTTTCCTGCCTTATATGCTGGGTGAGCGCAGCCCGATCTGGGATGCCTATGCTCGCAGCGTGTTTTATGGAATTTCGTTGTCAACAACCCGTGCAGATCTGAATCGGGCAGTTCTGGAAAGCTGCGGCTATGGCCTGCGGCAGATGTGTTCGATAGCTGAAGGGCTAACCGGACAGAGGATAGAAAAGTTTTCGTCAATAGGAGGAGGTGCCAAGAGCAGCGTCTGGGCGCAGATAAAAGCTGATATTACCGGAAGGGAGATCACGGTTCTTGATATGAATGATATGGCTCCTGTCGGTGCAGCTTTACTAGCTGGAGTAGGGGTAGGCGTATTCTCTAGCATTTTTGAAGCTTCAGCAAAAGTTGAAAAGCTAATCTACCGTAAGTTTACTCCAAAATACGATGCTCATTTAAATGCTGTATACGACAAAAACTATGCAACCTATTTAAAACTTTATCCAGCGCTGAAAGACCTTTACAGATTTAGCGCAAATGTTCAGACAGATTAACTTTAAATCAAATAAACATGAGGTATTTTATGAAAAAAGTTCTCACTACTATTCTTGCGGGTGCCATGTTGCTGAGCCTTGGTCAGGGCGCTTCTGCTGCAACCAAGAAGATCACCATTTCGGTACCGGATCCTACCACCTCCTACATCTATGCTGCAGCTGACGAGTTTGCCAAGCGTGCCAAGGCATATTCAGGTGATACGCTTGAATTCAATATCGCAGCTAACGGATCTCTGTATGGTGGTGATACCGCTGCCGGCATCAAGCAGTTAGGTTCAGGCGCTCTGCAGATGGTGGTGTTAGCTTCAAGTGTCTACACCAATTTCGTACCTGGTCTCAATGTGATCTCAGTCCCTTATATGTTTGATGATCAGGCACAGCTGCTCAAGTATCTCAACAGCGATATCGCAACTGAGCTTTTTAACCGGGTCAACAAGATGAATATTACGGTTGCCGGTAAATGGACACGCTCTTTCCGTGAAGTGACCAACTCCAAGCATCCAATCAATTCTCCAGACGATCTGAAGGGTGTGGTGCTACGCGTACCTAACAACTCTCTGTACGTTGAGTTCTTCAAAGCCTGCGGTGCTGTAACCACTCCTATGAACTTCTCTGAAGTGTATAACGCCTTACAGTTAAACACCTTGGATGGTCAGGAAAACCCGGTGGACGTGCCTTTCTCCAACAAGTTCTATGAAGTGCAGAAATATATCTCCTTCACCAATCACATGGCCGATGCCTGGCTGGTGGGTATTAACAGCAAATTCTTCAAAGGCCTGGATGACAAGCAGAAAGAGGCAATTCTCAAGGCCGGTGCCGAGGTTCAGCAGTGGAATGTTGACATGATGGCCGAGAAGGATAAGGTTGCCCTGCAGACTCTGATTGACAACGGCATGGAGTCAAACGATCTGACCTCTGACAACCAGAAGAAGTTTGTTGAGGTCTCAAAGTCCTGCTATGACAAGTTCCGTGAGCTGATCAAAGATGACAAACTCTTTGATGCCACTGCAGCCTTCACTGGCAGAAAATAAGCTAGAAAATAGTGCACTGCTCTCTGCAGTGCACTATCTATCCTCAACAACCTAACAATATTTTTAATTTAAAGATAAAGCGTGGTTTTCTATGGAACGCAAAAAAACCAAACTCTCAGGCTTCTTTGACTTGGTTAACAAGCTTGAAGATTACCTGATGATAGTCTTTGTGTCGGGCATGGTTATTGTCATCCTGATTCAGATCACCGGGCGTGTGGTGGGACATCCGTTCCCCTGGACCGAAGAATCCTCACGCTACCTGTTTTTGTGGATGATGTTTGTAGCTTTAGCTGCAGGCTTCAGCCGGTGCGAGTCAGCTCGAGTTACCCTGTTTTTACAGATGGGGCCTAGGTGGCTGAAAAAATTCAGTGAATATTTATATGCCGTAGTGGTCATTGCATTCTTCCTCGTCATGCTGGTGTATGGCTGGGATGTGGTAATGCAGCAGATTGAATGGGATGAAATGGGCACTGCTTTAATTATTCCTATGTGGATAATCGGGATCTGTCAGCCTGTCGGTGCGATATTAGGAATTATCGGGACTCTGCAGAACTTTATGGAATTTCATGACAATGTGGCCATCGGTGATAAGGATGCCGAAAAGGCCAAGGCTCTGGCTAAAGAGGGTTAAGAAGAATGAGTTGGATATTAATTGGAATTTTTCTCATCCTAATGTTTAAGGGGGTACCGATTGCGGTGGCATTGGGCAGTGCTTCGGTAATTGCGATGTATACCATGACCGACCTGCCGCTGAGCATGGCAGCACAGTCGATGTTTACCGCTATGAATTCGTTCATCATGGTCGCAGTCCCGCTGTTTATTCTGTGTGGCTCACTGATGGATGAAGGCGGCATTGCAGACAGGATTTATGATCTTTCAGAAGCCTTGGTGGGCTGGATTTTTGGCGGTCTAGGTCATGTTTCCGTGGTGGTAAATATGATTTTCGCCGGCATGAGTGGCTCTTCGGTAGCCGCCATTGCCTCCATCGGCAAGATGAGTATCAATGCCCTGGAGCGTAAGGGCTATCCTAAGCCATATGCGACCGCGATTAACCTGTCAGGCTCCATGTTAGCTTCAGTGATCCCGCCTTCAATTCTGATGATCAACGCTGCCGCTACCGGTAATGTGTCAATAGGTCAGGCGCTGCTGGCAGGTCTGGTCCCGGGCGTTATAGTCGGACTTATCTTCATGCTTTACAATTACCTGTACTGCAAGCGTCATAATATCGGTGACCGTATTCCCTTTGATGGACAGAGACTGGCCAAAGCCTTCTGGAGAGCCATTCCGGCCTTATTAACCCCGGTGATTCTGTTAGGCGGTGTGTATACCGGTATCTATACGCCTACTGAAGGTGCTGCCATTGCGGTGGTTTACACCATTCTGGTGTCCATTTATGTGTTCAAAAACCTAAAATGGAGCGATATTCCACGGATTATTGTCAAAAATGCCCGTTCCACCGGCACCATTCTGTTTGTGGCCATTGCCGCCAAACCGGCCTCCGTGCTGTTCGAACTGGATGGTCTGCCGACCCGTGTGGCAGAAATGATCGCCGGCATCTCAGACAACCGTGTCTATATTCTGCTGGTGCTCTATGCCTTCTTAATTGTGGTAGGCATGTTTATGGATGCTACGGCAGCCATCTTTATTCTGGTGCCGATTCTGCTGCCTGCAGTGCAGGCCGTGGGGGTATCTCCTTTATTCTTTGTGGTTTTCTTAGTCATAACTTTATCCTTCGGCCTGATTACACCGCCTGTAGGGGTATGTTTGTACGCTGCTGAGAATGTGACAGGCCTGCCCCTTGAGAAGATTATTAATGCCTCAGTGCCTTGGATTGCCTTGATTGCAATTTCACTGGTGATCTTTATTCTCTTCCCTGAAATTATTGAAATACCGGTATCCTGGGTCTTTGGCTAAGTTAGATTGAATTGAAAGGAATAATTATGAAAATAGTAGTATTAGACGGATACACAGAAAATCCTGGCGATTTATCATGGGAGCCTCTGAAGGCCTTAGGAGAGGTGATTATCCACGACCGGATTTCATATACTGACAGCCCGGCTATTGCGGAGGCTTTAAACGGTGCAGAAATTGCTGTCACCAATAAAACCCCCATTTCCAGGGAAACCATCGATAAGTGCCCAAATCTCAAGTTTATCGCGGTCCTGGCCACCGGCTACAATGTGATTGATTATAATTACGCCAAACAGAAAGGCATCGCCGTGGCGAATGTGCCTACCTACGGCACTCAGATTGTCGGACAGTATGCAGTGGGTCTGCTCCTTGAAATCTGCTCTCATTATCAGCATCATTCCGATACGGTCAAACAGGGCAAGTGGCAGAACAATATTGACTGGTGCTACTGGGATTTCCCTATGATTGAGCTGTACGGCAAAACTGCGGGCATCATCGGTTTAGGCCGCATCGGTCAGTCCAGCGCAAAAATTCTAAATGCCATGGGCATGAAAGTTCTGGCCTATGATACTTTTCAGAGTGACAGCGGTAAACAGCTGGCTACCTATGTCGAGCTTGATACCCTGCTTGCCTCCTCGGATGTAATCTTCCTGCACTGCCCGTTATTCCCGGCTACCGAGGGCATTATCAACCGCGTCAACATTGCCAAGATGAAAAATGGTGTCATCATTATCAATAACAGCCGCGGACAGCTGGTGGTCGAAGAGGATCTTGCGGATGCCTTAAACAGCGGCAAGGTTTATGCCGCGGGCCTCGATGTGGTTTCCACAGAGCCGATTAAAGGGGATAACCCGCTTTTGAAGGCCAGAAACTGTCTGATAACTCCGCACATCTCCTGGGCCGCTCAGGCAGCCAGGCAGCGTATTATGGATATCACGGTCCAGAACATCAAAGCATATATAGACGGTAAACCTATAAATGTGGTTAACAAATAACTAATTAATAATCAAATATAGTTCTCTTTAAGTGCTGTTTAATCCTTTTTGGCAAAGGGAATTTTTGACTTATCTAAAGAGAGGATAGGCTTATGAAAATTGTTGTGGCCCCGGATTCGTTCAAAGGCAGTCTGACTTCGCAGGAAGCGGGAGAGTGCATGAGAAAGGGCATCGCCAGGGTTTTTCCTGAGGCACAGATTGTCAAAGCAGCTGTAGCTGATGGCGGTGAAGGTACAGTCAATGCCATTGTCTCCATGACTTCTGGGCATCTGGAAAAGCTGAAAGTTGAAGGGCCCCTGGGTGAGACGGTTGAAGCATCCTTTGGGATCTGCCCGTCACAGGACGGTGACTTTGCGGTGATAGAAATGGCAGAGGCGTCCGGCCTGCTGCTGGAGCCACAGGAGCAGCGCAATGTGATGCTTGCCAGTACCTATGGGACCGGACAGCTTATCAGAGCCGCTTTAGATAAAAAGGTTAAAAAAATCATTATTGGGATTGGCGGATCTGCCACCAATGATGGCGGTGCGGGCATGGCAGAAGCTCTGGGAGTGCGTTTTTTGGATGCTCAGGGAAACAAGCTTCCAAGAGGCGGAGCTGCCCTGGCGCAGCTTGACCATATTGACTGTACCGCACTTGACCCTAGGTTAAAAGACATCGAACTTCTGATTGCATCTGATGTCAAGAATCCTCTCTGCGGACCTGACGGGGCATCTTACGTCTATGGTCCGCAGAAAGGCGCGGAGCCTAAGCAGGTGGAAGAGCTGGATGCAGCCTTGCTGCATTATGGCAGGGTCTGCGCACGCGATGCAGGCCTTGACGCGCTTAACCTGCAGGGCGCAGGCGCTGCCGGCGGTTTAGGGGCAGGACTGATGATCTTTGCTCAGGGCAGAATGTGCAACGGCATAGAAACGGTACTGGATCTGATTGGTTTTGAAGAGCTGGTTAAGGATGCCAGCCTGGTCTTTACCGGCGAAGGTTTTTCTGACAGCCAGACGGCTAACGGCAAAACCCCGGTGGGAGTGGCACATATAGCCAATAAATATCAGATCCCGGTAATCTGTCTGTCAGGCGGCATCAGTCAGGATGCCAAGGAATTATTAAACCACGGCATTGCCGCAGTAAACGGGACCCCATGTGCACCCGTGACCCTGCAGCAGTGTATTGCTGAGGCCTCAAGCTTCCTTGAAGATGCGGCCGAGCGGTGCGCACGCCTGGTGAAAATAGGCCTTCTGCTTAAGACCCAGTAGCCAGGGCGCAAAGAGCGCAGGTTCCTTGGGCGCCTGCTTTTTTTAACAACAGTAGAAAGACTCGATGTTAACGAACGTGACATCTAGGTAATGGTAATAATTCAGGAGAGAAGTAATGTTCTACAATGTAAACCCTACCAAGACTGAACAGTGGTCTAAACTTTGCAGCCACTATGCCTCCTTTGGCAGAACTGCCCATTTAAAGGATCTGTTTGAGAGGGATAGGCGGCGTTTTGACAAATATCATCTTGAGCTGGATAACGGTGATCTGGTGGCAGATTATTCTAAAAACCTCATTGATGATGAGACTTTAAAGCTCCTGTTAGATCTTGCCCGTGAGACTCATCTTAAAGATAATCTTGAGGCCATGTTCAATGGTGAGAAGATTAACCGGACTGAGAATCGTGCGGTCCTGCATACTGCCCTGCGCAATTTCGGCGACAATAAGATCATGGTGGATGGCCATGATGTGATGGAAGATGTCAGACGTGTGCAGCAGAAAATGAAGGCGTTCTGCGCAAAAGTGATTTCGGGTGACTGGAAGGGCTATAGCGGCAAAGAGATTACAGATGTGGTTAATATCGGTATCGGCGGTTCTGATCTGGGACCGCGCATGATAACCGAAGCTCTAACTCCATATCACACGCGCCTTAAGTGCCACTTTGTGTCCAATGTTGACGGTACCCAGATTGTTGAGACCTTAAAACCTTTAAATCCTGAAACAACTCTGTTCCTGGTTGCCTCCAAGACCTTTACCACCTTGGAGACCATGACCAATGCACGCACTGCCCGTGAGTGGTTCTTAAAGAGCGCAGGCGATGAAAAGGCTGTGGCCAAACACTTTGTGGCTCTGTCTACCAATGCAAGTGAAGTTGCAGCTTTTGGCATTGATACTGAGAACATGTTTGAGTTCTGGGACTTTGTGGGCGGCCGTTATTCTTCATGGTCGGCTATAGGCCTGTCTATCGCCCTAGGCTGCGGCTGGGACAATTTTGAACAGTTCCTGCGCGGCGGCTATGATATGGATGTGCATTTCCGTACCGCCCCGTTTGAGCGAAATCTGCCGGTTCTGTTAGGTCTGATTGGGCTGTGGTATAACGATTTCTTCGGCTATCAGACCGAAGCTATTCTGCCGTATGACCAGTATATGTCCCGTTTTGCCGCCTATTTCCAGCAGGGCAATATGGAGTCAAACGGCAAGTATGTTGACCGCACTGGCGAAGTCATCACCAGCTATTCTACCGGACCTATCATCTGGGGTGAGCCTGGCACCAACGGTCAGCATGCTTTCTTCCAGCTGATTCATCAGGGTACCAAGAAGGTTCCCTGTGACTTCATTGCTCCGGCGCGTACCCATAATAAAGTGGGTGATCACCATACCAAGCTGCTGTCTAATTTCTTTGCCCAGACTGAGGCTTTGGCCTTTGGCAAGACTGCAGAACAGGTCATTGCCGAGTTTAAGCAGAAAGGAGTACCTCAAGAGCAGTATAAGGATGTGGTACCTTTCATGGTCTTTACCGGGGATCGTCCAACTAATTCTATCCTGGTCAAAGAGATCAATCCTCATACATTAGGCATGCTGATTGCTATGTACGAGCACAAGATCTTTACGCAGGGTTCGATTCTCAATATCTGCAGTTTTGACCAGTTTGGGGTTGAATTGGGTAAGCAGCTGGCAAGTAAGATTATTCCTGAGCTGACCTCTGCTGAGACTATTTCAAGTCATGACAGCTCCACAAACGGTCTGATTAATGCCTACAAAAGGCTGAAATAACTCTAAGAGAGTCTAAATGAGAGCAGGGCAGCTTTAAGCTGCCCTTGTTTTTATCCCTACTTTAGGAGCACTAAATAAGCTCTAGCTCGCTCTGTGAGCCGAATCACAACGGTTAGAAATAACCGTTTTTTAGTGTTTAATAGTGTCTAATATAAGTCTAATTATGCTATAATCCAGCTATGATTTTATATGTTGCTTGGTGTTGCTTATGACTTTCAGACTTAGAGTTTCTTTAAATAAAGGCAGGCATTACGGCGCCATTGTGGAGAGCATCTATAATGCTTCAACCAAAAAGACGGATACTGTTCATTACCGCTCTCTGGGTAATCTCGATCAGGCCAGAGCTGACGATCCTGAGTTTGATAAGAAGCTGCGCTCTGAGCTGGATTCATTAAACAGCAGTAATGATAAAGCCTCTGCCCTCAAAAAAAGCATAGTGCTTGATGAGGCAGATAATGCTCAGCTCAAAGCTGCAGCTGATACCGTGCCTCCAATGAATTACGGCATTGCACTTTATCGGAAGCTGTGGGAAAAGTTAGGCCTGGATAAGTGGTTTGACCAGTACCACCGCAACCATGCAAAAGAGCTTAACTATGATTTGGATTCGGCGGTGTTCTTTCTGGCGGCTAACCGCCTTTTGCATCCTGATTCAAAAGCAGGTACCTATGCCAGAAAAAACTCTTATATTTATAATTTCTCAAAACTAAAGCTCGATGATCTCTATGCTTCCTTAGGAGTATTAGCAGCCAGTAAAGAGCGCATTATAAGTAACCTGAATGCGGCTATAGGGACGCTCTGGGAGCGGGATCTTACTCTGGCCCTGTATGATGTAACCACCTTTTATTTTGAATCCTTTGACTCTGATGAGTTAAGAGCCAGAGGCATGTCAAAGGAGAATAAAACCAACGAAGTCCAGATAGTGATGGGCCTGCTCATCGATGGGGACGGTATACCTCTGGGTTATGAATTATTCAGAGGCAATGAGTCTGAAATGGGCACCATGCTTGAAATTGTAAGAGCTCATAAAGACAAACTCAAAGAGACCAGGATAACTGTGGTCGCTGATCGCGGACTGAATTCGGGAGCGAATCTGGCTGCTCTAAACAGTGACGGCTTTGACTTCATTGTGGCTCAGAGTATCAGCAGATTATCTAAAAATCTGCAGGATCAGGTCTATAGTGAAGATAACTGGGATACTGACACTCAGTTTAATGAGGATCACTTTAAGATTAAGACTCTGCATGCCGGGACCATACCAGGTATCGATACCGATCTTATTGTCACCTGGTCCCTGAAACGACAAATCCATGATTTAAAGGTGCTGGAGGAAAGATGGCAGCGCAGTGTAGAACTGACGCGCAGAGGAAGCGGTGCTGTTAATGCCTCTATGAAACATGGGGTCAGACAGTTTATTACTACGGTTAAAGGTCATGCAGGTCAGTATGAGCCTAACCAGCCTCTATACGAAAAGAGGAGAAAGTCAGCAGGCTTCTATGCTCTGGTTACCTCGGTTAAAAACAAATCAGCCTCAGAAATATATGCCTCGTTAAGGCAGCAGTGGAAAATTGAGAACTGCTTTAGGGTGATGAAGAGCACACTGGAAGCAAGACCAGTATATGTCTGGACTAATGAGCACATCAGAGGACATTTCATGCTCTGCTATCTTGCTCTGGTCCTGGATAGATGTGCTTTAAAGCTTGCTCAGGATGCAGGAATTGAAATCTCCTCTGACAGACTGATTGCTCTTTTAAATGAACAGAACCTGATTGCTGTGCCGGGCAAACGTTTAGGCAACGGAGCCATTATCAGAACCGGCCACACCGGTTATCCGACTGAGGATAAAAAAACTGCAGCTATAAAACTGATTGACGAAATTATGAAAATCTACAGTCTGCGCCCTATAAACCAGATAGATATTGTGGCTGAAGTAATCAAAAAGTTAAAAGTCCGCTTAGAAAGCTCTCTGAGATGATTCTATGTATATTCTGCGGTTAATAAAAACACGCCTGAAAGCTTGCCCCACATGGGATTTGACGATTTTTACCAGCTAAACATTTTCTACCTGACTCTACCGAAAATTAAACTATTAAAATTCGGTTAATTCAATCACCCGCAAA
>JAILLS010000039.1 GCA_024693025.1 Succinivibrio sp. | reverse complement strand
GCTTGACGTGTTTTTCTAGTAGAGGTTTTTAATTTTATGCTCGACAGCAGCGAGGCTCAGACTCTTGCTTATTACAATCAGCATGCTCTAAGTTTTGCAGAGCAGACTCAGCAGGTGGATTTTCAGGCTCTGCAGCAGCAGTTTCTTGGCTATCTTACCGCAGGAGATCTGATTCTGGATTTAGGCTGCGGCTCAGGACGGGATACGCTGTATTTTTTAAACCAGGGCTTTGACGTGGTAGCAGTAGATGGCTCAGAGAAGCTCTGCACACTTGCCTCTGCCTATACCAGGCATGAGGTGATAAAGGCAGACTTTGAGGACTTTACCACTGAACTGCGTTTTGCGGGGATCTGGGCCTGCGCCTCGCTTGTGCATGTAAAGCGCATAAAGCTTGGTAGAGTGCTCAGAAAATATCTTGATCTGCTCAGAGACGATGGCATCTTCTATCTCTCCTTTAAATACGGAGATCAGGAAATAATCAGGGATGGTCGCTACTTTAATTATCTCAATGAAGAGCTGCTGCACAGGCTGTTACAAGATTTACCCGGCACCGGGCTTCTGAAGCTTGAAATTACGCATGATGTGCGTCATGACCATCAGCAGGAGCGGTGGTTAAACTGTTTTATAAGGAAAAAATCCTGAGCGCAGGACTTTGGAGCAACAATCTTATCCTGCTGAACTTTATCTGCCCGTCTTAGGCTTAGCGCGGCAGTTAGCCGTTCCTAAAAACCAGCTCTCACGGGCAGAGATATGGGAGCTGTCAGTGGACTTGTCATGCTCCTGGGTTATAGTACATGTTTATGAAGTCCTTTACTCTTGTTTCATTAAGCTCCTGACTCTGATAGGTATAATCTTTAGAGCCATCCGGCAGCGTTGTTTTTTCAACAAGCTTCATTGCAAGATAGATGATAAGTTTCTGTTTTTCTGAAGCTCTTTCATCTTCGTCCCAATACGCCTGTAGCTTATCATTGATACTATTCTGCACACCAGGCAGTTCGATAAGCTGTAGTCTCTTATATTCTTCATGTATATTCTGACATTTAGCTTCTAATTTCGGATCTGAAACTGAAGACTCCAGCGTGGTCCTGCCATTGAGCAGAGGCTGCACGATGGTGCCCAGCTCCTGACACAGACTGTCAAGCACCGGGGAGCTGTCCCTGAGCAGACTGTTAAGCATGCTCAGACTGTTAAGCTTGGTATTCTCAAGCTCATCCCTGTCCAGCATAGTCATATAATGCACCAGACTCTGCATGATAAATTTACTGTTCTCGGCCTTCTGGGCATTATCTCCATCCCCGGCAGGATTAAGCTTGTCGATAAGGTTTCTGATGCTGCCGATGGCGTGGTACACCTGAGCAGAATCATTATCCTGGATCCCATTGAGCAGAGAATCAAAAGCATTCTTAAAATCTTGATGTTTTTTGCTTGCATTGAGATAAAGCTGGATTAACTCGTTATCAACGGCGTTATTGGGCCTGAAGCTGTGTGTTTTTATAAAATGGAACACTCTGGTTCTGCCATTGACCCCAAGAGCAGGGATCTCCTTATTAATCTGCTCTGAGGCTAAAGCCTGCGGACTGTTTGGTGCAAGGTAGCGATAGTCAGCAGGATTACTCTGTGTACTTTCATGATAATCTTCAGTTTTTTCTATGTTTTTGAACAGTGAGCTGAAATTTGTTTTGAGCTCAGTATTGTTCTCAGTGTAAGGCTTACAGATCTCATTAATAGTGTTTTCAAGCACTTTTGCCAGCGTTTCTGGATAGGTTTTTTGGGGGCCCAGCATGTTTTCTGTAAGGTTTTCAAGTCTGCCTCTCACCCCGGAGGTCAAAAGCAGCAGCAGGTCTTTAACCTGTGCGCTGTCATTGACTGTAAAATCAGGTTTGGCCAGCAGGGTTTTAAGCTTAGTTGCCTCCTGCTCTAGTCCAAGACTTTTAAATGCATCCGGATGATTGACAGCCATAAACTGCAGGGATTTGACCAGATTGGCATTAAGCTGCTGCGTGTCAGCTGGAGGATTTTTAAACTTATTGATAAAACCAGCCAGGTTCAGTACCTCACCCTGAAAAGGAATGCCGTCATTATTGGGATTATTCAGGTTGTTTATCGCATCGGAACTCAGATCGTCGAGGTTGATTTGTCTGAGTAAAGTTGCTTCCTTTAAGGCCTGCACCGTCATCTTGGCATGCCCATCGGCGTGATTGGTGTAGATCTGGTTAATCTTGGCGCTTATAAGCTCTTTGTTGGCGTTGTCGTTGGCAAAGTTTGCCCCAGTCATATCTAGAACCTTATCGCGGATGAGCCGATTGAAAGAGGCGTTCTGCTGCAGGGCCTCCATACGGTCAAGACGGTTCTGTTCAGCCTTGTATTCTGCATTGAACAGGCCTTTGATAAAGCGAAATACAAAAAAGTCGCGGCTGCGCGGGGGATTTATAACCGTAAGTCTGCCCTGATCATCTATGCTGAATACGCCTTCCTTATTTAAAAGCGTGTTGAGTTTATCTTGAGTGACAAGATTTCTATCATTTCTAAAATCATGAGTTCTTATGGTCTGATCAGACATAGCGCCTAAATTACGATTTATATCGGTCATCTGTGCTCTCCTTAAATACTAGCCGCCAATCTTGTTTA
>JAILLS010000124.1 GCA_024693025.1 Succinivibrio sp. | reverse complement strand
TAGTTAAGGTATTTATACTCAAATATACAAAACTAGCGACGTACGTGAAGCTCTAAAATACATAATGATTAGCCACAGCAGTCAAAGTGTAGGCGTTGGTACACATTTAGGATGTAAATTGAGTGACATGATTCAAGCCAGAATTTACAGTTGAACATCTGCATAAGAACACATGCAGATGCGAAAGTCTGAATAGCTGCAGCTAGGATCATCTAAGATCCCCCTAGATCTTTATATTCATAACTTCGCATAATTTATATTATGTTAAATTTTAAATTCGCTATAGAGATACAGGGCTGATTCTCATGCTTAAGACTAAACCCCTCTCTTTAGGATTAGTCAAATCAGCTCAAGCTGACAACATCCTGGACAATCCAGAATTATTCTAAGAGTTTTTATTTTGGCGAGCTGCCATAGATAAAGCGTACCGTTTTAGATTCCTGCAGACCGATGATGCGAATAAAACGCTGATAGGCAGTCTGACTTAATTCGTCATCATGCAGACAGCCCACAAACCAGGTGATGTTTTCAAAATTGCCAACGCCAAAGGAGCGTTCAGATTTTAGAGAGGCTAAAGCCTTGAAGTAGGCGTCATCACTTTCTCCTAAACCATGGCCTAAAATCACCACCGCTTTGATGAATTTCTGCTGAGCTCTGAGCCAGTCAAGGATATAGCTGATTCGAGTAACTCCCTGATTAGACTTATTCAGGAAGTCATAATAGCTGATTACAGTCGGCATCTGCTCTAAAGGGCAGTTGCTCAGTACCAGCTGCTCCATACGCCTTAGGATTTCACTGTCTCCGCCGATGATTAAGTCTTCATTACGCAAGGCATTTCCATGAATATAATAGATATTGTCAGTAGTAATATCGCAAATATATTCAAGTGAAGTAGTATAGTTAAAATTGACGTAAATAGCATCCTTGGCCATCAGTCTGTCTACCGGACACACACTATGACGATGCCAGAGAGACTTATCTACTTCTATTATCCACTGATAAATTGCTAACTTAAGCGATGAGAAAATGGTTTTAAAATCATCGAGCTTGATATTGTCTACCTGATTACGGGCATTGGTGAACACTGCTCCGCATAAGGCCAGCTCCAGCTGTCCCCACAGAAAGTCACCATCTGAGGCGTTCTTCAGATCTATTAAGGTATTAAAGGACTCATAAAACTTAAGATTGTTCTCATTGAGCGGATCTTTGATGAGATCCTCAATAGCAAGGTACAGTTCAAGATACTGCGAAGGACTGAGCTTACGATTGTAGTTAGCCTCAATATCCTTCTCCAAAGACTTGAACCAGTGCGGGATCAGACGATGCGGGATCTG
This sequence comes from Succinivibrio sp., assembly GCA_024693025.1. Classification (GTDB taxonomy): domain Bacteria; phylum Pseudomonadota; class Gammaproteobacteria; order Enterobacterales; family Succinivibrionaceae; genus Succinivibrio. The sequence goes on along the minus strand of JAILLS010000124.1, from coordinate 4,584 downwards.
CGACAAGCTATAAGCAATATTATGCTTGGCCTGACTTTTCTTCAATAACCAGGCCGCAAAGTCGACAAAGCTGGATTTTGCACCATGGATAAGATCATAGCCATTACCTATTATGAATAAGCAATTCTGCTGTTCAATATCAAGTGCCCTGAATTTTTCTAAGACGTCATTGATATTCTGCAAAACCATGTGAATCCTTGACCGTAGAATAGGGAAGAAGGCCCATAAACTTACCCTGACTCAATACACAAGAGAAAGGGCTTTTAACATCTATAACTATAGATTTTAAAAATCTTTTCAAAACTGTCAATATTCCCCTCCTATTTTTGAGAGTTTTGATTGATAACTAGAAGGAAAATACACAAATTGGCATACAATAAAAAATTATAGCCCTACCCTCGCCTGCCCTATTCAAAAAATTTTTTCGTCCTGAAGCTCTGAAAATCTACATCCAAATTCCCCATTTGTCTAAAAAAAGCGAGCTTCATGCCAAAATAACAGCAAGCTTATAGATTCTGGTAGGAAAATTGCTTAAGATCCAACACAGTCAAAAAAATGGAGGCAGCTATGAGAAATAACCTGGTCTATGCTTTATGTATTTCCCTAGTCCTAACTTCACCGCAGATGTATGCTGCAGGTAATGAAACTCTCTCAGATGCCTCAATCGCAGCAAATACAGCGAGCACAGCCGGCACAAAACCAGCAGGACAGCTCAACAGTCAGGCCAGAAGCGCAAAGCCTCAGCGAGCCCCCAAAAGAAGGTCCCATATGAGCAAAAGCAAACCTTCACTCTATACTTCTCCTGACGGCAGCGTACAGTTTTATGAAGATGACGAGCAGAGAATAATCAGTCTGAGTAAAGATCCTGATCCTGCATTATTCCAGAATTATCATAATCAACACCATATAAAGACTAAGTGTGCGGGCTTAAGCGAACATGAATGCGTGGATACTTATTATGATCGTAAATATTATTACGAACAGCTGCAGGCTACAGAGTAAATAGCACTAAACCTAAGTTAAAGTAACTATGATTAATGCTGAAAACCTCAACTTATATTTAAAACAGTCTAACCATGTCGGACTGGCAATTTTATTAGCTGAAGCCTTAGAAGAACTGGGTAAAACAATAAGCGCAATGCTAAATCGTTTTGGCGGACAGATAATCATAGGTACAGATGGTAAAGCACAATTCAGTCTTACCTCTGAAGAACAGGCAGCTGCTTACTGTACTAAAATAACCAATTATTATGCTGATGAAGAAAATCTAAAACCAGCCATTCTATTAAAACCCTCTATTCTAAAATACAAACATCATTATTTAATCAGCATCCAGCTCTGTCCAGGATCAGCAATCAGCTATTACAAGGGACAGGCATATCTGCGCAGACAGGATCAGAACATCCCCTTGTCTCAGGAAGTACAGCTTAGACTTAGTGAAGCAAAAGCAAACTATTATTTAGAAAATACCATCTATCCCTATGCAAGTATTTATGATTTAAATATAGCCTCGCTGTCAAGGATTAGAAGTCTGGCATCTCAGGTAAGCAGCAACGATAAATACTGGTTCGATTTGAAAGATCATGATTTATTATCAAATGCAGGCTTTTATGTAATCGATCAGAAAACAGCCAAGAAAGGCTTAACTTTAGCCGGTATTCTAACCTTAGGCAAAGATGACATTATAGCTAGAGTCATACCGACATATTCATCTCTGATTCAGCTGAATCTGAATAATAAACAGCAGGAGCAGAATTTAAGCAGTAATCTTTTTAACGCCACAGGTGATATTCAAACCTACCTTAAAGACAAGCTTAAATTTATAACTGATGGTCTTGACAGCTTAAAAACCGAGCTGTTTAATCAGTTACTACATGAAATAATTGTCAACTTTTTAATTCATCGCGATTTCTCCTCAGCTCTGCCTTCAAGAGTAATCATTAAAGATAAATCCATAAGCTTTTCTAATCCATCCCATCCCTTCACCTATGGTGAGATTAAAGCAGATGATAATTATCTAGGCTTTAAAAACCCGCATATAGAAAAATTCTTTAAGGCGATCGGCTGGGCTTCTCTTACAGGTAATGGACTTAGCAAAATTACTTATCTTACCGATAAAATCTTCGGCACTATTCCAAAAATCAGTGAGGGCGAGCTCTTTAGTATTACTTTACCACTGATTAAAGATCAGGAAGTTCTTGAAACTAATCCTCAATATACTAATACTCCCCCTATTCAGACTAGCCAATCAGGCAGTTTATCTACTGAAAATAAAGAAAATATTTTCAGACCAATTGAACCAAACCCAGGCTTAAGCACTCAGAATCCGTTCAAAGCTAATTTTATTAAGAATATTCAAAATGTTAAGAATGGGATTTTAAATAATTTAAACAAATCAGCTCTGACGGGAATGGTTCAACCAGACCAAACAGACAAGTATTCGTTGAAAGATCAAATAGAAAATTTAGACCAAACGGACTCATCTCAGCTTACGCAAAACAACTCACAGACTAATCATGAGCAGAACAGTACTGAAGCTACTCCTGAGCAGAATAAGATTATAGAAACTAATCAGCAATCCACTGTGACACCCCCTGCTCAGGTCTCGGCTTTACATAGAGAGATCGATGGCAAAAGTAATAAACGCCGCGGAACCATTCTTGAAAATAACAGTGACTGGCTGCCTTTTGCCGATCCGCAGATTGAGCTATTAAATCTAATCAAAATCAACCCCAATATGACTAATGTGGAGCTTGCAGAAACTTTGGGTTGGAGTACAGGCAGGATTAAATTCTATGTAGGAAAACTAAAAAAAGCCGGAGCAATTTCACGCGTAGGTACAGATCGAAAAGGCTATTGGAAGGTCTTTTAAAAACTAATTCTTGCTGCCTTTATTGATATAACGTTTTGTGAGTATCTGAGTAATCGCTACTGACCAGAACACCGCATTTTCATATTTAACCACAATATTCTTAAGTTCAAAAGTCTTTGCCTGAATTAACTTATCAATTTCATGAATATCGATGGCTTCAACAGCATTAGCACACTGAATGGCATTTTTTAATACCGGCTCTGCTTCAATAATCTTGTTTGCTTCAATCTGCAGAGCATGCAGTACACTGTTGCCATTTGCCGGCTGAGCGGAAAATAACGGTAAAAGTTCAGCCACTACACACTGATAAATTGGTTTACTGTTTATGTCCTCACGATCACAGACTGATAAACACATCAGCTCAACAAATTTGGTACGTAATAAAGCGATTTTAAACGGCTCAAAGTTTAGTTTGCGCTCTCTGATGCCGATTACTGTATTAAAAGTCAGGGTGGCTGCAGCTAATACATAGACAATAATTACTTTATTGACCAGGTTCAGCTCCAGGTAATTTAAAATATCATCAGGTTTATAATGTTCAACCTCATATGGTCCGAAATATACTAGATTAGTTTTCAGCTCCCGTGCTGAACAGCTGCGGATATAGCAGACCAGATCTGAGAGCATCGGAATAAACTCAGGATACCTTTTGACAAAATCTAGAAACAGATCATAGTTAGGCACAGGTTTTAAAGTTTCATAGATTACATCACAGGCATCTTCAAATAATGACGGAGCCTTATATAAATCAGGCTGATTACTGCGGTTAAACAGCATCATCTTGGTATATTTAGGGAAGCAGACATAATCTGCTCCCTTCTCAAAGGCTAAATCCGTCTCTTCCTCAGTATTGAGATGATCACAGATAACTTTAATATCCGGCACGAGCTTGCGCACATTATTTACCATTCTGACCTGTTCATCAAAATACTTATTCATATGCATTACTACATAGGAAAAGCTTTTAACCGATCTGAACCAGTTGGTATAAATAATAGTATTCACATCTGCCGCTATTTTGGCCCCGGTTCGCTGCAGCTGAGAGATGGTGACATCAAAGAGCGCGGTTTTGGGCTGACGCTGCGGAATATGCACAATCATGCGCCGTGTAGGCGTATACCGCAGCAGAGTCTCGATATCCTTAGACATCGGCATGGACACCATCGCAATGCCCTGATCATCGGCAAAGTAATCCATACTGCGCCGAATATAGAAGCCCATCAGAATATGCTTGGCATGTTTGGCTTCTAGAATATCCGGTTTATAGAGCACACCTGCTGTATATTTAAAACTGTAAAAGCAGGTATTGCCGTTTTTATCAAAGGCAGGAATACGCGAGATCAGATGACATCTGTCACCTGTCCTGCGTTTCATATTCAGCGGATTATCTTTATCAGGAATATCCAAGATCTAAACTGCCTTAATTAAAGTCTGACTCAATTTGATTACTATAACAAATTTAGACTGACCATGACAATTTTAAAGCTAAATTGCTTGAGCAGCTTAGCTTTTTTTAGTTTAACAAGCCGTGAGCAAGAAATCCCCCACCTCTATAGGTGGTGGGATGAATTGCGATAAAAACGGCGTTTTCTTGACTTTTGTATTTGATAGCATTATTTTGTATTCAATCTCAGGGTAAGCAAGCTGGCATACAAGGCAATTAAGTACAGAGTATATCCTACCACTGAACAAAGAATTATGTTTGCTAAAAC
>JAILLS010000024.1 GCA_024693025.1 Succinivibrio sp. | reverse complement strand
GGACTATAGCTGTAGTCCACGGCCTGTTCCTGAGGCTCGCTGATGCCTTCAAGACCTGACATGGAGGCATCCTTCAGACCGCCGGCCTTAGGAGAGGCTTCAAAATCCTTAATGCCTTCAAGATTAGCCTGCGGCTTCAATGAGAAATCGACCGCATAATCTTCACCTGCTCCCATGGAAGCTTCGGTGAAGGCAGGGGCCTGCTTTTCATAAGGGACATAGGCCTTTTTTTCAGCTGGTGTGCTTTCAGGACGCAGCAGCGTGCCAGTCTCGCGGGTCTTGCCTGAGCGGCGCGGCTTATCCTCGCGGCTTGCTCTGACCTTGGCAGGACGGCTTTCACGCGGTGCCTGCTCTTCGCTATGGGCTCTTGCTGCAGAGCGGGTGCGAGCCGGGCGCTTTTCACCACGCTCAGGGCGCTCTATGCTCTCAGTCCGCTCGGCTCTTTCAGGACGTTCTGCACGTTCTGCACCGACTGGGCGGCTGTGCGGACGTCTAGTCTTGCCGGCAAGCTTGCCCTGAGCATGGCGGGCAGCATTCTTGCCCTTGCCAGGACGGGTGCGCTCACGCCGATCACTCTGGCTTGGCTCACTCTGAATCCCAAAGAGAGTTTTGATAAAGCCCCATAAGCCGCCGGAACTTGCAGGCTTGGCCTTAGGCTTTCTCTCAGAGGTTCTGGCAGGACGCGGAGTATCATCTCCCTTAGGTTTAGGCGGAGCCATGGTGGTGGAGAGCACATCAGCATTGATAGCCGGAACATCCTGCTGGGTATTGGTGGAGATATTCTCTACCTGAGGATTCAGATGCTCAGTCTCTGCCTTCTCGCGGGCTTCCTTATTGAGCTGGTTGATGATGGCAATGGTTGACTGCGGTGTGCCATTGTTAAAGGTCACACGCTGTACGAGGTACTCCTGCGGCATATAGTGCTCATCCGGTACCACGGTGATGTGAGTGCCGGTACGCTGCTCGATGATCTGCAGGGCTTCACGCTTTTCATTTAAGATAAAGGCAGCCACTGCAACCGGAGCGATGGCATAGACATCGCCGGAGTTTTCCTTGTGGCACTCTTCCTCAATCAGTCTGAGGATAGATAAGGCCAGAGAAGAGGTGTCGCGTACGGTACCCTGACCGTCACACATCGGGCAGACATGTGAGCTGGATTCCTCAAGGGATGGACGCAGTCTCTGACGGGACATCTCCAGAAGACCAAAGCGGGAGATCCTTGAGAACTGAATGCGGGCACGGTCCTGTCTGACGGCCTCACGCATGCGGTTTTCAATTTCACGCTGGTTCTTGAGCGGAGTCATATCGATAAAGTCGATGACCACCAGACCGCCCACGTCTCTTAAGCGCAGCTGTCTGGCAATTTCATCGGCAGCCTCGATATTGGTCTGCAGCGCAGTCTCTTCAATGTCACCGCCGCGGGTGGCCTTGGCTGAGTTGACGTCGATGGAGGTCAGAGCCTCGGTCGGATCGATCACGATGGCACCGCCTGAAGGCAGACGCACTTCACGACGATAGGCAGTATCAATCTGGCTTTCAATCTGGAATTTGCTGTAGAGCGGAATATCGCCGTCATACAGATGGACGCGCTGAGCAAATTCCGGGCGCACCAGCTGAATGTAGTGCTGCACCTGATCATAGACTTCCTTGCTGTCAACCAGAATTTCGCCGATATCTGGTCTTAAATAATCGCGGATGGCACGCAGGGCGATATTGGATTCCTGATGAATGAGGAAAGGTGCCTTGCGGCTCTGGGAGACCTGTTTAATCATGTCCCAGAGCTTGGTGAGAATGGAGAGATCCCATTCCAATTCTTCAGCACTCTTGCCGACACCAGCGGTGCGCACAATAATTCCCATGCCTTCAGGGATCACCAGTCCTCTTAAGGCCTGCTTGAGCTCAGTGCGATCCTCACCTTCGATGCGGCGGGAAATACCGCCGGCGCGAGGGTTGTTCGGCATCAGCACGAGATAGCTGCCGGCCAGAGAAATAAAGGTGGTGAGGGCGGCACCCTTGAGACCACGCTCTTCTTTCTCAATCTGGACGATGACTTCCTGACCTTCCTGCAGGGCAGAACGGACCTGGGCATGATCGCTGAAATTAGTGCCTGCAGGGTAATACTCGCGGGCAATCTCCTTGAGCGGCAAAAAGCCATGGCGATCTACGCCGTAATCGACAAAGGCTGCTTCCAGACTTGGTTCGATGCGGGTGATGATGCCCTTATAGATATTGGCTTTTTTGTTGGCGTGCTGAGGAGATTCAATGTCGAGATCATACAGCTTCTGACCATCGACTAAGGCTACGCGCACCTCTTCAAGCTGGGTGGCGTTAATAAGCATTCTCTTCACGAGAGAGGCTCCTATGTTGCTTTGAATTACTAAGGATTTAAACTGCGGCGCTAAGTAGGGATCTAAAGCTGGTTGCCTTAGCATTGGAAAACCTGGCCGCCTGAGGACTTAGAGATTCAAAATTTTTAGTAAAACACCAAAGGGGCACGCGCCAGACCAAGTGATGGTGGGGTTTGCCTTTGGCAGCCGTAATCTTCAATCTTTATTCTTGAGCATAAAGGAGGTTAAGCCTCTGTGCTAAGAACGCCTGGCTCCCCAGGCTAGACTTCAGATTTACTCTGAAAAAATGGGGATCATGTACCATGCGATCACCGCATTTTTTTCCGTGTCTATTATGCGACAAGATCTCAATAAAAAATAGCGGATTGAGCAAAAAAATTCTGCTGAAAGTCAATATTCAAGCAGGCAGAGCAAGACGCTGATGTGTATATGTCACAGTTAGGTGCAGAACAAGGAGAACTACTTATATTTTTAAGGCCCCTCTCCTGCCCATTTTGGGCAGGGTTTTGTGAGATGTTTCACAATTCTTAATGCGATACAGGATCAAAAAATCCAACTCTCTTTTGGGAAATTTTTTCTCAAAAACTGGATAATTACAAAATAGTAACTACAATATAGTTATGGACAACATAGTTTTTGAGTATGACTCAGAAAAAGATTTAATTTACCAAAGAAAGCATGGCTTGTCTTTTGCGACAGCTATCAACGCTTTTACAGATCTTCAGGCCATCGTGATTGAAGATCAAAGGGACTATAACGGAGAGCAGCGGTTCAAGCTTTTAGGTAAATTAAAAGCTTGCCTGCTTATTGCAGTAGTCTACACGTACAGAGATCGTAATGGTAACGAGGTGATCCGGATCATCTCAGCCAGACGAGCCACCAAAACAGAGGCAAAGATTTATGAGCATCGTTAGAATTGAGCCTAATCAGCTTCCGGCTCCCTCAGAAGCAGAGCTGAATAAACTTATGTCCATGCAGGACAGTGATATAGACTTAACGGATATTCCTGAAATAACTGCAGAGGAGGCCAAGCGAGCCATACCCAATCCCTTTTTCAAACCAATCAAGAAACAGATCACCATCAGAATTGATGCAGACCTTTTGGCTTGGCTTAAAAAAGATGGCAAAGGTTATCAGACTAAGCTTAATAACATTATAAGG
>JAILLS010000075.1 GCA_024693025.1 Succinivibrio sp. | reverse complement strand
CGATGCCGTCACCGGCTAATACTGCGATGTTATAGGTCTTGCCCATATTAAGGTGCTCCTTTAAGTTAGCATGTGTAATCGTGTAAGGCAGCTCTCATAAGTTTGACTTCTGGCCACAAGTCCTGGGTCACAGGAGGAGAGCTGTCTGTTCTTAAGCTTTAATGTTCTTTCTCATCTTCGATGATCTTGGCGCGGTAGATGGAATTACAGGCTGAGATCAGGGCCATTGCCGAGGCTTCAATCACGTCGGTTGAGATGCCCTTGCCGTGATAATGGCGGTTATGGTAGATGAGATCTACATCCACCTGACCCTGGGCATTCATGCCTGAGCCCTTGGCGGAAATTACGAAGTTGAAGAGTTCAAACTTGATGCCGGTAAGCCTTGAGATACAGTTGAAGACCGCATCCACAGGGCCGTTGCCGGTGCCTGATTCAGTACGGGTGCGCTTGCCGATTTTAAGTCTGACGGCAGCGGTCGGCAGAATATTCTTGCCGCCTGAAATCACCGAGAGATTGTCAAGGGAGAACTGGGTTTCCTCCTCAAGCTCATGGGAGAAGAACATCAGGGTCTCAAGATCATAGTCAAAGACCTGGCCCTTGCGGTCGGCAAGCTTTAGGAAGCGCTGATAGATCTCATCGAGATCGTAGGTGCCTTCCTGATAGCCAAGATTGGTCAGCACCGATTTAATCATATGGCGGCCTGAACGGGCGGTCATATGCATATTGTTGTCCTTAAAGCCGACGCTCTCAGGAGTCAGAATCTCATAGGTGCTCTTGTTCTTGAGCACGCCGTCCTGATGGATGCCTGAGCTGTGGGCAAAGGCATTGGAGCCGACGATGGCCTTGTGGGACGGTACCGGCTCGTTGGTAATGCCGGAGACCACCTGGGAGGCTCTGGCGATACTGGTGGTATTGATATTGGTGTAGATGCCGCCCATGAGCTTTTCGCCGCGCAGCTTCATGGCCATCACCACCTCTTCAAGCGAGGTATTGCCGGCCCGTTCTCCAAGACCGTTCATGCAGCATTCAATCTGTCTTGCGCCTTCCATCACGCCGGTCAGGCTGTTGGCGGTGGCCATGCCGAGATCGTTGTGGCAGTGCACGGAGATCACCGCCTTGTCGATATTCGGGACCCTGTTGAACAGAGTATGGATGATGTTGCCCCACTCATAAGGCAGGGTATAGCCTACGGTATCCGGAATATTGACCGTGGTGGCACCGGCGCTGATGGCAGCTTCCACCATGCCGCAGAGATGATCGATGGGGGTACGTCCGGCATCTTCGCAGGAGAACTCCACATCATCGGTATAGTTGCGGGCCCGCTTGACCGCGCGGATGGCCATCTCGCGGATGTCCTCAAAGGACTTGCGCAGCTTTGACTGCACATGAATATCCGAGGTGGCGATAAAGGTGTGGATGCGAAAGCGCTCGGCATCCTTCATCGCCTCATAGCAGGCATCGATATCCTTGTCCACTGCTCTTGAGAGACCGCAGCATACGGTGCTCTTCAGCGCCATGGCAATCTCATGGACCGACTGCATGTCGCCAGGCGAGGAAATCGGAAAGCCCGCCTCAATCACATCGACGCCAAGCTGCTCGAGCATCAGGGCAATCTGCAGTTTCTGTTTAACGGTCAGTGACTGCTGCAGCGCCTGTTCGCCGTCGCGCAGCGTGGTATCAAAGATAATGACCTGTTTACTGTCTTGCATCAGGATCTCCTCATAACATAACCTCAAAGGCAGGAAAAAAGCCTGCCTCACATGCAATTTTTCTCCATCATAAACTTCTTTTTTTGCAAATCAAGCACTGTTTGCAATAGAGGATATTTAAAATAGAAAACTTATTGAACTAAAATAAAATTAAATTGCAAAAAAACTTTGATTTGCATGTCAGGAGAGGAGATCTTATTTTGCAAAAGAGTCTTGTTTTGTAAAAATGCCCGCAGCTTTTAGCGGACCTTTTAAAGGCCCAAGAGTGGCAGCCTCAGAGCAGCTGACCGTTTAGCTTTAGGCGCGGCAGATAAAACCTGCCTGAATCCATAGCTAAGAGCTTATGAATGTTACGCAGGCAGGCTCATGAAAGCAGGGAGGCTCAGAAAAACGCAGCGGCCCATTAAAAAGGTGAGTGGCTCAAAACACCGGGAGCTCATAAAAAACAGGGGGCCTGACGCCCCCTGAAGACCTGGTTTTTGCTTAGTCGTGTTTTGTTATAAGTTTTTTAAACTCGCCATAGCCTGCCTTGTCAAGCTCAGCGTAGGGAATGAATCTTAAGGCGGCAGAATTGATGCAGTAGCGCAGCCCGCCACGCTCGGCAGGACCGTCGCTGAACACATGCCCAAGGTGAGCGTTGCTCGTCTTGCTTCTGACCTCGATGCGTTCACGCTCAAGCGAGGTATCAAGGTGTCTTGAGAGCACCGTTGCATGGACAGGCTTTGCAAAGGCCGGCCAGCCGCAGGCTGAGGAGAATTTATCATCCGAGGTAAACAGCGGCGCACCGCTGATGACATCGACATACAGCCCCGGCTCAAAGTGCCCGGTATACTCGCCGGTAAAAGGCGCTTCGGTGCCTGCCTCCACGGTCACTGCATAAGCCTTGGGGGAGAGCGTGTCCTTTAGCTCTGCGCGGCTTTTGATGGGATATTTCTTCTCGTCAATAAAGTCAGAAGCCTCCTCCTTGAGATCATCTAGCGAGGAAAAATCGACATGGCAGTAGCCGCCCGGATTCTTTTTAAGATAATCCTGATGGTAGTCTTCAGCTTGATAGAAGTTCTCAAGCGGCAGCTTTTCAGTGCAAAGCGGCTTTAGATACTTCCTGCTTTCAAGGCTGAAGACCTTGTCGATGATCTCAAGATCTCCTTTATCCGTATAGTACACGCCGCTGCGGTACTGCCGGCCGTGATCTGCGCCCTGTCTGTCAAGGGAGAGCGGGTCTATGATCTTAAAGAACTGTTGGAGCAGGACTTCAAGGCTAATCTTTTGGGGATCATAGCTGACCTCGACCGTTTCAGCTGCATCGGTAATTCCGCTTTTAACCTGTTCATAGATAGGATTGGGAACCTTGCTCTGCGCATAGCCGCACACCGTCCTACTGACGCCTCTGATGCGTGAGAAATACTCGCTTACGCCCCAGAAGCAGCCGCCGGCAAGATAGATTACTGCATGAGTCATAGTCAGACCTCCTGTCATTTTAGGGTAGCTCAAAGGCCGGGATCAGCGCGCCTTTATAGGTTTTTTTGATGATCTCAGCGACCTCGGGAGTGTGATAGAGCTCGACGATATGCAAAAAGAGCGGATTGTCAGCCTCAGCCTCCCTGGCGGCAATTACGTTGACAAAGGGATTTTCAAGTCCCCAGCCATGAGTGTTTTCAATGAAGATGGCATCCTTTGAGGGAGTAAGGCCGCGGTCTACGGCAAAGCCGCCGTTGATGAACGCCGCATCCACATCCTCAAGCGTGCCATAGGAGTTGGCGGCATCCACAAAGAAGAATTTAAGGTGATGAGGATTGTCAGTGACTGCACTAGGATCTGGCATATAGCCGGCGTCTGCCTTAAGCTTGAGAAGACCGGCGCTCTCCAGCACGCGCAGGGCTCTGCCGGTGGTGATGGGATCGTTAGGCACGGTGATGGTGGCACCCTCCTGCAGGGCCGAGAGCTCTTTTATCTTTTTGGAATAAAGTCCCAGCGGCGCAATCAGCGTGGTCCCGATCGCTTTTAGATGATAGTCATTCTCCTTAGATTCGGTTTTTAAAAAGGCTCCGGTCTGAAAGGCGTTGAGATCGATTTCCCCGTCTTCAAGCGCCCGGTTAGGCAGAGGATAGGTGGCAAACTTCACTAAGGTAAGCTTTATCTTCTCTGCCTTGAGCTTATCAATAATCGGCTGCCAGTATTCATTGTTCTCACCGACCACGCCGACCTTGACCTCGGTGCGATCATAGTCTGCGGCAAAGCCCGGCTGGGTCAAAAGCAGCGCTGCAAGAGCGATGAGAGCTGATTTAAAGAAGTTTTTATTAAACATAGTTTGATCTCCTTGTAAAAGTTAAAGTTCACTGCCTGCCTTGCGGTCCTTGAAGTAGAGGGCGGTCCTTGCCCCCAGGGTGCGCAGGGGCTCAGGCGGCAGATAGCTTGGAATATAATGGGCCTTAAGATAGCTAAGCTCCTTACTTTCACGACCTAAAATGAGGTCGGCAAGGTAGGTGCCCAGGATGAAGGCTCTGGCCACCCCGGCGCCGTCAGAGGTGGCGGCGGCATAGATGTTTTCCTTAATTTCTCCAAAAAGCGGCAGGGCATTGCCGGTAAAGGAGATAAGCCCGCCGTAGAGATACTCAAAGTTCACACCCTCAAGAGAAGGGAAGCGGCGCACGAAGGCCCGCGTCAGCTCAAATCTGGCCTTCTCAAGCTGCTGACCTGGCAGGATGAGATTGCCGGCAAAGCGGATCTTGGTTCTGATAAAGATGCGCCGGTAGGGCGTGAATCTGACCGTGGCTCCGGAGGGATGGGTGGCGGTAAGGCCCCAGGGCTTGAGGTCCTTAAAAGGTGCAAATTCAGACTCGCTCAGCTGTCTTGTCATCGCCCCGAAACTGTGGATAGCCGCCACGCGGCTGCTGTTGAGGCCGCCCTGCTCTCTGACAAAGGCACTGATGGTTAATATCACCTTGCTGGCGCTGACTGTCAGGAGATTTTCAAGCTGTACGCTGGGGGTCGGGCCTGAGTTGACCGCGGTGACCTTGATATGCTCAAAAATATTCACGCGATCAAGCAGGGTAGAGGCCAGTCCTCTTATCAGCTCTGAAGGATTATCGAGAATGGTGTCCTTAAGATAAATGCCGGAGCGGTAGAAATCGGTACCTAAACGCTCAGAGAGCGCATCCCCTTCAAGCTCTTCAATCTGTGCACCAAGTCTTCTATACAGCGCGGCAAGTTCTTTTAGGGCAGGCAGATTCTGCTCCTCGCGTACGGCCCGGTAACTGCCGTCATGGCGCCACTGCACATGCAGATGATGCGTGTCGATGAGATCTTCCATGCGCGCTACAGCCTGACGGTTTAAGTGGGAGAGCAGCGCATGATCGGAGAGCTTGTAGCGATGAAAACCTACCAGTGCCTTGGTCAGCTGCGTCTGACTGATAAAGCCTGCGTTGCGTCCGCTGCTGTAGGCACCGACACTCAGTGCATCAAAGATGGCGATTTTGGCCTCAGGTCGTTGTTCGGCAAGCTGCAGGGCAGCGGCGATGCCGCCAAAGCCTGCTCCGACAATGATATAGTCATAATGGCTTTTTATCTGATCAGGCGAGGTAAAGGCGACCTCGCGGTAGCTTGACAGCGCCTCCCAGGGATTGCTGCCGTCTTCTTTCGGAAAGGTTTTAAAGTTTTGCATAAGGTTGCTCCTCTTGCTTAAACAAGGTGACATTGCCTGTCAGCCTCGGATATGTGAACTAATGGGTATTCTTTTTAATCACCAGATTGCCAAGGTGCTGGATAATGGCGACCATGAGCAGAATCACCACCACGGTGATATAGGTCACATCAGTCTGCCCGCGCTGATGCCCGTAGCGGATGGCAAAGTCGCCAAGTCCTCCTCCGCCGATAGCGCCTGCCATGGCGGTGAGACCGATAAGACTGATGGAGGTGATCTGACTTACTCTGATAAGCTGCGGAATGCTCTCGCGCAGCAGGACCCTGACGATGATGCCGGGTGCCGAGAGCCCCATGCTCTGAGCTGCCTCAATAAGACCATGATCGACACCTGACAGGGCGGTTTCAACCTGCCGTGAGAAAAAGGGCACCGTCCCGAAGATAAGCGGGACCATGGCCCCGGTGGTACCGATAGCGGTGCCGGTGAGCAGCCGGGAGAGCGGAATGAGTGCCGCAAGCAGGATCACAAAGGGAATTGAGCGGAACAGGTTGACGGTAAAGCCCAGTGCCGCATTCACAGGCCTGTGCGGGAGAATGCCGCCCTCGCGCGTTACCACGAGCACGATGCCTAAAAGCAGGCCCAGCACAAAGGAGATGAGCCCTGACACGGTCAGCATCACGAGCGTCTGATAGACTGAGTAGATAAGCTCGTCTGTCTTGTCTGCCACATGCGGCAGCAGCTTTTTTACCAGTTCGTACATTCTAGAGTACCTCCACTTTGACGTTTTTCTGTTCAAGAAAGTGCAGCGCCTCAGCGATGCTGCCGCTCTGACCGCCTAACACTCCGACAGTGCCGCCAATCGGTGCCCCTCCTACCAGTTCGACATCCGCATAGAGGATATTAAACTGCAGTGAAAAGCGGCTTGTAATCAGTGAGATCAGAGGCTCACTGACTGAGCGCTTAAGGTAAGAAAGGCGCACCAGCAGCTCTCCAGCCTTTAAGGCAAAAAAGTCAGGACGCAGTTTCTTTAACTGCTCGACCTTGGCAAGGTTTGAGGCGGCACTCACAAAGCGGCGCGTGATCTCCTGCTGAGGGTTGGAGAACACCTCAAAGGTCTCGCCGCTTTCAACGAGGCGGCCTTGTTCCAGCACTGCAACTTTATGGCAGAGATCCTTGACCACCGCCATCTCATGGGTGATCACAACCAGGGTCAGACCAAGGCTTGCATTGAGGCTTGCAAGCAGCTCTAAAATCTCCCGGGTCGTCTGCGGATCAAGGGCCGAAGTGGCCTCATCGCAGAGCAGAATCTTAGGATCGGAGGCCAGGGCCCTGGCAATAGCCACCCGCTGCTTCTGTCCGCCGGACAGCTCGCTTGGATAGCGCTGCTCAAAATTCTCAAGTCCCACCAGCTCCAGAAGATGCCGGGCCTTTCTGACCTGCTGCGTAGCAGGTATCCTGCGGTAGTTGAGCGGGAAGGTGACATTGTCAAGCACCGTGCGGGATGGCATCAGATTAAAATGCTGGAAAATCATGCCGATATTCAGCCGCGCTGCTCTTAGCTCTGAGTAGGGCAGGGCGCTGAGCTCGGTTGAGTCGATAAACACCTTGCCGCCTCTATCCGGGCGCTCGAGCAGATTGATGCAGCGCACCAGGGTGGATTTACCTGCGCCTGAGAAACCGATGATCCCGAAGATCTCGCCTTTCTCAATCTGCAGTGAGATGTCTGAGAGGGCTTTAACCGGGCCCTGGACACTTGAAAAGGTCTTGCTGATATGTTCAAGTCTGATCATGTTTTTTATCCAAAAAAAAAGGGAAGCCTGCGCTTCCCTTGGGTAATTCTGTCTGCCTAAACTGTCTTCTAGGCCTAATTGTGGTGATCGGGGAAAGCATACGATCGCGCTGCGTATCTGCACATGCACATACACATGGTCATTAAAGCTGCGCAAAGGATGCTGTTCATAAAATTCCTGCCTCGAAAAACTGCGTTTTTTTTAGTTAAGCCCTGCCGCGTTTTTTTGTCAAGACCCTGGCAGAAAAAAATCAGTTTATTTAGGCCTATCCTGATTAACATGTTGATTTATAAGTTTATATTATGTTGGGTTTTAGACAAAAGTGTGAACTTAATCACGATTTTTAATAAATTTCGAAAAATCTTTTGACAAGATGGCTGCAGTCGGCATAAAAATAATTTAAACCTTCGGCAGCGAGCTGAAAGTTTATGTTTAACCACCCTTAAAGCAGCAAGCTTTTTGAACGTTAAGGAAAAAATCAGATGTCTACTGTAACAAGCCGCAACTTTTGCATGTGTTGTCGAATGAGGCACTCCCGGGCAGCTCAAGGCCACGGGTGGGTTACAGGGGATCCCGCCTATCTGAAATTGTAATTACAGTTTCGTTTGTATTGTGCCAGTGCTCGGGAGTAAAACCGCTCCTGCTTCTATGATTTTGCTTATAAGGACAATACAACATGACTGATTCTACGCAGATTTTTTCTCATTTGGACACTTTAGCCATTCACGCAGGTCAGGAGCAGGCCGATCCTGCCACCGATGCCCGCGCGGTGCCTATCTATCAGACAGCCTCCTATGTTTTTCACAACAGTGAGCACGCCAGAGCTCGTTTCGGCCTCAGGGATGCCGGCAATATCTATGGCAGACTGACTAATCCTACGCAGGACATTTTAGAAAAGCGCATTGCGGCACTTGAAGGCGGCAGTGCAGCACTCGCGGTGGCATCCGGCGCCGCGGCCATCACTTATGCGCTTCTAGCCTTAGCCTATGGGGGCGGTCATATTGTGGCGCAGCGTACCATCTATGGCGGCAGCTATAATCTGCTCTCCCATACGCTCAGAGGCTACGGGATCTCCTCCACCTTTGTCGACATTCACGATTTGGCCGCCACCGAGGCTGCCATTACCCCTCAGAGCCGGGCGATCTTTGTGGAGACACTTGGCAACCCGCACAGCGATATTCCGGATCTTGAGGCGCTCTCAGCGCTTGCTCACCGCCATGGCCTGCTGCTCGTGGTTGACAATACCTTTGCCACGCCGTTTCAGTTAAGACCTTTTGACTATGGTGCAGATGTCGTGGTCCACAGCGCCACCAAATTTATCGGCGGACATGGCACAACCCTGGGCGGACTCATCGTGGAAAAGGGCAGCTTTGATTATGAAAGTTCCGGGCGTTTTGCGCATCTGACCGCGGAGAATCCGAGCTATCATGGTCTGTCCTTTACCAAAGCCCTAGGCTCGCAGGCGCTTATAACCTATATCAGGGCTATTCTTTTGCGTGATACCGGCGCCACGCTCTCACCTTTTAACGCTTTTTTGCTGCTGCAGGGTCTTGAGACCCTGCCGCTTAGAATTGAGCGGCATGTGAGCAATACCCTCAAGGTGCTTGAGTATCTGCAAAGCAAGGATCAGGTACAAAAAATCAACCATCCGGCTCTGCCTGAGCACCCGGATCACAGGCTCTATGAGAAGTATTTTCCCAAGGGCGGTGCCTCCATCTTTACCTTTGATCTGAAGGGCGGGCTTAACGAAGCCTTCCGCTTTATCGATAGGCTGCATCTCTTTTCCCTGCTTGCCAATGTGGCTGACGTCAAGAGTCTCGTGATTCATCCCGGCACCACCACCCACTCGCAGCTTGGACCTGAGGAACTAAAGGAGGTCGGGATCACGGACGGGACTATCCGGCTGTCTATAGGTACCGAGCATATTGACGATATCATCGCCGATCTCGAGGCAGGTTTTGCCGGCATTTAAACGGGTTTAATGAAACACATTAAGTTAAAAAGGAAGAAGATTATGCGTACTCTCAATATCTTAAAAACTCTTGTGGCAGCAGCTCTCGTGGGGAGCACGCTGTGGGCAGCTCAGGCTGGTGCCGTCGTGGTCAAGCTTGGGGTGGTAGGTGAGGAGAATGAGGCCTGGGAATGGGTGGCAAAGCACCTAAAGTCTGAGGATATTCAGCTTGAGCTTGTCAAGTTTGCTGACTATACGCTGCCAAACGTGGCGCTTGAAAGCGGGGAGATTGATCTCAACTCTTTTCAGCATATCGCTTTTCTAAACCATGAGATTAAGGACAAGGGCCTGCATCTGGTGCCTATCGGCAATACCGTCATCTCTCCTCTGGGGCTTTACTCTCATACCTATAAGTCAGTAAAGGAGTTCAAGGAAGGCGATACCATCGCCATTCCCAACGATCCCACCAACGGCGGGAGAGCCCTGAAGCTTTTGGAGAGTGCAGGCCTGATTAAAACCGATCCTGCCAAAGGCTATATTCCGGAACGTGCTGATATTATTGAAAATCCGCTCAAGCTTAAGTTCTATGAGATAGATGCGGCCAATACCTTTAGTCTGCTCGATGACGTCGCTGGCAGTGTGATTAACTCTAACTATGCTGTCGACAATAACCTTACCCCATCAAAGGATGCCATCTTTGTGGATAAGGTTGACAATGTGACATCCGACAATCCTTATATCAATGTCATAGCCGCACGGGAAGGACAGCAGGATCGGGAGGAGTTTAAAAAGATTGTGGCAGCCTATCAGCGCGCCGAGGTCGCCAGAATTCTGCTGGAGACCCGCAAGGGAGCCTCCATTCCGGTGTTCAGGTATTAAAAGGTCAGGAGGAGTTTTAGCTTAAGCTCAGGTCAGGCTTAAGCCTTGGAGAGCTCTTAATAGAGGAGCTCTCCCTTTTTTGCTTTAAGCTTCCTATCCTGAGGCTTAAAGCAGGCCTGCTTAAGATCTCAGGCTGTCCTGATAAGATTTTAAGATTGCGCGTCTTTGCTCTAGGAGATGGATAAATCCTGTTTTGTTAGCTAGGTTCACGAAAAAAAACAGTCTTTTCGCTACAATGCCCTTCATTATTGGTTTTTTGCAAGCTTAAGAGGATATCAACATGAAAGCTACAGCTGAGCTTAAAGAGTTAATTGCCGCAGGTCAGGCAGTTTTAGGCATCGAGTTTGGTTCCACCAGAATCAAGGGGGTCCTCATCGATCCTGACACTCATGAGGTGCTGGCCACCGGCGGACATACCTGGGAGAATCGTCTGGAAAACGGTCTGTGGACCTATCATCTTGATGATATCTTTAACGGACTGCGCTCCTGCTATAGCGATCTTAACGCTGAGGTCAACAGGAAATACGGCCTGAAGCTTAAAAAGCTTAAGGCCTTAGGCATCAGCGCCATGATGCATGGATATCTTGCCTTCAATAAACAGGGGGATCTCTTAGCCCCGTTTAGAACCTGGCGCAATACCGAGAGCCGTGAGGCTTCAGAAAAACTTACCGAGCTCTTTCAGTTCAATATCCCGGAGCGCTGGAGCATTGCCCATCTGTATCAGTGCATGCTCGATAAGGAGGAGCATGTAAAAGATGTGGACTTCTTTACGACCTTAGCAGGCTTTGTGCACTACAAGCTTACCGGCAGAAAGGTGCTGGGCATCGGTGATGCTGCGGGTATGCTGCCGATTGATTCAGATACCAAGACCTATGTCAAGGCTTATGTCGACAAGTTCAATACTCTGCTTAAAGAGCATGGCTACAGTCAGAAGCTTGAGCAGCTGCTGCCTGAGGTGCTGGTGGCAGGACAGCATGCCGGCGAGCTTACCGCAGAGGGCGCCAGACTTTTGGATGAAAGCGGTACCCTGGAGGCAGGCGTGCCGATGTGCCCGCCTGAGGGCGATGCAGGCACCGGTATGGTGGCCACCAATTCAGTAGGAGTCAGAACCGGCAATGTCTCGGCAGGTACCTCTATTTTTGCCATGATTGTGCTGGAGAAGGCACTCTCCAGACTGCACCGTGAGATTGATAATGTCACTACTCCAGATGGTGCTCAGGTTGCGATGGTGCATGCCAATAACTGCACCACCGACCTCAACTCCTGGGTCAATCTCTTCGCGGACTTTGCCTCTTTGTGCAAGCTCAATCTGAGCCAGGGGGATCTGTTTGCGCTCCTCTACAACAATGCCTTGGAGCAGGGCAGTGCTGACTGCGGCGGAGTTCTGACCTACGGCTATCATTCAGGCGAGTTCATCACCGGCATGGCTGAAGGCCGTCCGCTCCTCGTGCG
>JAILLS010000061.1 GCA_024693025.1 Succinivibrio sp. | reverse complement strand
GATCATTACCGAGCAGACCAGTCGTGATCTGATGCTACTTGATAAGATTGGTTACAAAGGTGACTTGAACTCCTAGAAACTAGCATAAAGTGTGCCTGATTAATGGGAGGATTAACAGGAAACTATACGTCTGCTTTCAGGGTGTAAGATATCGAGTTGCGTATCATCGTAACTAATGCAGTAGTGGTTGAAGCAGAAAGCTCCGACTTCTACAAGTCGGAGTAGTTCACGACAAGATCGCTGATAGCCTTGATAAACGGCAGCTCATTGCCAACCTCATAATTACCACCAGGTACGAGCTGATACACCATATAAACTGTTATACCTGAGCAATGCAACGTTTTCTCTATTGATCTCAGCATCCTTGGCATGAGAATCCAAAACCAATTTTACATACGATTTAATGTTCTCAAGGTAAATCTCAGAATTAACCTTCATCCGTGCACCACAAGGAAAGCATATACTCAGCTGACAGAAACTTTTGTGAACTACTTACTTCTTACGAAATTTAAGTGCGCTGACATAGGAGACAAAGCCCTGATCATAAGGTTCTAATGTCAGATAGATCCCCATTTTTACCTTGGGATCATGCTCTATCACATAGGAGATAAAGCGCGGCAGGTTCTGCTTGCGCTCAAGCAGGAACAGCTGCTCCTGCTTATCTAATCTGACAAAGCTCTCCAAGGTAAACAGCTCATCAAGTAAATCCCTCAGCGAAGCACACTGCGTGCATTCAACATCCTCAAAGGCATAGGAAAGTTCCAGCATTCTGCAGATCCCCTGCGTGGTGGTCACCGACCAGACCCGCTGTGCCGCCCGTTCAGGGTCGCTGTCAATCTTCTCCACATCCACAGCTTCACTATCTTCCGCTTTAAAATCTATGCCTCCATAGGGGGTGGCTTCGTTCAGAAGCTCAGCCTTAGGTTTCTCCAGAGGCTCAATGAGCTGCTGATAATCAACCTGATCAGGAGCAGGTTCATGCTCAGGCTCAGAGATCAGAGTGTCAGCATCAATATCATAGAAGCGATCATCTAAAGAACGTAAAGCCAGCAGAAAGCCGGCATCTGACTCCTGCAGTGAAGAGAAGAATTTCTGCTGCTGCTCATCACTGACATTCTGCAGCACCTGATAGAGTGAAATACTGCGGGTACGCTCAGAGACAAACAGTGCATCATGAGGTGGCAGATGAGAGATCAGCTCCTCACTGAACAGAGCCCGGCACAGGGTAGCGATATCATAGGAAGGAGTAGGATGCATGGCATCCTGAATCAGTCCTAATTCCTCAAGAATGGATAGAGTATTGCGCCTTGCTTCTTCAATGCCCTGCTGACGCGGATTATCACTGCTGACTGACTGAGCAGTCTGAGCAGCCTGCGGCCTGACCTCAGGCTGTGGAGTCTGACTGACCGGCACAGAATCCTGAGGGCGCTGCATATAGAAAATATTCTGCGAGGTATAGACCATAGAGCTATACCAGTAATCATCATGCGGCGCAAAACGGCCATGCTCATTATAAAACTTGTCAATAGACTGCAGCGCCGAGAGGAAAATCTGATCTGCCATCTCAAGCTTGGCAAACTCTTTGACAAAGGCCTGCAGATCATCCATCTGCAGCAGCGTTTCATAGCGCTGCAGCGAGAGCTTGCGGGCACTGAGAAACTCCTGTGCCCGTTCATCCAAAGCGCTCAGATCTCCTTTAAACATGCTGTGCATAGCCTGCTGCATGCTCAGTCCATAAGGAGGGTTGGCCGGATCCTGCAGAATATGCAGATTCGTGAAGATATAGACAATCTCCTGACGGTTTAAGGCCCGTTCCTGCTGCCGCTTGGTAACCCTGGCCACAGTTTTGTTCTGCAGTCTGCTCAGAAACAGAAGCAGTATAAGACTCTCAGGACTAAGCTCATCATAGAGCTGAGCTGAAACCTGATCATTGCCATGCTCATGCAGTGCAATAAACTTCACGCGATCAAACTGCTGATGCCACTCTTCCAAAATTCCCTGACTGTCAGGATTTTTCTGCCCAAGCTCCTGATAATGCCGCCTGAGCGCGGTCTCAAAGGATGCGATGCTCAGATCGTCTGGCGGGAAATCAGGGTGCAGACAGAGCTTTAGCTCACGCAAAGCCCAGGCCAGCACCCGGGAGGCATGATCCTGTCTGACAAGATACAGTCTTTTGGCATCAAACTCGCGCTCCCCGCCCCGATAGCTGCCGCGATTCTTGGCCACTTCAAAAAGGACTGAAAGAAAGGCTCTCAGATTGGCAGGCAGCAGCGCCTGAGCCTTGGTCTGCAATGAAGGCTCACGTGTTCTTAAGATTTTCATCAGCTTGGGCAGTGCGGTCAGAAGCTTTAGCACCACCTGCTGCTCAGGCTGGCTCAGAATCGCCAGACTCTGCACGGTAAAGAGACGGTCTATCACCGTAAAAGGATTAAGTTCTGCGGGGATCGAATCAAAATCTCTGAAAATAAAAAGTTTCTGTAGGATGCGGCAGTACTCGGTTCTCAGGCGCATCTCATCAATGTAGAACATGGATTTTCCCCGTCAGAAAAAAAGATGTTCAGATTATAGCAATTAGTCTTTAACAAAACATGCAATTAGTTGGTAAATCACGAAAAATATTAAAAATTAATTTTTTTTTGCCTAGGTTTGTGACTTAGTCCATAAATTAGCTTAAGGCAACTTTGGCAAAAGGATTTAAACTTTTCGAAGTTTTAAATTTAATGAGGTGAACAAATGGCCAACAAATACGCAGGAACCAAAACCGAGCAGAATTTAAGAACAGCTTTTGCTGGCGAATCACAGGCACGCAACAAGTATACTTATTTTGCATCCGTAGCCAAAAAAGCCGGCTATGAGCAGATTGCAGAGATCTTCCTGAAGACCGCTGACAATGAAAAAGAGCATGCCAAGTTATGGCTCAAGGCGCTAGATGAAATCGGCACCACCGAGGAGAATTTGGAAGCTGCGGCCTCTGGCGAAAACTATGAGTGGACTGATATGTACGACAAGATGGCCAAGGACGCCGAAGAAGAAGGCTTCCCTGAGCTTGCCTTCAAGTTCCGCGCCGTAGCCGCCATCGAGAAGACTCACGAGGAGCGCTATCGTGCCCTGCTCAAGAATGTCAAGGAGAAGCAGGCCTTTGAGAAAGCCGGTGTTCAGGTTTGGGAATGCCGCAACTGCGGTCACCTTGTCATGGGTACCGCTGCTCCTGAAGTATGCCCGGTCTGCGCCCATCCTAAGGCTTATTTCGAGATTAGAAAAGAGAATTACTAAGCGCCTAGAATTTCTTTCAAATCCTAGTTCAACTCTGCTTAATTTTAAGCAGAGTTTTTTTTGCTTAAATCTTATAATTTTACCCTCTAAACGTAGCTTAAAACGTGCGATTACACACATTTAGGCATAATAAAACAGGCTAAGCTGGCAAATCAGCTTAAAATAAATATGATGCCTAAAGGTTAATCTCCGTTTCAATCACTAAACTACACAAGGGGGATTTATGCAGTTTAGAAAATTCCTGAAATGTCTCATGATCACCTTATGTTGTTTAGGTTTTTCCCTGCAGGCTGCCGCGACTCAGCCGGTCAGGGTAGCCATGCAGTTGGCGCATGAAGGCTTTCTGATGTGGTATGCCAAAGAACAGGGCTGGGATAAGGAACTGGGCCTCAACCTTGATCTGCATATCTACAATGAATCAGGGGCAGATCTGCTGGTCAAACCTCAGGACGGACCGGATGGCTGGGATGTCGTAGTCTCAGGTGCAGTATCCACGGCCATCTACAGTCATGATGTGCCGCTGACCGTCTTTGCCATGGCCAACAATGAATCACGCTCCACCGAAATCTTTGTCAGAGCTGACAGCGATATTTTAAATACCCGGGGCTGGAACAGCGCCTATCCTGATGTCTATGGCAGTCCGGAGAGCATTAAAGGCAAAACCTTTCTCGTGAAGGAGCACAGCTGTTCCTTTTTAACCTTAATTGCCTGGCTTAAGATTTTCGGCCTGAGTATCAATGACATCAAATACCAGAATGTTACCCCAAGCGAAGCCATCAAAGGCATGTTCAACGGCTCGGCAGAAGGTCTGGTGGTCTGGTCACCAAATTCCTATGATGCCTTAAGACTTGGATATGAGCATGTGGCCAATGCCGAGGATGTCCATGTATTTGTGCCGAATCTTTTCAGCGCCCATAAGGACTATGCCAGAACTCATACTGCTGAACTCTCCAAGCTGATCGTCATGTATGAACGCGCCTGCGACGAGCAGATCAAGCACAAGTCGGAGATGATCAAGGCCTATGAGCAGTTCCTCAAGCAGTATACGGGACGTAACTATGATGAACGCTTTGCCAGCTTCGATCTGCGCCGCCACCGGGTCTTCAGCCTCGATGAACAGCTGACCTATTTTGCAGAAAACGAAGGCAACAGCAAGATTGCAGATGTGAAAAGCCAGATTCTGCAGCACTATCGGGAACTGACCAAGGAGATTCAACTGCTCGATACTTATGAAGTCACCAATTTCCAGGCGATGAGCAGTGATCAGTATCTCAAACACGCCATCGAACTCATCAGACATTAAACGCTAAAAGCTCTGTCTCTGACAGAGCTTATTTCTTTCAGTAAGCTTACAAATCCTCAGTCCTCTACCTCATTTTGCTATAATACACAACTGTCGTCATTCACAAGAATGATCTGCTTTGTAAACCAAGCCTCATGCTTACGCAGTTGGATAAGTAGCCTATGTCTGATCTTAAAGTTATCTATTTTGCCGGCGGCAATTTCTGGGAAACTCAGGCCTATTTCTCTGAGATCAGAGGAGTGATGCAGGTCAAGGCAGGCTATCTTAACTCTAAGGTACCTTACCCTACCTATGAGCAGGTCTGCTTTGGTGCCACCGGAGCCAGCTTCGGCGTTGAAATTATCTATGATCAGGAGCAGATCTCCCTCTTCTCTCTTGCCACCCAGTTTTTTAAGATCATCGATCCGACCTCCTACCTTAAGCAGGGACGCTATGAAGGCGAGCAGTACCGCACGGGGATCTACTACGTAAACCAGGCCGACATGATCGCCCTGCTCGATGTGCTCTCACAGGAGCAGCAGAAATATGCCTCCACCATCGTCACCGCAGTGGCTCCGCTTGTGGCCTTCTATGCAGCAGAAGAGACGCAGCAGCATTATCTTAAGAGCCACCCGCAGGTTGAATGTCAGCTAGACTATACCTCCTTAAACGATCTGAACCTTGAGGTGCAGAAATTTATCAGTCCTAAGCGCTTTAAGATGCCGTCACGCAAGGAGCTGCGTGAGATGCTCTCGCCCACGGAATACGCGGTCACCCAGCTCTCTCAGAGCGATCTTAAGCATGAGAGCCGGTACAGCGAGACGCTGCAGAAAGGACTGTATGTCGATGTTATAACTGCAGCTCCGCTGTTCAGCTCCTCGGACAAATTTATCCATCCCTGCGGCTACCCCTGCTTCTGTAAGCCGCTCAATGACTGCGTGCTCTCACGCCGCACTGACTATTCCCTCAACCGCTACCGGATTGAGGTCAGAAGCAAGACCAGCAACGCGCATTTAGGGCATGTCTATACCGACGGTCCTGAGCCTTACGGTCTGCGCTATACCATCAATGGCTCAGCCTTGCGCTTTATCAATTATGAAAGGCTGGATTATTTAGGCTATGGCGAATTTATGCGCCTGATTCATTAAGTTCTAAAGATGAAAAAAAACGCTTAAATTGCTTATCATACTGTTTATAAATGTAATTTAACGATTACACCAAAAAAATTTTTGCCTTATAATCCCCCCGTCCTTAAAAGCGCAGACCCTAAGATGCAGCTTGAGTCTGCGCACCTGTTCACTGCATAAAAACCGAGGGAGAAAATGTCCGAAAAAATTAACGCTCTGAAGCATGATCCGCTGTTTAGAACCGTGATGTTCTTTATCGTGGTCCTCTGTCTGGCCACGCTGCTCATTCTGCTCGGACGGCGTAATGATGCTGTCACCAAGGCGCAGATCTACCATGCGGGAGTCATCACCGCCGATACAGTCAATACCGCCTTTGAAAATGTGGGAGGCAAGCTGATTGTGCGCAAGGTTAATGAATCGGACCGCGTTAAGGCAGGAGATCTGCTTCTGGAGGTAGAAAGCCGTGATTTAGGATTTACCATCAGCAATCTTGAATCACAGCTGAGAAGTCTCGATGCCCAAATAAGACAGCAGACCCTGAATATTGAGAATGCGCTTAACAAGCTTGAGACCACGCAAGAGCAGACCTGGCGCGATATTGAGGAGCTCGATGCCAACCTCATCTCCGCCATGGCCGCCGCCGAGCAGGCCCAGGCTGAATACCAGCGCTATGAGGCCTTAAAGAAAACCTCCTCCGTCTCTCAGTCTGCCTATGACAGCGCCAGGCGCAACTATCTGCAGGCCGATGCCTCCCGCATCTCCCTGCTGCGCAATCTGCAGAAAATCACGGTCGGTGCCACTCAAGAGCAGATTGAGAAGCTCAAACAGCAGCATTCAGCACAGGGCATGACCTTAAGCGCCATTCTCGAGAAGCGTGCGGATATTGAAAATGAGCGCAATGCGCTGCTCGCCCTGGAATCATCCCGCGATGCGCTCAGCGCCCAGTTATCGCAGCAGCGTTTAAACAAAATCCGCACCAAGCTCTTTGCGCCTGAGGATGGCAAGGTGCAGCAGGTCATGTTTGAAGTGGGTGAACTGGTGCAGCCTGGCGCCACCGCCATTCTGCTTGAGACCGATCGCTATTACTATGATGTATATCTGAGCGAATATGCCGCGGTCAAATATCAGGAAGGCGGCACGGTGGAAGGATATGTGCCGGCCCTTGACAAGACGGTAAAGGGCAAGATCCGCTTCATCGAGGCTGCCCCGTCCTTTGCCGATCTGCGCATGACCCGCGAACAGGGTCAGGCCGATCTGACCTCCTTTAAAATGCGCATCTATACTGACCATTTGGACCAGCTCAGACCTGGCATGACTGTGGAGATCAAAGATGAATAAATATCTTGCGGCTATGGCCGAAGAGCTTGCCATCATGCGTTCAGGCCACGCCATCCCCTATCATAAGGTCGGCATGATGGTGGCCATGCTCACCTGCATTATCTTCTCGGTCATCTTCTCGCACGGCGTGGTCTTCGAAGGCAGGGTGGCGGTGATCGATCTTGATCATTCCCAGCTCTCGCAGACCCTTATAGAGCAGCTCAACTCCTCACCTTACATCAGAGTGACCGAGGTTTATCACGCGCCCTGCGATCCGGTCAAGCTCATCGCCCACGATCGCAATCTGGGGGTGCTCTATCTGCCGGTGCATCTTGAAAAGGAACTTTACGCCTCTCACCGGCCCATGAATATCGGCTACCTTGCCGATTACTCCAATGAGGCACAGAATGCCCAGGTACAGGAGAATCTCAATGAGATCATAGGTGCGCTCAGCGGCAGGCAGGCAGCCATCAGGCTTGCCAGGCTGGGGCTTGGAGAGACTGAAACCCAGGCAGCCCTGCAGCCTTTGAGCGTGAAGATGCGCAGGCTTCTTGACCCGGTCTTCTCAGCGACCAATACCACCGTAGTGAGCTTTATTTATTTCTTCTCCTCGATCTTCCTGGGACTCAATACTCTGATGATCATGGGGCGCATGCATCTGACTGAGCAGTTTGAACGCTGCATCGCTGATGGACCTTTATGCATGATCGCAAGACTGGTTCCCTATACGCTCATCTATATGACCGCCATCGTGCTGCCCTGCGCGCTGATGATCTTCTTTGGCCAGATGCGCTTTGCCGGCAATTTCCTCGCCTTTCTGCCTTCGCTCTTTCTCACGGGCATGAGTATCGGCATGTTCTGCATGTTTGCCGCCTGGAACGCTCAGGATCCAGGCTCTGCCTCCTCCTTTATGATCCTGATTGTACCGCCTGGCTTCATCGTGGGCGGCGCCACCATGGCCATAGGCTTTCTGCCGGAATGGGCCTATTATCTGTCGCATGCCTTCCCGCTGGTCTGGGAGTTCAGCTTCTACCGCGACTTTGCCTTAAGAGGGCTGAGTCTTGCCGAGATGCTCAGATCCTATGGACTGTATCTTGGCTATCTTGCAATCCTCGGCCTGCTGATCTGTCTAAGATGGCAGAAAAGTCAGAAAAAAATCAGCCAGCCTCAGCGCATGTCACCGCTGATTGAGTAGAATAAAGGCTGATAATTTAACTCGTTAAGGAGGTTGTATGTCTGAGCCGCTGCTCAATGCCCTGACCATGTGTCTCATTCTCCTGCTCGGCTACCTCCTCAAGCGCACCGGCGTCATTGACTTTCAGTCCGCGCGCAGATTCACCTTTGTGGTGATGTATATCACGCTCCCCTGTGCCATTCTCAGCTCGGCACAGGGACTTGACTTTGACGCAAGCCTGCTCTCGGTGATGCTCATCAGCTTTGCCTATAATACCCTGCTCATTCTGGTGGCCTTTCTGAGCCATAAGCCCTCCGAGATGCGCTTCTTTGCCATGTTCAATCTGCCGGGCTTCAATCTCGGCAACTTTGTGCTGCCCTTTATGATGAGCATCATGTCGTCCAAGGCTTTTTTAGCTCTGGCGCTCTTTGATCTCATCAATGCGCTCTTTATCTTCGGCGGTTCCTACAGCGTGGCGCTGCTGTGCAACAGACAGGTGGTAAGAGATCAGAGCGTCAGTGCGCTGACCATTGTCAAGGAGCTGTTAAAATCCTGTCCGACCCATGCCTATCTCATCGCCATCTGCTGCTCCATCTTTGCCGTCACTCTGCCGCCTGAGGTGCTGCGCCCCATCAGAACCTTAGGCTCTGCCAATACTACGCTTGCCATGCTTATCATCGGCAGTGCCCTGGTCTTCTCGGTTGACCGCCAGATGCTAAAGGCTCTGCTCAGGCTTTTGAGCCTGCGCTATCTGACGGCCCTGCTGCTCTCGCTTCTAGTCTATTTCTACCTGCCCTACAGTCCCGAAATCAAGACTATGCTCATCGTGATTGCCTTTGCTCCGATAGGCTCGATAAACTCGGTCATGACCATGCGCAAGCTGCCAGCGCATGCCTCTCTCTCAGCAGATTTCGTCTCCGTTACGGTGCTCATCTCGCTGGTGCTTGTAACTCTTATCACCAATCTGCTGCCGACCAGCTGACAGGCTCACAAAAATGATTTTTAAAACGCCAAAGCCGGAGCAGACTCCGGCTTTTTCTCAAAAAGACGCGTGCAGCAGAGCCTAATGGCTGATTGACTGCAGCAGACTGAAATAGTTAGGGAAGGTCTTTTTCACACAATCAGGGTCCTGAATGCGGATCCTGCGCTCAAGAGCAATCAGGGACATGCACATGGCCATACGGTGATCCTTATAGGTGGCAAACTCCACTTCTTCGCTGTTGCGACTGCTCGCATCGAGACTGATGAAGTCCTTGCCGCTTTTAACCTTGACGCCTAGCTTTGACATCTCATTGACCATCGCCTCAATGCGATCGGTCTCCTTGACGCGCCAGGAGGCAATATTGGTAATGGTCACAGGACCTTGTGTAAACATGCTCAGAGGCACTAAGGTCATCGCGGCATCCGGCATGGCATTCATGTCCACCTCAATCCCGTCAAGCCTATGCTTCCTGACCACCACGGAATCTTCCTTATACTCAACAAGAGCCCCCATCTGCTCGAGCACCTTCAGAAATCCGGCATCTCCCTGCGTGGTATGTGAGCCGATGCCGAAGATCTCCACCTCTCCTGCCACCGCAGCCGCTGCGGCAAAATAGGTCGCGCCTGAGGCGTCACCTTCGATAAAATAGGTTTCAGGCGAGACATAAGGGCTGTCTGCCACCTCAAAGCTTGAATAGCCTGTACGCTTGACCTGTGCCCCGAAAGTCTCCATCAGGCGGATGGTCAGATCCACATAAGGCTTGGAGATTAGATCCCCGCGCACATGAATGGTCAGGCCATGCAGCAGAGGTCCAGCCATCAGAAGAGCGGTCACAAACTGCGAGGAGACCGATCCGTCGATGGTCACTTCATGGCTGCTCGGCTGCTGTCCCCAGACCTGCAGCGGAGGAAACCCCGGGTTGTTGAGATATTCAACATTCAGCCCCAGCTCGCGCAGCGCCTCGGTCAGAGGTCCTATGGGCCGCTCCTGCATGCGCTCCTCACCGGTAAGCACAAAGCAGCCCTCGGAGCAGGCAAGCGCCGCACATAAAGGACGCATGGCCGTGCCGGCATTGCCGAGGTCCACCGTGATCCTGTCAAGCCCCACATTAAAGGCTCCGCCTAAGCCCTGCACATCTACATAGGAGCGCTGGGAGCTGAGTTTGACTCCAAGCTGTGCAAGTGCTCTGAGCATGCAGGCTGTATCATCTGATTCAAGAACATTCACAAGCCTCGTCTTGCCCTGCGCCAAAGCTGCCAGCAGCAGCGCACGGTTAGACAGGCTCTTACTTCCGGGCAGGGTCACCTTGCCACTGATCGAGTTGATTTTATTGAGGGTTAGGATATTCACTCACAGCTCCTAGCTTAGGCCTGGCCTAAAAGCTCAGTCAGGGCTTTAAAGAAACGGTCGTTCTGCTCAGGTGTACCGATGGACACGCGCAGCTTGCTCAAAAGCTGATAGCCTACAAGAGGTCTGACAATCACTCCGCGCTTTAAGAGATCGGCAGCCAGCTTCTGGGCGTCACGCTGCCCAAAATCGATGGTCACAAAGTTGGCAAGAGATGGGATCATCTCCAGTCCCTGCTCTCTGCAGAAACTGCCAAAGCGCTCCCGCTCGGTATTGTTATTGTTCACCACCTGCTGCAGGAAGTCCTGATCGTCAAGCGCGGCACAGGCAGCAGAGAGAGCCACGCTGTTGACATTGAACGGAGCTCTGAGCCGATTGAGCAGGGAGCTGATCTCAGGATTGGCAACCATGTACCCTACTCTAAGACCGGCAAGTCCATAGGCTTTGGAGAAGGTTCTGGAGACCACCAGGTTTTCACAGTCTGCCACCCATTTGGCAGTATCTTCATAGGTCGGATCCCCGCTGTTAAACTCATTGTAGGCTTCATCAATCACCACCAGGGTCCTTTTCGGCACCTGTCTGACAAACTCATGAATTCTGGCATAGGACACTGCCGTGCCGATAGGATTGGAAGGATTGGCAAAGGCCACCACCCTGGTGTTCTCATCAATAGCGGCAAGACAGGCATCCAGATCCACCTGCCAGTTCTTGAGCGGTACGCTCTTGACGGGAGCTGCATTGACCGTGGCCTCCATGGCATAGACTACAAAGGAATATGCCGGCAGCACCACATTGCAGCGGTCATTGACAAAGGCCTCAAACAGAAGATTGATAAGCTCATTTGAGCCTGCGCCCAAAGTCAGCATTTCCCTGTCATAACCATAGCGTCTGCAGAGTTTCTCCTTAAGATAAAAACCGTTGGAGTCCGGATAGAAATTCCCCTCCTCCACTGCCCGGATGGCAGCCTCTCTGGCTTTGGGACTCATGCCGAGGGGACACTCGTTGGAGGCAAGCTTTATCACATCATCAATGCCCAGTTCCCGCTTTACTTCTTCAATCGGCTTGCCTGCCTGATAAGGTTTAATCCTGGTTAATCCGCCATTAGCTAATTCAGCATAGCTAGTCATACATAACTCCTCAACACAACATGGATCCGCCTCTGCAGGGCTTGCGCCTCTTTTCTGCAGACTCTGTTCATTTTACGCTAAAATCAAGGCTTGTAAAACCTAACTTAATGGCTGTACTCAGGGCCTGCCGTCGAACTTTAAAGGCTTTCATCAAAACTGTGAACTTGTCCAAAGAGCACAGCAAAATAAATACATTAAATCAGCATATTTATGTATTTAGGATTATCATAGGCCTTAACTCTTCAGCACCAGAACTGAAGAGTTAATTTTAGTTTGAATATTTGCTTAAACCAAAAGGATTTTTTATGGGATTTTTTTACAATTTAAGCACTAGAATGAAGCTTGTCACAAGCTTTGCCTTTATTTTGGTCATGACCATGCTCGTGGCATCCTTCTCGGTCATCTCCAATCGCAATGCGATAGCTACCGCTCAGCATATCAATACAGTGCTTGGGAGATCCTATGTGCGCGTTGCCAATACCCAGCAGGCGCTGCAGTCTTGCCACAACTTTGCCCTAGATTATCTTGCTCAGGATAATCCGAGCATGTCGCGTTCAGAATTTATCGCCAAGCTCGATTCAGAATTTGATGCCATCGGCAAAGTGGCTGCCGTAATGAATCCTGATGTGATAGGTGATATGAGTTCACCTCCTGACTACAAGCAGGACGTGATCAATGTGAAGAATTCTGTAGCTGAGGTCATGAAGGCCTATCGCGAAAAGGCCAGACCCAAGATGGTCAATTCTACACGTGAAGAAGCTCTCGATGCTTATCTTAAGCTCGTCATGCCAGTGGCCAATGATTCGCTGAGCATGTATAAGATCTGCAACAACAAACAGATTAAAATCTCTGAGGAGCTGGCCACGGAAGCTGCCGATCCTACCCTGATGTACACCGGCCTTACCATTACGGTAATTGCCCTGCTGTTTGGCGTAGGTCTGGCCATGCTGATTTCAGGCTATATTTCAAAGCAGATGAACAATACCGTGGATCTGATCAGCCGCGTGTCCAAGGGTGATTTTACCTTTGACACCAAAATCGATACTCAGGATGAATTCGGTACTGCCAAGCAGGCGCTGGTCAGAATGCGTGACTCGCTCTCCAAGATCATCGGCAATGTGATAGGCACAGCCAACCAGACGCAGGATGAGCTTGTCCATGTGCAGGAAATCACTGATCTCATCGTGGATCAGACCGGCAAGAGCGAGAGTCAGTCCGTCACCGTGGCAGCAGCCTCAGACGAGATGGTCTCCACTACCTCAGACATCGCCAAGAACTGTGAGAGTGCAGCTACAACCTCAGATACCGCCACCAAGACCACCGAAGAAGGTGTTACTCAGGTCCAGAGTACCATTCAGGGCATTCAGGATCAGGTGGTCAAATCACAGGAAGACGCTGCTCATATCAAAGCTCTGGTGGATCAGTCCCAGAAGATTGGCACCATTGTGCAGACCATTGAGGACATCGCCTCACAGACCAATCTGCTGGCTTTAAACGCCGCCATCGAAGCAGCCCGTGCCGGCGAAGCCGGTAAGGGATTTGCGGTGGTAGCAGACGAAGTACGTGCACTGGCCTCCCGTACCGCCACCTCCACGCAGGAAATTATCAAGATGGTAGGTCAGATCCAAAATGATGCCAATACCGCCAATGATTCCATGACCGAGTCATTGGAAAACATGAATCAGCTTGCTGCTAAGGCATCAAGCGTTCAGGATCTGCTGCACAGCATTATCGAGCAGGTCTCGGCAGTAAACTCCCAGATCACGCAGATTGCTACGGCTGCAGAAGAGCAGACCACTGCTACCTCCGAGATCTCTACCAATATGCAGGGTGTGACCAGCCTCACTCAGGATGTCTCCTCACAGGCTCATGAAGCTCACTCTCAGCTCAATGCTCTCAAGGAAGGCATGGAGAGCCTCAAGGATCAGCTGGGCTTCTTCAAGATCCCAATGATGTAAACCCAAGTATCTAAATCTCAAGGGCGCCCAATGTATGTAGGGCGCCCTTTTTTATTCTCTGCTGACTCAAAGCCTGACAGCAAGCTGCAGCGCAGACGCTGTGCAAGTGAAACC
Source organism: Succinivibrio sp. (assembly GCA_024693025.1). Lineage (GTDB taxonomy): Bacteria > Pseudomonadota > Gammaproteobacteria > Enterobacterales > Succinivibrionaceae > Succinivibrio. The sequence goes on along the minus strand of JAILLS010000061.1, from coordinate 708 downwards.
AAGCTGCTGCAAGGCAGCAGCACACTTAAAGTAGCATCTGTTCTGAAAAGCCTGAGACGCACAGCAATGGCCAGCCCCAGGCCACGGTACTGCCGGCAGATAACAAACGCTCTAACCTTGTGTCAGATTAGAGCGTGGCTGAGTTAGGTATGCAAGCTAGATACTGTTTAAAGCTTTTAGAATCTCGGCTTCAGCAGAAGGCGCCTTATCCTCCTGCTCCACGCTAGAAAGCAGATCCTCATGATCTGCTGCGGCTGCAGCTGCTGAATCAGACAAGGCAACGGCAGGACTGACGGTCTGATCGAGGCTGTTTAACTTAGCCAGCATCTCCTCTGAGCTATGATGAGAGCTGCTGCTTTCAAGACTGTCGAGCTTCGACAGCACTTCTTCTGAACTTTGAGGAGCGCTGCCGCTGTTGAGACTGTCAAACTTTGACAGCACCTCTTCTGAATTCAAGGTTACTGCACCGCCATCAAGCATACCCAGATTGGTGAGCACCTCTTCTGAGCTGTGCGGTGCTGCTCCCCCATCGAGGCTGTCAAGCTTTGACAGTACCTCCTCTGAGGAGTGCGATGTTGCTCCCCCGCCGATGCTGTCAAGCTTTGACAGTACCTCCTCTGAGCTGTGCGGTGCAGAGCCGCCATCGAGCATCTCGAGGTTTGAGAGCACCTCCTGTGTGCTCACCGTGGTCTGGGGATCAGGCTGTTC
>JAILLS010000015.1 GCA_024693025.1 Succinivibrio sp. | reverse complement strand
GGATGATAATGCTCCAAGACAGCGCACTAGTCCTCACACAGCTCGGTCAGAAGCTTTGCCCACAGCGCTGCCCCAGATCCCCTTGTGCAAACAGATATCCATCTCAGTTTCAGATAATCAGCTCGAATAGTCCGTTGCAGCAGACAAAGACGCGGATCGGACATTCCAGGAAAAAGATGCAATTAGATTAAGCCTGAAGTCTGCAGGCTCAGATAGTAAAGCGTATCTTTTACACTGCTCTAAGGTGCTATCACCTCATAGTAGGCATCCAGCCATTCCTGCGGCACCTTGGCATTCAGTTTGCCAATAGCAGGTACCACTTTCTCCTTAATCTTTTTTCTGTCGATGTCATGAAACTGCACGCCATTCAGCTTAAGGACCTCGATGGCATGCTCATTGATCTCCTTGAGATCATTGCGCTGCCACCATACCGCCTTCTGCATTGCTTTATAGAAGAGAGGTTTGAGATCCTCAGGCAGCTGCTGCCAGGCCTTATCAGAGATACCGATCATCACAAAGGTATACTGATGATGGGTATTGGTTACATGCTTGATTAACTTATAGTAGCGATTGACCAGCATATTGCCGATTGCATTTTCATTGGCGTCAATCTTGCCTTCCTTCAAGGCAGCATACTGTTCGTGGGCTGGCATCGGATATACTTCAGCACCTAAGGCTTTAAACAGCGCCATCTGCATCTGATTTTCCATAGTGCGTAATTTCAAGCCCTTAAAATCTGAGGGGGTTTCAACCGGCTTTGAGGAGAACACATCCCGAAACCCTGACTCTAAAAACCCCAGAATATGTACTCCATAGCGCTCCGCAGCCCTGCGGATGAGTTCGCCAAGCTTACCGTCAACCGCACTCTGAGCCTGTTCTGAGGTATCAAATAAAAATGGCAGATCAAGAATGGCCATTTCTGGAACATATTGCGAAAGCACTGAATTTACCACAGAGAACATCTCAAGCTTGCCAGCTGCCGCATCCTCAAGCATTTTCTTTTCACCGCCAAGCTGACCATTGGCCACCACCTGCACCTTCACCCTGCCGCCACTGAGCTTATACAGCTCGTCGGCAAACTTCTGACCGCCGCGCGGATAACTTGCATTGGCAGGATCAACAAAGCCAAGACGTAAAGTCAGAGTCTCCTCAGCAGTGCTGAGGTTTAGCCCAAATACGCTAAGCAATATGATAAAAACAGCACCTAGATGCTTGACGCGCATGTCTCTCTCCGTGGGATGCTAATAGCATTGTCTGAATTAGCTGATTCTGAATAACCGATTATATTTTTTGAATTTTTTATGATTGTAACATGATCTCTATTAAGTTTAAGAGCGCTTTGCCACTGCACTATTTTGATCAGGCCTGAACGCTGTCAGGCATGATCGACTGTCTTATGAGACTAAGACAAATCCTCGCCGCAGGATTTGCGGATTTTAAGCTGTGGCAGAAGTTCGATTTTGATCGGAGTGGTTAGAGGGTTGCTTAGCTCTGAGAGCAGCTGTGAAGCAGCTTTCTGTCCTAAGACATATTTACGCTGATGAACCGTAGTCAGGGGCACACTGATCATGGAGGCCTCAGCCAGGTCATCATAGCCTGCGATCTTAAGCTGCTGCGGCACCTTGATCTGATGCTGCTGACAGTAGCTGAAAACGCCGAGAGCCACCGAATCATTGATGCAGAACACGCTGTCAGCATTCAGCTTCTCAAGCTCAGATGCTGCCTCCAGGCCCCCCTGATAGGTAGGCGTAATGTGCAGCACCTCGATGAGTGACTCACGACAGTTAAGTTTAGTCAGGGTATCGATGCAGCCGCGCAGTCTCTGCTTGGTGGTATTTGCTTCAGCAGTTCCCATCAGAGCCACCAGACGTCTGACCTTAGCGCTGAGCACCAGATGCTCGATAAGATCACACGCGCCCTGATAGTTATCATTGCAGACTGAAGAATATTTCTTGCTGATAGGGTTATCTACACAGATAACCTTGATCTGATTTCTTAAGAAAATCTCCAGATCTTCTTCAGTGGCAGTGACCGACATTAAAATCACGCCCTCCACCCTATAATTGCAGAGCATCTCAAAATAATGGCGCTCAATCTGCGGCTGACGATCCGAGTCGCATAAAAAGATCGCATAACCCTGCTTTTCTAGTATGGAAGATACCCCCTTGGCAACCTGCGCATAATAGGGGTTGGTGATATCAGGCACTACGAGTCCGATTAAACCGGATTTTTTAGTGATAAGACTTGCGGCCAGCGGGTTTTTGGAATATCCAAGCTTGCGTGCAGTTTTTAAGATATTAGATCTGACGTTCTCGGATACACCCTTCTGTCCATTCAATGCCCGCGACACGGTGGCCGGATTGACCCCGCACTGCTTGGCAATATCCTTGATGTTAGCCATCTATGTTTGTCCTTCATCTTTTTTATCAGGATTTTCCTCTTATTTACCCTAAAAAACTTTGATGGCTTACGCAAAACACTAAAACGTTTTCGGAGAGTTAATTTAATTTAAAACCTAAAAAAATTTAAAATTATGCGCATTAAATTTAGATTTATCATATAAATTTATATTTTTATTCAATTAAGGCAGCTTAGAGGATAAAACTTTAACAGCTCTTACTCAAAAGCCCAGCAATAGCTGCTGTAACGCAATTCTATGCGCAAATTTTAAGCAAAATTAAGCTTAAACAGTACCGCTGTTCTGCTGTCTGGCTGACCGGATGCCCTGCCCTTATCTAATTTATGCTTAAAAAACAAACTGCGTATGTCAATTTTTGACTGAGATAAGGTTTTAGTTTCCAATTTTTTAGCCTAAAGCACGTTTTCCATACAAGATCATGATTAAATCACTCCTTTTTCTGACAACCTTTCTATAATGCACATAACCGATCATGCTTAAGGCCTGATCATGTGTTTAACTTGTGTTGAGGTTTCTATGCCTAGATATATGTGGTTTATCACTGCTGTGATTGCACTGATTTTAGGATATGCAATTTACGGCAAAATCGTTGAGAAAATCTTCGGACCTGATCCTAACCGCTCAGTTCCTGCCATCACTAAAGCCGACGGCGTGGACTATGTGGCCATGCCGACCTGGAAAGTATGGTTGATTCAGTTACTGAACATCGCAGGTATCGGCCCGGTCTTCGGTCCTATCATGGGTGCCCTGTATGGTCCAACCGCCCTTCTGTGGATTGTGCTAGGTTCCATTTTCGCAGGTGCCGTGCATGACTATATGTCTGGCATGCTCTCCATGCGGTATGGCGGTGCAAACATCCCGGCAGTGGTCGGCAACAACCTGGGCAGTTTTGCCAAAAAGCTGATGACCGTCTTTGCTCTGCTGCTGTTGCTGCTCGTAGGTACCGTATTTGCCACCTCCCCGGCTCAGCTGCTTGTCAAGCTGTTTAAAGAAGAACTTAATATGCAGGTCTCTTTTGGCCTGATCTTAGGTCTCATCTTCTTCTATTATTTCGTGGCTACCTTAGTGCCGATTGATAAGCTCATCGGTCACATCTATCCTTTATTCGGTGCCCTGCTCATCGTTGCCTGCGTAGGCATGACCATCGCCATGTTCGTGGAGATGCCGGACAGATTCTATGCCTGGGCTGAATGGGGCGAGAATCAGCATCCTAAGCAGCTGCCTCTCTGGCCTCTCATGTTCATTACCATCGCCTGCGGTGCTCTGTCAGGCTTCCACTCCACTCAGTCACCTCTGATGGCTCGCTGCGTGAGAAATGAATGCGAAGGCCGCAAGGTATTCTACGGCGGCATGATTGCTGAAGGCTTCATCGGTCTGGTATGGGCTACCGTAGGTATGACCTTCTACCCTGATGTACAGACCTTTGCCAATGCAGGTCAGCCAGCTAACGTAGTGTATGAGTCATCTGTCGCCATGATGGGTCTGTTCGGCGGTATCCTGGCCATCCTCGGTGTGGTCGTACTCCCGATTACCTCCGGTGACACTGCCTTCCGTGCTGCCCGTCTGACCATTGCAGAAACCTTCAAATATGAGCAGCACAAACCAGCAGCTCGTCTGGCTATTGCTATTCCGGTCTTCATCATCGGTATTATCCTCTCACAGATTGACTTCAACATCATCTGGAGATACTTCGGCTGGTCCAACCAGACTCTGGCAGCCATTGCGCTGTTTGCCGGTGCCGCCTATCTGTACCGTCACGGCAAGTTCCACTGGATCTGCACTATTCCGGCCACCTTCATCTCAGCTGCCTCAATTGGCTATATCTGCTGGGAGCCGAATATGGGTCTTGGCATGGATATCGGCACCTCCAATACTATCGGCGCGGTAGGTGCTGTGATTCTCTTAGTCTGCTTTATCATGTTTGGCAAAAAACCAATCAAGGATGCCCCTGCTGACTAACTAAAGCTGCTTAAAGCTTAAATACCGCCCCGCTTAATCCTTTAAGCGGGGCTTTTTTATGCCGCTAAAGCCAAGGTTAGACTCAAAAGCAGAACAAGACTGAGTCTTTGAGAATAAATGAAAGGATACCTGATGCAGTCTTGCTGCAGCTAGAGATAATAGAGCACCACCGCCGCAAAGAGCAGCAGCGAGAGCATGAGCTTATGCCCGAAGGCGTCCCTGTCATGCATGAGGCTTGCATACAGAAAATAGGTGATGAGCACGCCAAACACCCCGCGCAGCGTCTGAATGATATTGCCTTCCACCACTCCTGAAAGATTAAAGCAGCCCACAATACCTACCATGCTCAGAAGCCAGACCAGGGCTACAGGCCAGGTTGCCGTGACCTCGCCGAGCCTTAGGTGAAACCTGAAGCTAAAGGGCAGCGCCAGCACACCTGCCACAATATACTCAAAGATAATCGCTGCGCCAATGCATTCAAACCTTGAGTCAGAAGGCAGCACATGCGTAAGTCTGGTCATGGCTATATCCGAAAGACAGAACATCAGACAGCCCAGCGCGGTAAAGGCAAGCGGTGCCAGGGTGATTCTGCCTGAGACTTTGGAGGAGAGTGCCCCCAGAGAAAAAATAGCCAGCATGGCTGCAAGCTGCAGGAGCGTAAAGCTCTGCTGCCACATAAGATAGGCAAGCAGGGCCATCAGCGGGATTTTCAGCGTCATCAGAGGCGAGACTACCGCTGAGTCAGAGAGCAGTATAGCCTGATTGATGGCGGCCTGGGCAATCAGATAAGGCAGCACAATCGCCGCCAGATAGACAAGCACCTGCAGATCGATAAAGCGATAGAGCTGAAAGCCTAAAAAAGCCGGCAGGACCATGACAAACATGCACAGATGCTCAGCGAGCAGTAAATGCACCCCGCGCAGTGTGCATTTTTCCTGAACCTGCTTGGTCAGGGCGTAGTTAAGCGCCTGACAGAAGGCACCGCCCAGACCTAACAGCAGACCAAGATGCTCCAGAGAAAGAGACATCACAGTAAGTCCTAGGACTTATCCTCAGTGGAGGACTGAACTTCCTGCTCCTGACTGCTCTCTTCACTCTGCTCGCTGTCAGCTAGAGTGCGTGTACTCTCACCAAGGCCCTTGGCAATCAGCGCATCAAGATGCATGCTCTCCTTTAGAAGCGCATCATAGCGCAGATCCAGAGTGGGCATATAGCGCAGCTTAAGACGCGAGGCAAGCGTTGAGCGCAGATAACCCTTGGCGCTCTCCAGCCCCTGCATACAGCTTTTAACTTCCTGTTCATCGTCAGTTAAAAAGGAAATATACACCCGCGCATTGCGCAGATCGGGGGAGACGTCCACCTCAGTAACCGTGGCCTGACGCACCCTCGGATCCTTGAGCTCATGCTGCAGGATCTCGGCGATTTCACGCAGGATGGCCGAAGCCACCCTCTGATTGCGACCAAAACTTCTAGGCATAGACTAATCCAGAGTACGTTTGACTTCGACGTTTTCGAAGACTTCAATCTGATCGCCTTCGCGGACATCCTGATAGTTCTTCACGCAGATACCGCACTCGGTGCCCTGCTTGACCTCATTGACATCTTCCTTGAAGCGTCTTAAGGAATCGAGCTCGCCTTCGAAGATCACCACATTGTCACGCAGCACGCGGATTGGATTGGAGCGCTTGACCATGCCCTCGAGTACCATACAGCCGGCAATTGAACCGTACTTTGGATGGTGGAAGACCGATCTGACCTCGGCCATACCGATAATCTGCTGTCTGATCTCGGACTTTAACAGGCCGCTCATGGCCTTCTTGACATCATCAATCAGATCATAGATCACGCTGTAGTAATGCAGGTCGACGCTCTCGGTCTCAATCACGCGGCGGGCCGGGGCATCAGCACGGACGTTAAAGCCGATGATAATGGCATTGGAAGCCGTAGCCAGAGTAGCATCAGTTTCAGTAATACCACCCACGCCGGAGCCCACGATCGCCACCTTCACCTCTTCGTTGCCAAGCTTTAACAGAGCATCGGAGATAGCCTCGACAGAACCCTGGGTATCGGCCTTGAGCACCACATTGAGCTCGGAGGCGGTATTATCCTTGAACATATTCTCAAGCTTGTTCTTCTGCTGACGGGCAATCTTGATCTCGCGATATTTGCCCTGACGGAAGAGCGCCACTTCACGGGCCTTCTTCTCATCACGCACTGCCGTGACTTCATCACCTGCAGTCGGTACACCCGAAAGACCAAAGAGCTCCACCGGAATAGACGGACCGGCACTCTCAAGATTCTGACCGTTCTCATTGCGCATCAGACGCACACGGCCAAACTGCAGACCGCACAGCACGATATCGCCGCGGTGCAGGGTACCGGAACGGATGAGCACGGTGGCCACCGGGCCACGACCCTTATCAAGACGTGACTCAATGGTAATACCTTCGGCCATACCATCTTCGACGGCGCGCAGCTCCAGCATTTCAGCCTGCAGCAGAATGGCCTCCAGCAGCGCATCGACACCCTGACCTGATTTGGCAGACACCTCTACAAACTGCGTGTCACCACCCATGCTGTCAGGTACCACGCCATGCTGAATGAGCTCATTGATCACGCGCTGCGGCTCCGCACCCGGCTTATCAATCTTGTTGATCGCCACGATCATAGGAACCTTGGCAGCATTGGCATGCTGAATAGCTTCCAGAGTCTGTGGCATCACGCCATCGTCAGCCGCCACCACCAGAACCACGATATCCGTAGCCTGAGCACCGCGGGCACGCATCGCGGTAAAGGCTGCGTGACCCGGAGTATCCAGGAAGGTAATACCGCTGCCGCGGGTGTTCACATGATAGGCACCGATGCGCTGGGTAATGCCGCCGGCCTCACCGGAGGCAACCTTGGATTTACGGATATAGTCAAGCAGGGAAGTCTTACCATGGTCAACGTGACCCATGATGGTTACCACCGGAGCGCGCGGCTTGGCTTCAGCCTTGCTCTGGCGATCGGCAATAATCTCTTCCTCAAGCTCATTTTCCTTGCGCAGAATAACCTTATGCCCCATTTCCTCAGCTACGGTCTGAGCGGTATCCTGATCGAGGATCTGGTTGATGGAGACCATCTCGCCAAACTTCATCAGGGTCTTGATCACCTCTGAGGCCTTCACTGCCATCTTCTGGGCAAGCTCTGCAACAGTAATGGTTTCACCGATCTCCACATCGCGGGTAACCGGAGCTGCCGGACGGTTAAAGCCGTGCTGCTGCTGATTGAGCTTGGCCGCGCCCTTAATATTGCGCGACTGCTTGCTGCTCTTCTTGCTGCCCTTGTCACGGGAGAGCTGCTCAAGCTGCTCTTCATGCTTCTTGCCGACCCGTCTTTCACCGGCGGCCTTATCGCGGCGTCTGCGTCCGAGGTTTTCTGCCTCAAGCTCCTGCCGCTCCTCAGCTTCACGCACTAAGGCCGTAGTATCTTCATCTTCGCTCTCAGCCTCGCTCTGACGCTTGGCCTCTTCTTCGGCCCAGCGCTGCTCATTCTCTTCAGCAAGCTTTCTGGCCTTCTCAGCCTGAGCTCTGGCCTCTTCCTCATTCTTCTGTGCCTGCAGCTCATCCTGCTTGTGACGCAGCTCTAAGGTGGCCTGATCCTCTTCCTTGTGCACGGCAGCCTTAGCCTTGGCCGCCTCGGCATTCTTACGCTGAGCCTCGGCCAGAATCTTGCGCTGCTTCTCTTTTTCAGCCTTTCGCTCAGCCTCTAAGGCCTGCTGTGCCTCCTGCTTCTTGCGGCGCTCTTCAGCTGCTTCAGCGGCGGCCTTAGCCTCAGCCTCAGCCTTCAGACGCTGCTCTTCAGCCTCACGGGCCTTACGCTCCTCAACTTCCTTAGGATCGATAACTACCCGGCGTTTACGCACTTCGACCTGCACTTTCTTAATGGCACCGGTCGAGGAATTCTGTACGGTAAGAGTACTATGCGTCTTTTTGTTTAAAGACATACGTCTTGGCGCTTTGTTTTCTTCTGTCATCTTCAGTACTCCTGTTATTTAGCTTCGTCCTTAAACCAGGTTTCATTGCGTGCTGCCATGATGATCTCGCCGGCCTTCTTCTCATCGACACCTTCGAGATCGGTCAGATCATCCACTGCCTGATCTGCCAGATCTTCAAGGGTCTTGATGCCCTTGCCAACCAGCTTTTTGCCCAGCTCATCGTCGATGCAGTCAAGCTTCTTGAGCTCAAGTAAACCCTGCTCAAGTTCCTCTGCGTTAAGCTTGGAGAGGGCTTCCTTGGCATAGCCCTGCAGGGCCTTGGCCGTGTCCTCATCCAGTCCGTCGATAACCAGCAGCTCTTCTACAGGCACATAGGCAATTTCCTCGAGATTGGTAAAGCCGATATCAGCTAAGGCCTGCGCAAACTCTTCATCAATGTTCAGATTATCCACAAAGAGCTTGATCACCTTGCCTTCTTCAGCCTTAATGCCTTCTTCCATCTCCTGCTCGGTCATCACCTTCAGCTCCCAGCCTAAAAGCTGTGAAGCAAGGCGCACATTCTGACCGTTACGGCCGATAGCCAGAGCTAAGTTTTCAGGAGAAACCGCAATGGAGATACTGTGAGTGTCTTCATTGATAATAATGCGGGAGACTTCGGCAGGCTCCATGGCGTTGGTCACGTACTGCGCCAGATTCTCATCCCACAGCACCACATCAATCTTCTCGCCTGACAGCTCATTGGACACGGCCATCACACGTGCTCCGCGCATACCGATGCAGGCACCGCGCGGGTCAATACGCTTATCCTTGGAACGTACGGAAATCTTGGCGCGTGAACCAGGATCACGGGCCACCCCCATAATCTCAATCACATCATCGCCAATCTCAGGCACCTCGATGCTGAAGAGCTCTCTTAAAAATTCAGGAGAGGTACGGGTGCAGATGATCTGCGGACCTCTTGAAGGATCGGTCTTGATCTCCTGCATATAGACCTTGACGCGATCGCCGCGGCCATAGGTCTCTCGCGGGATGATCTGATCGCGCTTGAGCACTGCCTCGGCATTCTTGCCCAAATCAAGCACCATGGTATCCCGTGACATCTTCTTCACGGTGGCATTCACAATCTGCCCCACCTTGTCACGCTGCTCGGAGATCACCTGCTCGCGCTCGGCATCCTTGACCTTCTGAGAAAGCACCTGCTTGGCCGTCTGAATGGTAATACGGTCAAACTGCACTGACTCAATTTCCTCTTCTACCACATCGCCGATCTGAATGCCCGGATGATCTAAGGAGGCGGCATCCAGGGTAATCTCATAGGATGGGTTCTCCAGAGGACCATTATCCACCACGGTCCAGCGTCTGTAGGTTCTATAAGAGCCTTCCTTCTGATCAATCTGTACCCGCACGGCTACTTCCACGCTGTATTTTTTCTTGGTGGCCGTGGCCAGGGCTAACTCCAGCGCCTCAAAGATTTTCTTTCTCGGGATGTCCCGTTCATTAGAAAATGCTTCAGCGATTGCAATAATTTCCTTGCCCATTCTAAAATCCTCTACTTATGATGCGCTTTTCGGCGATTTAGCCCCTTTCTGGGGGAAAGTGGGAACCACTCTTAAACTTTGAATATTTGCAAAGGAGAGCGTATAGCTGCGCTCCTCTTCCCTGATAGTCAGCATGTCATCGGTGTCGCTAACCTGTTCTAGAAGGCCTGTAATTCTCTTTCTGCTCTCTACAGGCAGCTGCAGCTGCGCTCTGACTTCCTGCCCTACATACTGTCTTGCCTGCTCTAAGGTAAAGAGCAGTCTGTCCATGCCCGGGGAGGAAACTTCCAGGTTATAAGCGCCTGAGATCAAATCTTCTACATCTAAAGCAGGAGAGATCATATCGATAAGCTCCCCGCATTGATCCGCACTTACACCCTCGTCACTGTCCACAAAGATCTGCACTAAGCCATGCTCTCTGCTGCTGAGATTGAGGCGGATCCCCCATAATTGCAGTCCCATCGAGCTGACCAGCGGCTCTACTAGCTTGGTTATCTGTTCCAAAAGCGTTTGATGCATGCCCTATCTGAATCCTTTAAATCAAAAAAAAAGGACCGTCTGTTATGGGTCCTTTCTGTCAAGTTCCATATTTTTAACAGGTAAAAACCTGCTGCTCTGCTTGCAGAGCTTGCTATTTATACCAAAAAATGAGCAAAAAAGCAAGCTTCGCAGCAGGCTGCGCTAACGCTTGAGCTTGCGCAGTTTCACCACCTCAATGGAGGTATAGGAGGTTTTCACCACCTTGATAATCCAGGACTGCAGCTGGATCTGCTCGCCCTGCTCAGGAATACGCTGCAGATAGTCCAGAATAAAGCCGGCAATGGTCTGATAATGGTCAGAAGGCGGCAGGCTGAAGCCCGTAATTCTGGCAATATCTGTAAGAATGGCATCACCTTCGATCTGCCACTGCCCATTCTCCAGTTTGACTATTTCCGGGTTTTCGGTCTGATCTGGAAGCTCTCCGGCAACCTCCTCCATAATATCGTGCAGTGTAACGAGGCCCTCGAAATTGCCAAACTCATCAAAGACAAAGGCAATATATTTCTTGGCTTTTCTAAACTCCTCAAGAGCTTTGAGAATATTGACGGTCTCAGGCAGATATAAAGGCTCGCGGATGAGCTCACGGATGAGCTGCACGTCAGCCACGCCCTTGAGGGCCAGGGCCAGCAGATCCGAGCGGGTCAGATAGCCTAAAGGCTGATCCTTCTGCTGACTCTGATAGACCACCAGCTTCGTGTGGGTATAGCTCTTGACCTGTTCAATCAGCTTGTCATATTCCTGATCCAAATTGATGCGCTGCAGATCTGCTCTGACCGTCATCACCGCCTTGACCGGCAGTGAGGAGAGCGTCAGCACGCGGCTGACCATCTCCTTTTCCTGACTGTTGAAGACCTCAGGTCCGGTACGCGAGACAATCGCCTCACGCAGCGAGGGAACCTCTTCGCTTTTGGAGCCTAAAAGGCGCAGCACCAGACTTGCCGCAAGCTCTCTGCCCTGCATGGCACTGGCCTTGCCGAGCTTGAGCGTATTCTTTCTGGCAATCTGATTGAGCACCTCAATTAGAATCGAGAAGCCGATGGCGGCATAGAGATATCCTTTGGGCACACTGATATGCAGTGCTTCCATCAGAAGAGAAAAACCGATGAGCAGCAAGAAGCCCAGACACAGAATCACGAGTGTAGGATGGCGGGAGAGAAATTCAGTCACAAAACCTGAAGCCCACATCATCACGCCCATGGCTATGGTCACGGCGATCATCATGATAAAGACATGCGAGGTCATACCGACAGCCGTGACAATCGCATCTACCGAAAACAGCGCGTCAAGCACCATGATCTGCACGGCCACCAGGGTCAGCGAATGGCTGCCTGCACGTGAGAGCGTAATCTTCTGCTCTTCCTGTCCCTCAAGCTTTTCATGCAGTTCCTCGGTTGACTTATATAACAGGAACATGCCGCCTGCGAACATCACGAGATCTCTGACCGAGAAAGCCTGTCCGAACAGCGTAAAGAGCGGATTGGACAAAGCCATGATATAGGCGGCAAATACGAGGAGCACCAGACGGATCACCAGAGCGCCGCCAATTCCGATATAGCGGGCTTTAGCTCTTTTGCTCGGGGGTAGTTTTGCCGACAGTACAGCGATAAAGACCAGATTGTCGATAGCCAGCACAATCTGAATTACGGCCAGCGTCAGCAGGCCGACTAAAGCGGTGGGCTCAAAGATCCAGTTCAAATCATACAGGATCTGAGGCTCTTGAAGGGGGTCCATGTTTACCTCAGCTTAAAAACATGTCTTTACTATAGCAAAGAAAAGGCACATTTACCATGTGCCTCATTCTACTTAAGGTTTACGCACCGATCTGCGCTGCGGTCCTCGTCTCCTGCCATCTGAGCCTTTAGAGAACACCTCCCGCTCAAAGCGCCTCTCCCGCTCGTCGCGCTTGACTTTGCCGACCCGATGGGCAGGCAGATTGGCC
>JAILLS010000060.1 GCA_024693025.1 Succinivibrio sp. | reverse complement strand
TAAATGCATGAAGAGCGCATCGGCAATGCCGAGGTTGCCTTCGGAGTTTTCAAAATCGATAGGATTGACCTTATGCGGCATGGTAGAGGAACCGATTTCACCCTTGATGGTCTTCTGCGTGAAGGTGCCATAGGAAATATAGCCCCAGATATCACGGTCAAAATCGAGCACAATGGTATTGAACCGGCACAGGGCGCCAAACAGTTCGGCAATATAATCATGCGGTTCAATCTGGGTGGTATAAGGATTGAAATTCAGACCTAAATCCTCTTCAAAGGTCTTGGCAAAGTCTGGCCAGTCGACTTCAGGATAAGCTACAGTATGGGCATTGAAATTGCCAACAGCACCATTGATCTTGCCCATGAGCTTAACTTCGGCAATCTGCTCACGCTGTCTCTTGAGTCTGGCCACGGTATTGGCCATTTCTTTGCCGACCGTGGTAGGGGAGGCCGGCTGACCATGGGTTCTTGACATCAGGGGTACAGCGGCATTGTCATGCGCAAGCTCGGTGATGGCAGCGATGAGTTTGTCACAGTAAGGCAGGATCACCTCCTCACGGGCAGTCTTGAGCATCAGGGCATGCGCATTATTGTTGATATCCTCAGAGGTGCAGGCAAAGTGAATGAACTCACGTACCTGATTGATCTGGGCATTGGCCTGACACTTATCCTTGAGGAAATATTCCACGGCTTTGACGTCATGATTGGTGACAGCTTCGTGATCCTTGATCTTCTGCGCATCCTCAAGGGAGAAATTTTTGATGAGATCATCGATAAAGCTCAGGGTCTCAGAGGAAAATTCAGGGACCTCTTTAATCTGTGGGCATTTGGAGAGGTGTTTGAGCCAGGTTAATTCAACCTGCACCCGAAAGCGCATCAGTCCGTATTCAGAAAAGATGGTGCGCAGCTCGCTGGTTTTGCCTGCATAACGACCGTCGAGTGGAGAGATGGCGGAAAGTGGTGATAGTTCCATGAAATAAATCCTCACAAGATTAGTTTAATTGACCTGTAGCAGCTCCTCTTCGGGCGCATTCGACAATAGCCTTGCGTCTGAAGACGAGAAAACGGCGTCTGCCTCCGCACTGCCGCCAGAGCACTACGGCTCGGATGCCGGCAAGCAGCAGAGCGCGGATCCGCAGCTGATTTTCTGGCTGACTTAAAAAACGTTCTTCTCCATAAATAATCAGCTTGGAGAAGTTAGGACTGATCAGTGACTGATAAAGATTTGAAAATTCAGTAAGATTAGCCTGGGTAATCACCACCTGGGGATCGGCATCCATAAAGCCTTTCTGGGTGTCAGCGATCAGTGTTTTTAAGCGATCTATTTCAGACCCCAGACGATTGAACACATTTTTGTTGTGCTCTACATCGAGCTCTAAAGAGATCAGCTTGAAGGCGTTGCGGGTGATTTCAAGATTCTGCGCGGTCTTGTCAGTAGTCTGTGAGCCTAAGGACTCGACTAACTGTTTAAAGCCGGTAAGTAAAAAGCCGGGATTATAGATATCCTCTACGGTTCTCGGATTAGTCACCAGCACTGCACGCAGCAGTCCTGCTACGGCATGTTCATCAAAATACCCTGTATAGGCAACTCTTTCTATTTGCTGAGAACACTGCAGCAAAGCCGCCAGAGCTAAGGTTTCGGATTTAATATCAGCCATGCAAAAATCCTTATTTAGGCTTTTAGAGGAGCGGTAATCACTGCTCCTCCCAGGCAGTCATCATCCTGATAGAAGACCACCGATTGTCCAGGAGCGACTGCGGCTACTGGATGGGCAAACATAACTTTCAGACCATTATTATCCGCTCTTGACACCGTACATTCAACATCAGGCTGCCGATAGCGGATCTTGCAGGTACAGTGCAGAGGCAGCTGTGGTGTAGATACGATAAAGCTCTCGGCATGGGCTAAAAGACCTGCTGAATAGAGGGCAGGGTGGTCATGCCCCTGCACGACAATCAGCGCGTTGCGCTCAAAGTCTTTGTCTGCTACATACCAGGGTTCACCGCTGCTGTCTTTAATCCCGCCGATATTAAGCCCCTTGCGCTGACCGATGGTTGCATACATCAGACCATCATGTCTGCCGACCTCCTGTCCGTCAACTGTAAGAATAGGACCGGGGCTGGCGGGAATATAGCGGGAGAGAAACTCGTGAAAGCGTTTTTCTCCGATAAAGCAGATGCCGGTTGAATCCTTTTTCTTAGCCGTGATGAGATGGCGTTCGCTGGCCATGGCTCTGACCTGAGGCTTGAGCAGATCTCCGACCGGAAAGAGTACCTTGTTTAGCACATGCTGACCGATATAGTGCAGAAAATAACTCTGATCCTTATTGGGATCGGTGCCGCGCATCAGATGGGCCTCAGGCTGGTTGAAACTGCGTCTGCAGTAATGCCCGGTGGCGATAAAATCAGCCTTGAGATCGTTTAAGGCATATTCCATGAAATATTTGAATTTGATTTCACTGTTGCACAGAATATCAGGGTTAGGCGTTCTGCCTGCCTTATATTCGGAGAGAAAAATCTCAAAGACATTGTCCCAGTATTCAGCTGCAAAATTGATGGTCTTAAATTCAATGCCCAGGGTGTCGCAGACCTTCTGACAGTCCTCGCGATCGGCTGCAGCGGCACAGACGGTGTCGGTATCATCCTCCTCCCAGTTTTTCATAAACAGGGCGGTCACCTTAAGTCCCTGCTCCTTGAGCAGGGCAGCACTGACCGAGGAGTCAACTCCACCGGAAAGCCCGACTACAACATGAGCCCCCCGGAGGGACTCATAAGGTATGCTTGCATCCAGAACCATTTATCTTGTCACCGTATTTATGGTCTTAAAGACGTTAAGCGGGAAACGGATCCCCTTAAAATAATCGTCAAAACAGACACCTACAAGCCGGGTCCGCCAGTCTTCACGCCTTGCGTAGATCTCCTCCTTGCTGTACCACTTGACCGCCGTGATCTCCGCATCCGGATCCTGGCTCTGCAGGTGGCTGGGGATCTGCTGCAGCTTGGCGCTGAAGCAGAAGCGGTAGATGGTTTCCTGATCCTTGACGTATTCATAAACCCCGATAAGATGCTCAAGGCTGACCTCGCAGCCGCATTCTTCACGTGCTTCACGCAGCGCCGCCTCCAAAATCGTTTCCTTGGCTTCAACATGGCCGGCAGGCATGCCGAACACCGGGCGGTTGTTCTGATCATCATTGACTTCTTCGACAATCAGAAACTTATGGTCATGTTCAATGATAATGGCTACGGTAGCATAGGGTTTAAATCTCTGTGACATAGGTATCTCCTCTGCCGTTCATTGTAGCAGAAAACCATGCTTTTTTTTGAGATAGATCACAACCTGAACCGCAGCCTTTCCTAAACAGCTAGGCTGCTCCTTTGTGTATGCAAGATCTCATTTCAGGATACTTAAGCAAATGAGCTACAGCAAAATAAGCTTTTTAGTGTAGAATTTTAGCAAAAGTTTGATTTTTAACGCAGGCCAAGCCTTTTTTCCGAGCTTTATAGGTCGGTAATCAGGATTTCTGGTGAGTGTGGTTTTGAGATTTGGTAGTTTAGAGGAGCCCTTATGTCTGATTCTCGAGTATTTATCATGGATCATCCCTTAATCCAGCACAAGATTGGTTTTATTCGCCGCAAGGAGACGGGGACCAAGGAATTTCGCAATATGATTAGCGAGATCGCCATGCTGATTTGCTATGAGGCTACCAGACATCTGTCCCTGGTGGACGTGGATATCGAGACGCCGATCTGCAAGACTACGGTCAAGGAGCTAGCCGGTCCTAAGCTCTGCGTGGTGCCGATTCTGCGTGCGGGGCTTGGCATGGTGGAAGGCATGCTGAATTTCCTGCCCTCAGCCAAGGTCGGACACATAGGTCTGTATCGTGACCCTAAAACCCTGGCTCCTGTGGAGTATTTCTGCAAGCTGCCAAGCGATCTTGAAGAGCGCGAGGTCTTTGTCGTAGATCCGATGCTGGCAACCGGCGGTTCAGCAGCTGAAGCCATTACCATGCTTAAAAAGCACGGCTGCAAGAAGATAAGTTTCCTCTGTGTCCTGGCTACACCAGAGGGTATTGCTCATCTGACCAAGGTGCATCCTGATATTGATATTTTTATCGGTCTTAAGGATGAAAGGCTCAATGAGCATGGCTATATCGTACCAGGCCTAGGTGATGCGGGCGATCGTATCTTCGGCACCTTCTAGGAATTTGTTTCCTGATCTAAGCCTGAGCTAAGTATTAAGGACGATAATCAACCTGCATAAAGGTCGCAAACTGGTGTGCGCCCAAGGAGAATGAGATGAATGGTTTAAATGCAATTTTAGGTTTTAAGAAAACTGCAGCTTCTCTCTGCCTGGGAGCTGCGCTGTGCATGTGTACACTTACCGGTTGTACCAATATCAGTGATGACGGGACACGGACTAAAACAGAGGGTACTCTGGCCGGGGCAGGCATTGGTGCGGCATTAGGCGCTGCCATCGGTGCCCTTGCCGGTAAGGGCAAGGGTGCTGCCATCGGTGCCGCCATCGGTGCAGGTGTCGGCGGAGCCGGTGGCTATATGGTAGGCAGCCATGTAGCTGAGAAGAAGGCTGAGTATGCCTCGCGCGAGGATCTGCTTAATGATCGGATTGCGCGGGTGAGGGATCTCAATGAGCAGAGCAAAATCTACAATGCCAGTCTGCGCAAGACGATCAATAACCTGGATAAGGAGCTTAGCAAGCTTAGGGCTAAAAATGCCACGGTGGACAATAACAACCGTCTGTATCGGGATCAGCGTAAGCTTAACGATCTCAAAACGACTAACGAGCAGAACATCGCCTTCCTGAAAAACGAGGTAAGCGAGGAAAAGGCTCTTTTGGCTCAGGCCAAGGCACAGGGCTCCACCAATGAGAGCCGGGCGCTTGAAGCTGAGATCAAAAGTCTTGAGAATCAGCTGCGCGAGATGAATACCTATCAGGGCAAGCTCAACCGGATGACCGCATCCATCCACTAAACACACGGAGCGACACATAAAAGGTATCATAATGAATATGATGCCTTTTTTTATACCTATTAAAATATGGCACAATCGCCTGCTAAGATCAGGAAGAATTCAGAAGAGGTGACGCGTGAAATTCCTACATTTGGCAGACTTACATATCGGTAAGGTCTTAAATCATTTCAGCTTGCTTGAAGATCAGAAATATATTTTAAATGAGATAGTCAGGCAGGCTACTGTGCATCAGCCGGATGCGGTGCTCATTGCAGGCGATCTCTATGATTCCTCAACCCCAGGTACAGAGGCGGTCAGACTGTGTGACGAGTTCTTAACCAGCCTCGTCAACATTCCCTGCAAGGTTCTGCTTATAAGCGGCAACCATGATTCAGCTGAACGCCTCTCTTTTCTCTCCCGTCTGGTGCAGGAACATGGTCTGTATATCTCGCACGGTGATCTGACGCAGCTTGACCAGGTGAGCTTCTCTGATGACTATGGCACGGTCAATGTCTATCTCCTGCCTTTTGTCAGACCTTCGCAGGTAAGACAGTTTTTCCCTCAGGCTCAGCTTGAGTCCTATACCGATGCCCTAAGAGTGGTGCTTGAGCAGCTGCAGCCTGCAGAGGGCAGCCGCAATGTGCTGATGACTCATCAGTTCGTCACCGGTGCCGAGCGCTCTGATTCTGAGTTGAACGTGGGCGGTACCGATAATGTGGATGCCTCGGTATTTGAGGGCTTTGACTATGTGGCCCTGGGGCATCTGCATCGGCCGCAGCAGGTAGGTTCGGAGCGGATCAGATATTGCGGTTCACCGCTTAAATATTCCTTTTCTGAAGTTAATCAGCCTAAGACTCTCAGCCTGATTACGCTTTGGGAGAAAGGCAGGCTGAGCTGTGAGGAGCTGCCCTTAAAGCCGCTGCGAGATCTTCTCGATCTCAGCGCCTCCTTTGATGAGCTTGTGTCTCTGGCACAGGAGCATAAGGTGGACCCTGAGGCTTATTATCGCTTCAGGCTTACGGATCCTTATGAGGTGCCGGAGGCTTTAAGCAAGCTGCGTCAGGTTTATCCGCATCTGATGCAGCTGAGCTATCCTAAGGTTGAAAGCAGTCTTACTGATTTTAGCGGGGCGGAGGAGAGCCTGGATGACAAAACTCCTTACGAGCAGCTGCAGGATTTTTTCAGACTGCAGCAGCATAAGGAACTTAGTCAGGCGCAGCAGCAGTTCTGTGAACAGCTGATGCACACTTTGTGGGAGGAGAGCTGAGATGAGACCTTTAGAACTGCAGTTATGCGGCTTTGGCCCCTATGTTGCCAGAACAGTCATTGATTTTGAGCGTTTTGGCAAGGAAGGTCTGTATCTGATCTGCGGGGATACCGGAGCTGGCAAAACCATGCTCTTTGATGCCATCTGTTATGCACTGTTCGGCCGCTGCAGCGGCGAGATCAGAAAGCCGAGCCTGTTGAGATCCAAATATGCAGCGCCTGAGGATGATACGGAGGTAAAGCTGCGCTTTCAGATCCATGGCAAGGTTTATGAGATCACCCGTTCTCCTGAATATATGAGAGCATCAAGACGCGGTAATCGCGATAAACCCGTAAAGCATCCGGCCAGGGTGGAGCTCTCTTTTGAGCATGAACTCCTGACTAAGGATAAGGAGGTCAGGGAGAAAATTTCCGAGATCCTGGGGGTGGGCTATGAGCAGTTTACTAAAATCGCCATGCTCGCGCAGGGGAATTTCCAGAAGATGCTGTTTGCCCCCACCGCAGAAAAGGAGGAGATCTTCAGACAGATCCTCGATTCACGCAAATATCAGGATTTTGCCAGAAGCCTGGGCGATCAGGTCAGCAGCCTGAAAAACACGCAGCTTGAGCTCAGACACAGCATTGCTGAGCAGCTCAGGAGAATCGAGTGCAATGAGGGCACGGAGCTGTGGGTGGAGCGTGAGCAGGTCGGTGACCTTGAACTTTTAAAGACAGGTCTGCTGCCGGCCCTCAGGCAGAAGCTGCAGTCAGATCAGGAAGCACTCCTGCAGGTTATGAAATTCAGACAGATTGCTCAGCAGCAGCTGGCCGGTCTCAATCAGCAGTTATCCAGGGCGCAGGAGCATGAAAAAAGACAGCAGGATTTACAGCATGCCGAGGCTGCAGCGCTCCTGTTAAATCAGGAATTTACCAGGACAGAACAGAGCTTTAATCAGGCAAAGCAGGCTCTCAGAGAAGATGCTGAGCTAACGGCCAGACTTGCCAATCTTAAGGCCTTAGAGCCTGAATATGCGAGCTTTGAAGGGGAGAAGCTCAAACATTCTGAACTTTTAGTAAGGCTTCAGGAGCACAGCAGGCAGCAGGAAAGGCTTGAAAATACTCTCAGGCAGGAGACTGAGAGCTGTACAAAGCTTGATAGGGAGCATGCTGAGCTGCTGCTATCGCCGCTTGAGAGTGTGCAGCTTCAGCAGGAGCTTGCCAGGCTTGAGGAAGAGCTCAGACAGCTTGATGAACTGAGAGGCCTTGTGACACGCAGGCTCGAGCTTCACAGACAGCAGCAGGAGGCCAAGACTGAGTATGACAGGGTCAAGAGCCTGTATCTTCAGGCACAGGCTCACTATCAGCAGCTGAATATTGCCTATCTAGATGCTCAGGCAGGAGTGCTGGCTCAGACTTTAGAGGAAGGCTCTCCCTGTCCGGTCTGCGGCAGCCTGGAGCATCCTAAAAAAGCGGAGCTTAAGCAGGATGCCCCGGATAAGGAGCAGCTTGAACAGGCTCAGCATGAGCAGGAAGAGAAGCTTAAGATCTATCAGCAGCACAGTGAGCAGCTTGCCCTGTTAAAGCGGGCTCTTGAAGAAGCAGATGCCAGGGTGGCACAGGAGAGCTTAAGACTTTTAGGTGCAGAGTATCAGGAGGCTGAGCTTCTGACGCTGACAGCACAGCGGCATCAGGAGATCTCGCAGAGTCATGCTGCCAAACAAGGTTTAATGCAGCAGATGCTCGCAAGGATTGAGCGTAAAAAGAAGCTTGAGGAGCAGCTGCCTAGAGTTAAGGCAGACCTTGCAGAGCATCAGAAAGAGCTTGAAGAGCATAGGGCGCAGTCTGTTAAGCTTGAGCTTGAGCAGGCTAGGCTGCAGAGTACGCTTGAGCATTTCAGAGCCAGACTGCCTTATGCCGATCTCAGGACGCTGCAGCAGGAAACTGCCAAACTGCAGGCTCAGAGTCTTAGTCTGAATCAGGCATATCAGAGTGCTGAGCAGCAGCTGCATAAGCTCTCTGCGCAGCGCTCAGAACTCACCGGCAAAGTCAAGGAGCTTAAAAGTCAGCTTGATAACTATCAGGGACAGAGTGTGGCTGAGCTTACCCTGCAGATCAGTAAAGGCAGGACAGAGAGTGAGCAGCTTAGTCGGCAGCTAGAGGCTCTGCAGCTTGGGCTTAAGACCAATCAGGATATTCTTGTGGATCTTGAGCGCAGGGGGCAGGAGGAGCAGCAGAATCTTGAGACCTTAGGCTGGATGAAGGAGCTTTGCGACACGGTCGCGGGTAATCTTACCGAGCATCAGGCCAAGATCTCCTTTGAGACCTATGTGCAGCAGGCATTTTTCCGCAGAATCATTGTGCATGCCAACGAACGGCTTAAGACCATGACCGCAGGGCAGTATGAACTCAAGCTTAGGACCGAGAGCAGCTCCTTTCGCAGCAAAAGCGGGCTGGATTTAGATGTGCTTGATCACTACAACGGCACGCAGCGCGAGGTTGAGTCCCTCTCAGGCGGCGAGTCCTTTAAAGCCTCGCTGTCTCTGGCCTTAGGGCTTTCTGATGAAATTCAGCGCCGCGCAGGGGGGATCCGTTTAGATACGCTGTTTGTGGATGAAGGCTTTGGCACCTTAGATGCAGAATCACTCAGACAGGCGCTGCAGGCGCTGCAGAGTTTAGCCTCAAGTCATCGGCTTGTGGGGATTATTTCCCATGTCGAGGAGTTTAAGACGCAGATTGACCGGCGCATCGAGGTCAGAAAGCTGACTGCAGGAGGCAGTCAGGCTCAGGTGATTGTCTAGTTTCTGCATAGACAGGGCAGCCGCGGCAGCCCTGTTTAAGTCTGTTTACGCTGCAGTTAAGCTCCGTGCAGATAGAAGCTGACAATGAACATGACTGAGACCACCCACATCACCCAGGAGATCTCTTTAACCTTGCCGGTTAGGGTCTTCAGCAGACAGTAACTGACAAAGCCGAAACCAAAGCCGTTGCCAATGGAATAGCTCAGAGGCATCATGACGATGGTGAGGAAGGCAGGAACGCCTTCGCTGATCTCGTCAAAATCAATCTCCTTGACGTTTTTCATCATCATGCCGCCCACAATGATAATGGCAGGTGCCGTGGCAAAGGCCGGAATGAGACCGGCCAGAGGAGCCAGAATAAAGCCGAGCAGAAACAGTACGCCCACCGTTACCGCAGTAAGTCCGGTCCTGCCGCCAGCCTTGATGCCGGTGGTCGATTCCACATAGGAGGTTACCGTGCAGGTACCGAGTACGCCAGAGAGCATGGTGCCGCAGGAATCAGTTAAAAGAGCGCGGTTCATGCCAGTCAGCCTGCCATTCTGATCCATTAGGCCCGCGGCTTTGGTGACACCTATCAGCGTGCAGAGATTATCGAAGAGTTCGACGATGGTAAAGGTGAAGATCACGGTGATGAGACCATATTTGACAGCGCCCAGCACATCCATCTGCATAAAGGTATCGGCAAAGCTTGGCAGCTCAAAGCTGAAAACATCTGAGACAGAATGCGGGACCGGGCTCAGACCGCAGAGCATGGATAACAGGGTGACGGCTAAAATACCATAGAGCAGGGCACCTTTGACCTTATACGCTAAGAGTACCGCCATAATCAGCAAACCTATCAGGGAGAGAAACACCTTGCCGTCGGCAATATGTCCCAGAGTGACCATGGTGGCATCTGATTTTATGATAATGCCGGCACTTGACAGGCCGATTACCGCAAGAAACATCCCGATACCTACCACCACGGCTGCCTTAAGACTGTCCGGTACCGCCTCGATGATGAGCTCACGCAGCTTCGTGACTGTCAGGATGAGAAAGACCACGCCTGAGACAAATACCGCACCTAAGGCTGTCTGCCAGGAAAGTCCCATCGTGCCGCAGACATAGAAGGCAAAAAATGCGTTGATGCCCATGCCGGGAGCCACCCCAATCGGGAGATTGGCAAACAGCCCCATGGCAATGGAACACAGACCTGCCGACCAAATGGTGGCTGCCACGGCCGCTTCTCTGGGAATTCCCGAAGCTTCAAGAATCGAAGGATTGACAAAAATTATGTAGGCCATCGCCATGAAGGTAGTAAGTCCTGCCATAAGTTCTGTTGAGATGGTGGTGTGACGATCCTGCAGTTTAAAATATCTGGAAATCTGATTTAGCATATCGTGCCTCAAACAAACAAAAACTGAGGTTTCAGACCGGCTGAAACAAGGATGTATCTTAGCAAAATAAGAGTAGGTAAGCTTAGTCTCACTCTAAAAAACTGCCCGGTGCAGCTAAAAAATAGGAGAGATTAGACGTAAGAACAAAAAAAATATCAATATTCAATTGCATGTTTGAAACAGAGTGATTAGACTTGAGAGCAATTCAGGGCTGTTCTGCTTCTGAGTGAGGCGTTTTGCAATATTATCTAGTTTAACATTATGTTTTGTTTAAAAAAATCTTCATTATCTCTCGTCCTGCTCCTTGCTTCTGCAGTTTTGCTGCAGAGCTGTGTGCTCACGCAGGGGACCTCTGATTCTCAGGTCCTCAAGGCCACCAACGGTAAATATTATTATCTTAAGGATGTGCATAAATGTCAGACCAAACGCCAGCTTGCCGCTTCCAAGCTGATGTGCTTTGATGCAGATGACGTCTATACTGAAATACTCAGCCCCATCAGCCATCAGCAGGCTCTGAACTATGCAGAGAGGGACGGGACCCCGATAGTCGATGCCGTGGCGCAGACCAGGGCAGCTCCTAAGGCTAAGCCTAAGAGAAGGAATCTAAGCCATAAGAAGGCCAAGAGCAAGGATTCGCGCAAAAAGGTAACCTCCAGAAGATTCGGCAGCGGACCTGCTCCTGCACAGGGTGAGTTCTTTGCCAGACGCGACAGCAGCATTATTGCGCCGGATGGTTCTACCTGCAAAAAGGTGGAGGATAATGCCTATACCTGTACTAACGGGGTAACCTACCGCTATAAGGGCAAGAATAAAATCTCCGCCACCGATGGCAGAGAATGTGAGCTGGTTAAAGGCAGCTGGCAGTGTAAAGTCCGCAGAACCTATGTCATCACCATGTAATGAAGGCAGCAGGCTGTAAAGTTGTTTTTCCTGCGGTGCTTGAGTCTGCACTTTGCTGTGCTGAGTTTGTGAAGTTGAGGGATTTACGCTGAATAACGTAGCTTGTCTTGTCAGGCAGGGCAATGCGCACAATCGGCAGCTGGTTCTGCTTTCAGTGCTTGGGTGTCTTGCCTTGCTCTGCGTGCTTAATCAGCTGTATCTGCACCAGCCGTGGCTGCTGGTCTGGTATGCGGCTGTCAGTCTGAGTGCGCTGTTTGTGTGCTGGCTTGATAAATACCGTGCCAAAGCCTCAGCAAGGCAGCAGGAGCTGGTCATCAGAATCAGCATGAGCTCCTTTTATCTGCTTGCAGCCGCAGGAGGAGCCTTAGGGCTGCTTATTGGCTGCTATCTGCTCCGCCATAAGATCTCAGGCGAATATCTTCTTTTCAGGCTGTATTTGGTACTCTGCCTGCTGCTGCATGCTGCCGTAATTTATGCTGCTTTTTCAAACTACCCCTTTCTTTTAATTTAGTCTGCGCTTTATTTTTATACCTTTGATTTTTTATTTGTGATATGCTGTGTTTCGTTCAAAAAACAACATACAGGCAAGTAATTTATGCGCAAATTCATTTCTGCTGTAATCTTAATGTCGTCAATGGTTTGGGCCGGTTCAGTCCTGGCCGGTTCTTTAACTTTGGCTCAGGAAAGCTCTTCACAGACTAATCACTGCTTCAATTCCATTACCAAGCATCAGGCTCTGGAGATGATGCAGAAAGATGATGGTCATGTCATTGTGGATGTAAGAAAGGACTGGGAGTATGAGATGGGTCATATTCCTAATGCGGTTCTGATCCCTAATGAATCGATAAAAGACAGCAGACCAAGTCAGTTAGCTGATTTAGATCAGGTCATCCTGATCTACTGCTTAAGCGGCAGAAGAAGCAAGCAGGCAGCAGCCAAACTGGTTGCTCTTGGGTATACACATGTCTATGAATTCGGCGGCATAAATACCTGGGAGGGCGTACTGGTGTCAGGTGAGGCACAGTAAATCAGGTTTTTAGACACTGCTCTTTCCTCTCTTTATGCAATCCGGGCCTAGGTGTGCTCGGATCTGCCTTTAAGCTGCAGCTGCTCTGCTGCGCTTTATACTCTCACAAGTAATCACTCTCTCAATAGCCGGGTATGATCTCTAAGCCTTTTCACTAGCTCTGCTGCAGGCTGATGGCCTGAACCTTATGATTTTTTTGCCTATATTTCCGCGCCTGTCAGATTATTCACCTCAGATATGTTAGAGTAACACTACAGCTAAGCTTTGAGAGATAGCGGACCTTGTCTGCAAGGTCTTAGTGAATGTGAACTGGCTGCAGTCCTAAGCTAGGGAGTGAATATGGATAATTTTACCTTTTATGCACCAACTTATTTTGTTTTTGGCAAAGATGGTGAAAAGCAGGTAGGTCATTATGTAAAAAGATTTAAAGGCAGCAGAGTTCTTTTGCATTACGGTTCTCAGAGCGCTATCAAAAGCGGACTGTTAGCCAGGGTGGAGGAGTCGCTTAAACAGGAGCAGATTGACTATATTAAATTAGGCGGAGTGCGTCCTAATCCGACTGATGATCTGGTTTATGCAGGAATAAAGCTCTGCCGCGCAGAGCATATCGATTTTGTGCTGGCAGTAGGTGGCGGCAGTGTGATTG
>JAILLS010000053.1 GCA_024693025.1 Succinivibrio sp. | reverse complement strand
CTAAATATACAGTAGGGATGGAATAGCCCTAACTAAACGCCTGTGGACACTGTGTAAGACATCGAGTTGCGTATCATCGTAACTAATGCAGTAGTGGTTGAAGCAGGAAGCTCCGACTTCTACAAGTCGGAGTAGTTCACGTAATTAGTTAAGATAAAGCTAGCTGCTAAGTTTTGATTGTTTAGAAATATACGTGATCATGATCACACAATTTATTATTTATTAAAAGTAGTTTCAAAAAAATAATATTTTGGTCTATAATTAAGTCAAAAGACATGATGTTATGCTCCATAACAAAAAAGAGGGTTTGAGTATGCAGGAAGTAAATAATAACGACGTCAGTTATGTCAATAATGTTAATACGGATTTTCGTCCTTCAGGGATTGGTAAAAGCGTTCAGATGATGTTTGCTGAACTACAGTTGATGCTTGCCAAGAATAACAAGGAAGCAGCAGGCCAAATCATCGATAACATTAAAGCCTCACAAGCCTGTTCAAGGCAGTATGCCCAGACGATTACGGAATTCAGAGGCATTGCAGCAGGCAAAGTAAGATACAATATCACGGATGCAGCAACAGTTAAAAAGGATCTGGAAACCTGCAAGCAGGCCATCAGCACCTATAATCAGATGATTGCGGATATCAAATCAGGTAAACTCAAGCCTTTCATCGATGAATACAAGAATCCCTGCTATAAAATGCCTGAGCCTCTGTTTTCCCAGATGACGGAGATGGCCAAGCGTGCAGGTATAGATAAGTTCCCTGATATGACTCGCGGCAATGATAACAAGCACATGCTCTATGAGCTTGAAGGCGGTCTCAAGGAAATTCAGCAGTACGCAAAATATCTTGGAACCATCAAGTCAGCCTTAGACTTAGGCATTCCAGAAACTCAGATCAAGGGTACCCTGGATGACAGGGGGATCGATAAGATTGTGCAGAATCTGCAGACCATGCAGGATACCGTAGGTTCAGATATCCAGCAGAAAATGATCTATGTGCAGGACCATATGGGGCAGTACAATGCCTATACGCAGGGAGCCAATACTGCTATTAGCCAGAGCAATCAGGTTCTCACTGCTGTTGCCCGCGGTCAGTAATCATTTCCTGTCTGGCTGCCTGCCTTTTAGGCAGGCAGCCCTGTTTTTCTGCTTAAGTCAGGCTGCCTTAGCCTGACTCACATCTCTTCTAGCTCGATTTAGTGGTTTGTGATAGCATTACTACCCACACAATCAAGAATGATCAAGAGCGTTTAAGACAAGACAGGTATAACTATGGCCGAGTCCAAATTACAGAGCGAGGTGGGGAAGAGACGCACCTTTGCTATTATTTCTCACCCGGATGCCGGTAAGACCACCATTACAGAAAAGGTCCTGCTGTTTGGCTCAGTGATTCAGCGGGCCGGAGAAGTTAAAGCACGCGGCAGTACCGGAACCTTTGCCAAATCCGACTTTATGGATATGGAAAAAGAGCGCGGCATCTCTGTTTCAACTTCCGTGATGCAGTTTCCATATCATGGCTGTATGGTGAATCTGCTGGATACCCCAGGCCATGAGGATTTCTCTGAGGATACCTACCGCGTGCTGACTGCCGTTGATTCCTGCCTGATGGTGATCGATGCGGCCAAGGGCGTGGAGGAGCGTACCCGCAAGCTGATGGAAGTGACGCGTCTGCGCGATACCCCGATTTTAACCTTTATGAACAAGCTTGACCGTGAGACCCGTGACCCTCTGGAGCTTATCGATGAGGTCGAGCATGAACTGCATATAAGCTGCGCCCCGATCACCTGGCCTATCGGATCAGGCAAGTCCTTCAAGGGCATTTACCATCTGCAGCGCGATGAGATTATGCTCTACCATTCAGGTGAGGGCTACCATATTCAGCATGAGAAGGTGATCTCAGGTCTTGACAATCCGGAGCTTGCAGGCGTGGTGGGAGAAGATCTGGCGAGCAAGCTGCGTGAGGATATTGAACTCATTCGCGGCGGATCGCCTGAATTCAACCTGGATCAGTTCCTTGAAGGTAAGCTGACCCCCGTCTTTTTCGGTACCGCCCTGGGTAATTTCGGGGTGGACTGTATGCTCGACGGTCTGACCGCCTGGGCTCCTCCTCCAAAAGCCCGTCAGGCTGTAGAGCGTGAAGTTCAGTCCTCAGAGGACAAGCTTACCGGCTTTATCTTTAAAATTCAGGCCAATATGGATCCGAAGCATCATGATCGCATCGCCTTTATGCGGATTGTGTCAGGTGCCTATCATAAGGGCATGAAGCTGCGCAATGTCAGAATCGGACGCGATCTGCTCATCAATGACGCAGTCACCTTTTTAGCCGGAGATCGCGAGATGGCCAGCAGTGCCGTGGCAGGTGATATCATCGGCATCCATAATCATGGCACGATGCGGATTGGCGATACCTTTACCGAGGGAGAAAACCTGAAGTTTTCCGGGATCCCTAACTTTGCACCTGAACTGTTCAAGCGCATCAGACTTAAGGATCCGCTCAAGCAGAAACAGCTGCTCAAAGGCCTGATGCAGCTGAGTGAAGAGGGCGCCGTACAGATTTTCAGACCTATCGTGAATAACGATCTGATTGTGGGCGCGGTAGGTATACTGCAGTTTGATGTGGTGGTCTCACGTCTTAAGCATGAGTACAACGTCGAGGCTATCTATGAGGAGGTCGCGGTGACTACGGCACGCTGGCTGTCCTCAGAAGATCCCGCGGCCTTAAAGCAGATGCGGGATAAGGTGCCGCAGGGGCTGGCTCTGGATGGAGGCGATAATCTGACCTATCTGGCCAGCTCGGGTGTTAATCTCAATTTGACCATGGAGCGCTATCCTAAGGTAGTCTTCAGTGCCACCAGGGAGCATTAATGCTCATCGATGCGCATGTGCATCCATCCCTGTTTGCTAAGCCTGCAGAGGTCTACTTGCAGGCAGAGGCTGCAGGGATCCTGCTCCTCTCCATGTCCTGCGATGTTGAGGATGGGCAAAGAGTCAGGGAGCTCTCAGCACAGTTTAAAACGCCGGCCTTTGTGGGCATTCATCCCTGGTATGCAAAGAGCGCAGAGCTCCCGCTGGGCTTTACAGATCTGCTGGAGCAGCCAAATCTCTTGGGCATCGGCGAGTGCGGACTTGATCCTGAGTCTCCTCTGGAGCTTAAGTCGCAGCTTGAGCTGCTCGAGACCCAGCTGGATCTTGCCGCACAGCATCGGCTGATGGTGAGCCTGCACGTGCGCAAAAGACATGGCGAGCTTATCGCTCTGCTCAAAAAATATCGGGGCCGCCTGCGCGGGATGGTCCATAACTTCACCTTCTCAAAGGATCTGGCGCGCAGCTATTTAGACCTGAATTTCAAGCTCTCGGTAGGCTCGCATCTGCTCCAAAGAACTCCTAAAATGTGTGAAGTGCTCAGGTTTGCGGGAGCCGGAGCTCTGCTGCTTGAGACTGACAGTGACGGCATTCATTCAGGTCCTTACTCTACCGGGCTTGTAAGGCTTGAGTATGAGACTTTGGCAGAGCTGCTTGGACTTGAGCTTAATCCGCTTATCGAGCAGCTGTGGAATAATTTTCAGTCCTTAAGGATGAGGTAATCTCAGATGACTAATTATGCGTATATCGTCAGGCAGGCTGCAGAGTTTGACTTACAGGAGGCCGCTACTCAGTTAAGTGAGATCATAGGTTTGCCTCTTAAGCTGCTCGGTCAGAGTAAGCTTAATGATCATCTGGGTGCGCTGTATGCCTGTGAGGGGGGCGATCCTCTGTCACTTAACCGTCTATGCAGAACGGCCGGGCTGCCGTTTGACGCCTGGATCCTGCCGCAGCTGCCGGCACTGGCACAGCCTGGCATTTTAGTGCTCGATATGGACATGACCTCCGTGCAGATTGAAGGTATTGATGAGATAGCCAGACGTCTGGGGGTCTTTGAGCAGGTCTCTCAGATCACTCATCAGGCCATGCAGGGCGGTCTTGATTTTGCCTCCTCGCTGCGCAAAAGAGTGGCTCTGCTCAAAGGCGGCAGCGGACAGGTTATTCCTGAAGTCAAAAAGATCATGCAGGAGACCGGAGGGCTTGAGGCGCTGCTGCAGCTGACTCTGCAGCATGGCTGGACCCGCGGGATCTGCTCCGGAGGCTTTGTCCAGCTTATCGAGGTACTTGAACAAAAATATCAGCTGCAGCTGGTGCATGCTAACTGTCTGGGTTTTGATGAAGATGGCAGGTTTTCAGGAGAGGTAGTCGGGACGATTGTCGATGCGCAGGGCAAGGCTGAGGCAGTCAGGGAGCTTAAGGCTCAGCTTCAGGTGCCGTTAAGTCAGGTGATAGTGCTGGGCGATGGGGCCAATGATCTGAAAATGATCGAGGAAGCCGGCCTTGGCATTGCCTATCATGCCAAGCCTATCGTGGTAGAGAAGGCTCCTTATGCCCTGCGCTGCAGTGATCTCTCGGCCGTCGCTCTGCTGCTGACCCTTGCGGAGCAGGTATGAGCAGAGAGCGCACCGTATTTGTCTGCGCCTCCTGCGGGGCTAAATATGCCCGCTGGCAGGGGCAGTGCCGCGAATGCGGAGAATGGAACACCATCAGCGAGCAGCGCGTCTTTGAGGAGAGCGCCAACAATGCCGGCTCAAGGGCTGCTCAAAGGGCTCTGGCCGGCTTTGCCGGACAGACCGGCTCAGGAGTGGTTAATCTTGCGCAGGTCAATATTACCGCCAAGGCTCGGCTGTCTTCAGGGTATGCTGAGTTTGATCGGGTGCTGGGCGGCGGCATTGTCGCAGGCTCGGTGGTGCTGATCGGCGGCAATCCCGGGGCAGGCAAGTCCACCCTGCTGCTGCAGACGGTCTGCAGGCTCTCTGAACGGGTCAAGGTGCTCTATGTGACAGGAGAAGAGTCTTTAGAGCAGGTAGCGTTGCGGGCCAGGCGTCTGGGGCTGCCCACGGAGCGTGTGCGCATCGCCTCGGAAACCTCTATAGATAAAATCTGTGCGCTCGCTTCAGGCGAACAGCCAGCCGTGCTGGTGGTGGATTCCATTCAGGTCATGCATGTGCAGGGCGTGGAATCAGCCCCGGGCTCAGTCTCTCAGGTCAGAGAAGGGGCGGCGGCTCTGACGCAGTTTGCCAAGCGCACCGGCATTGCGGTGTTTATGGTGGGACATGTCACCAAGGACGGTACACTGGCCGGACCTAAGATTTTAGAGCATTGTGTGGACTGCTCGGTGCTGCTTGAGGCAGCCTCCGATCTGCGCTTTAGAACGCTGCGCTGTCAGAAAAACCGTTTTGGCGCGGTCAATGAGATCGGGGTGTTTGCCATGACCGATCTCGGTCTGCGCGAGGTCAAGAATCCCTCGGCGATCTTTTTAAACCGTCAGGAGGAAGTCGCTCCGGGCTCGCTGGCCATGGTGGTCTGGGAGGGAACCCGGCCGCTTCTCGTTGAACTGCAGGTGCTTGTAGATGTGGCGCAGGGCAGTAATCCGCGCCGTCTGACGCTGGGAACCGATCCCAATCGTCTCTCTATGCTTCTGTCAGTACTGCATCGTCATGCTTCCTTCAGTCTGGGAGATCAGGATGTCTTTGTCAATGTGGTAGGGGGTGTCAAGGTCCTTGAGACTGCCAGCGATGTGCCGCTCTGCCTGGCTCTGATCTCATCCTTCCGCTCACAGGCTCTTGACCGGCGCACCATTGCCTTTGGGGAGATTGGCCTGACTGGAGAAATCAGACCGGTACCGTCAGGACAGGAGCGTATTGCTGAAGCGCATAAACAGGGCTTTACGCGGGCCATCGTGCCTTACGATAATGCACCGCGCACTCCGCCTTCCGGCATGCAGATTATCCCGGTCAGACGGGTTCCGGAACTGTTCAAGCTCTCCTAGTGCGGAGTCTCTACAATGGTATGCACCAGTCTCAGACCGATGATCAGACGATCCTCATATCTGAAGCGGTGTTCAAGAGCATCTCCGATGGTTACCAGATCGTCGCCGAGAGAGCTGACCTTGTCGAGGCTGAGATCTTCGGCATACTTATCGTTAAAGTCCATGAGCACGTCCGTGGTCTTTTCAATATGCGGCATGGCTCTTTGCGCAATGGACAGCGAACGTCCGGAGGCATTCTCAATCAGCTCGATGATCTTAGGGTAGAGATCGAAATGACCATGGGAGACATAGTCAATCATATGCTCGCAGAAAGTCACCACTTCGCCTAAGGAGGATTCAGCCTTGGCATTGTGCTGATCAAAATCTGGCACCAGTTTTAAAAGCTTGACATATCTTAAGACTAAATCCTGTCTGGCCTTAATCATGTCATTGATCCAGGTATAGTTCTGATCTACCTCTTGCAGCGTGGTATTAAAGCCGTGCAACTGATGGGGCTGTTTTCTGGTCATAGGCACCTCGCAATGTCTGACTGCTTTGGCAGGCAAGCCCGATGAGGGCTTATTCTTTTGTTGCCTGATTTACTCTGGCACCTCACTTAAAGCCAAGGTCCCAAAGCCGTGTAGATCCGCCTGAGTGAAGACTTAGCCTAGTTATGGTCAGTCTGCCTTAAGGCAGACCTGTGCTTCTGGCTGCAGTCGAGCAGTTGAGAGCCCACAGAGCAAAGGCAGCAGCGCTTAAGCCAAAGCTCGGGCTGATGAACCGCTTCTGACAGCCCTCACATGCAAGCATGGAGAAGTTCAGAGCTGATTTATCACTAGTGTTTTCAATAAACTACTATTTAAACTATAGCAGTAAATTTTGCTCCTATCAGTGACCAAGACCGCAAAAAGAGCAGAGCGGCAGGCTTTGACGACTGCGGCAGCAGATGTGCTGTACGGCCTGCTGCATTGTTTTTTACAGTTCAGAGAGCTGTTTTTTCCAGTGGCGCAGAACATTGATAAACAGCGCGAGCTGCTCTTCAAACTGCTCATATTCGCAGGGCAGCTCAACAACCCGGCAGAGCGTGAAGACGTCACGCTGCCGGTCAAGTCCGATACTGCCATAGGCAGTGCCATGGCCCAGATGATTGGCGTCGAGAAGGTCTGCATACAGTGTCTCGCGTCCTGCGGCCGGGCCTATTTCTGCAAACACAAAGAGCTTCTGATTGTTGTCCTCAAAAACCACTTCATCCTCTTCAAAAATTACCGAACAGGCTCCGGTTTCTGCAAGCGAGAGCCCGGATAAGCCGATTCTTGTAGCAAGTGAGCTAACTAATTCCTGTGCATTCATAAAAACTCCTGAACTTGTATTGATTATAAGCGATATAAAGCCTTGCAAGATCTGTAACATACTCAGGAGTGCAGTAGGTTCCTGCTCTCCTGAGTCCTGAGGTCTAGAGCTTATGGTTCCAGGCCTTCACATATTTCTCCATGAAGCTTAAACTCTGATGGATGGCCTCCATCAGATCTAGGGTGCTGCTGTCTTTATTCACTCTGTTAGGCTCAGGCTTGGCACCTATGGCATCATCTGCCTCACTTAAAGGCGTATTGATGAGCTTAACCGCAGTCACGGCTAGCTGTTCGACTAAAGGCTGGTTTTCATCATATTTTTTAAAGACGCTTCTGACTATCTGCTTGGCTGCATCCTCACCTGCTTGTTGAATGAAGGCACTCACATAACCTTGAAGTGCCCTGCTAAAATCCGGATTGAGCACACCGATAAGCTTGATTTTATGGCCGCAATCTTCAACCTTGTCAGAGCCGCCGGTCAGAATTGAGAGCTCGCCTAGAGGCAGTTTTTTCTTTAAGGTGTCAGCGTGTTCAAAGGCAGAAAAGCCTTTGAGGCAGAGCTCTCCTATGCGATCATTTTCGGATGGCTGTGCCTTGACCTGCTTTTTGACCGGTGTCTGGGCAAAGATATCGGCAGGATTGCCGGTATTGACTGACTCCATGCGTCTTACCTTGGTGGGACCAGGCTTTGGGTTGGAAAAACAGTGGATGAGAGCGTAAATGCCCAAGGTCAGCACCGAAAAGAGAATGTCACTTTTGCTCCAGGTTCTGCCGGTCCTGGCATTGGCTAGAGCTGGATTCTGACTGCTGTTCTCATAACTCATCTGAGCTTTGAGCGCAGTGCTGTCGGTTGAGATGTGGTTTAGTTCTGTCATACTGAACTCCTTGCATATGGTTTTATTATGCTCAGCCTAATCTTTTTATAGTTAAAATGCAACTACTATTTTAAAATAGTATAAACATAAAGCTGTGCGTTTTAGCTTAGGACAGGCTAAAATGGTGAGCTGTCCTCTAGAGCATAGGTTGCGCAGACCTGCTCTTCTGACATCAGATTTTAGCGCAGTCTGGCGTTTGACAAGCTGCTGCACCACATCAGGATGGCAGAGCAGAAGGTCAGAGCTCAGGACTCAGACCTGCGCGCAGCAGGCAAAACTCCTCTTGTTTCTTGTTCAGTACTCAGGCGGCCTGATTTTAAATTCTAAATGCTTTTCTTAAAAAGAAAAAGTGTTTGTTTCTTGAGTGAAAAGCGAAAAAATGGTAGCATTTGGCAGATTATTTTTTTCATTCAAGCGCAATTAAATATTATTTTCATCAGAGGTTTATATGAATTTTTCACGTCCGCATGTCGGAGCGGGAAAAGTAAAATCGCAGGATAAATTCAAAAAAATCCTATTTATTGGCTGTGTTCTGTGTGCAGGACTGGGCATTTTTATACTCTCCTCCTTCAGACGCACTGCAGATCGGGCGATGTCAGGCGAGCTGGTAACCGGCCTTAACGGTCAGATGACTCAAAGTGGCTTTCTGAGCTCTGTCTTTGAATATTTTGGCTCGGTCACCTATGTCTTTCCTGTGATTTTTGTTTATGCCGTATGGCTGGTCGTCCTCAATCATCAGCCGTTAAAACAGATAAACCTCTTTAACCTTGGACTCAGACTGCTGGGCTTTAATATATTGGTACTGGGACTGTGCGGCCTGTTTTCAGGACTTTTTGCCGCAGGCAATACCGGGGCAGGGGGCATACTCGGAGATTTTCTCAACATTGTAAGTTTCAGATCCTTTTCGCATCACGTGGCCGCCGCCCTGCCGGTGCTGCTGAGCCTGGGAGGACTGATGCTTCTGGTGTGCGCTTCGCCTTTAAGCTTCTGTGAAAAACTGGGCGCAGCAGCCTTCTATGCTCTGACCATGGGCAGGGATCGCAGCGAGCCTAGGGCAGTATCTGAGATGCAGAGTGCTAAGGATCAGGAGTCGGTCAAGGTCAAGAAAACACGCGGCAAACTCTTTGCTACAGTCTACGCAAAGCTTGCCTCCTTAAAACCTAAGCGCAAGCAGCCAAGTGCGGCCCCTGCCGTGCATGCAGATCTTGAACCGTCCTTTGGCGATCTGAATGAAGCAGAGCAGACTCCTGCTCCTGAGCGGATCGAGCCGGTGGTAGAACCTGCAAAGGAGAGTGAATTTACCCGTGAGGTGCCGGACTTTTACGAGGGGCATGAGCACAGTTATGAGCCGCCGCTGCAGAATTCCTTTGCCGGGACCGGGTACAGTCAGGGTAATGATCTGCAGAACTATCCCGGTGCAGAGGCTAATCTTGCGCATGAAGACAGCCGCTATCAGCGTGAAGAGCCCTTTTCCGCGCAGCGCGATCCTGAACCGCTCTATCGGGAGGTGACTTACCCTGAGTCCTATCGTGATCAGAGCGAAGAGGGCAGGGCACCGAGCACCATTATCCGTGATTCACGTCTGCCTCAGGTGGAAGAAGAGGATCAGGAGACGGTGCAGAATACCATCATCACCAAGGGCTCCGGGCTGAAGGGCTCGTTTGTGCAGCCTGCTCCTGAAAGCGAGGACGAGGGGATCAGCACGATCATTACCACTCATCCTCAGGAGGAAGTCAAACCTGCGGAGCCAGATGATGAACCTAAGGTACAGAGCACCATCATTACCCGCACCGAGCCACGGGTACCGGACAGCCTGCCTGAAGATACTGCACCGAATACCGCTTATGCGCTTGACAGAGAGGAGTCTCAGGCTCATCCTGCCGCTGAATACTCTGCTGCAGAGCCTGAGTATGCTGCGCACAGCGCTGACTCTGAGTATGACGATGGAGCCGATGCTGACCGTAAGACCGCTGAAGTTGCAGCTTCAGAGCGTGAGGCCCTGGAGGCTCAGTTTGAAGAGGAGCTTGATAACGAGGAGTTTGAGGATGAGAACATCATCTCCTTTGACTCTCTGAGTGAAGAGCGCAAAGAGCATACTCTTGAGATCAAGGATGAGGATCTGCCGGCTTCCTTCGTGCCTTCAGCTCAGGGTGATAATTTTGACGGCTTAAGACCTAACCGGACTCCTGTGATTTCTGAAAAGGGCAGTGATTACCTCTATGCCAACACCCAGCGTGGCTTTAATGCAGAGCCTGAGCAGCCGTCTGCGCAGCAGAGCGCCAAGTCTCCGGCAGCTGATGACAGTGGTGCGGACAGTGCCTCAGCTCAGAGTGAGCCTGTCAGGGCTGAAAGTACGGCAGAACGTCCTGAGGCTGCTCCAGCTCAGGGGCAGATCCCTTCAGAACTGCTGTCAACTCCAAAGCCTAAGGCGGTTACCGAATTTGCCACCAAGGATTATGATCATTCCATTATTTCGGCGCCTGAAACTCCATATGGGGCCTGGCGTCCTGAACTCTCCCTGCTGCGTGAATCTGAAACCAAGGTGGAAGTGCCTTATTCTGAGATTTCCGAACGCATCGCGCGCATTGACCGGTTCATGCAGGACTTCAAGGTTAAGGCCAAGGTGGCAAGCTACGTGTCAGGTCCTGTGATCACACTGTTTTCTCTGCAGCTTGAAGGCGGCATCAGCTCGCGGCAGATCCGCTCGGTCAGCACGGATCTGACCCGCTATCTGATGGTCAAGACCATCCGGGTGCTCGATGTGGTACCGGGTACTCAGTATGTCGGACTGGAAGTGCCGAATGCCACCCGTCAGACCTTTACCCTCTGCGATGTCATCAAGGATGACAGCTATCAGCACACCAGATGCCTGCTGCCGCTATGTCTTGGCGTCAATGCGATCGGCAAACCGGTGATTGCAGATCTGGCGAAGGCTCCGCATCTTTTGATTGCAGGTACGACCGGTTCAGGCAAGTCTGCCGGCATCAATGCCATGCTGCTGTCCCTGCTCATCAAGCTCTCGCCTGCTCAGTTAAGACTGATCCTCATTGATCCTAAGCGCATTGAGTTCAGCCTGTATGGCGATCTGCCGCATCTGATCACTCCGATCATCGCCGAGCCTGAGGAATCAGCGGCTGCGCTGAACTGGTGCGTAGCGGAGATGGAGAGACGCTACAAGCTTATCGAGGCCTTAGGTGTCAGACAGCTGTCTGAATACAACCGCGTGATCAACGAGGCCACGCTTGAAGGGAAGCTGGTCTATGATCCGGCCTGGACTGCTGATATGGGCGGCAGACCGGATGTCCTAAAGCCATTGCCTTATCTTGTGATTGTGGTGGATGAGTTTGCGGATCTGATGGCGATGACCGGCAGTCAGAAGAAGGCTGAGAAGTCACCTGAGCATCTGATTTCACGTCTGACCGCCAAGGCCCGTGCCGCAGGTATTCATCTGATCCTGGCCACCCAGACACCGCGTGCGGATATTGTGACAGGCAAGATTAAAGCCAATATGCCGTCACGAGTTGCCTACACCGTGCAGTCTAATATGGAATCCCGCATCATTCTCGATGAACAGGGCGCTGAATCACTGTTAGGCAATGGTGATATGATCTCGCGCTTTATGGGCGTGGAGAACTATGCTCCATTCAGGGCGCATGGTCCGTTTGCCAGCAATGATGATGTCAATGCGGTGG
The DNA here is from genome assembly GCA_024693025.1 of Succinivibrio sp. Classification (GTDB taxonomy): domain Bacteria; phylum Pseudomonadota; class Gammaproteobacteria; order Enterobacterales; family Succinivibrionaceae; genus Succinivibrio. The sequence continues at coordinate 52,201 of JAILLS010000053.1, read as the reverse complement.
TCAATGCCTGGAAAGAGCATGGCGCGCCTGAGTATATTGACGGGGTTACGGATGTCGAGGATGACAGCGAACCTGAAGGCGGAGAGCTGCCGGCAGGAGAGCAGAAGCTTGACAAGCTGTTTGATCAGGTTGCCGCCTATGCCCGTGAATTTCAGGCCAAGAACAACCGTGAGGTTTCTATCAGTGCCATTCAGGTTCAGTTCAGTATCGGCTATACGCGCTCTAAGCGTCTGATGATGCAGCTGCAGCGCGAGGGAGTCATCTAATGAAGTGCCTGAGATTTTTAGCACTGCTCTTAACCTTGGTCGGTCTTCAGGCTCAGGCCTCAGATCTTGAGGACCTGCAGTCAAAGCTTGCCGGATTTTCGGCCTTTTATGCGGATTTCAATCAGACTCTGACCACCAAGGCGCAGCAGCAGGGGGTGTCTTCTTCAGGCTATATTGCCCTCAAGAAACCTCACAGTCTGATGCTGCATACGTTAAAGCCTGATGAGCAGGTGCTCTTTACTAAGGATGAGGCCGTATATCTCTATGATCCTTTTGTCAATCAGGTGACGATTTATGCTCTCAGGGAGCTGCAGTCCTCGCCTTTTTTCCTGCTGACCTCCATGGACCGCAGGCTGTGGGATCAGTACGTGGTCAGTAAGGAGCAGGACAGCTTTACGCTCACGCCTAAACAGCCAGGCGAATTTTCAGAGCTGAAGCTGACCTTTGAGCAGGATACGCTCAGTCGGATCTCGATTAAGATGCGCGATGGCAGTCTGAACAGCTATGCTCTGTCAGGGCAGCGTCAGCAGGCTGAGGACAGCCTGTTTGTCTATGCCATCCCGGCGGATGCTGAGGTAGACGATGGACGACGGACAGATTAGTCTGTTTGCAGAGTTTGACGCAAGTCTTAAACCCCAGCGTCAGGAAAAAGCCCCTGAGGCTTTTCTGCCGCTCTCGGCACGTCTGCGTCCGCAGAGTCTTTCAGAATTCATTGGCCAGAGCCATTTAATCGGACCGCATACCCCGCTGCGGCAGGCGTTAGAGCAGGGACAGTGCTATTCGATGATCTTCTGGGGTCCTCCGGGAGTAGGCAAGACCACTCTGGCTCTGCTTTTAGCCAGACAGTGTCAGGCCTGCTTTGAGCAGCTCCCCGCCGTCACCTCCGGAGTTAAGGATATCAGGGCTGCGATTGAGCGGGCGCAGGAGCGCAGACGGCAGGGGCAGCGCACTCTGCTGTTTGTCGATGAGGTGCACCGTTTCAATAAATCGCAGCAGGATGCCTTTTTGCCGCATATTGAAGACGGCACCATTACCTTTATCGGCGCGACTACCGAAAATCCCTCCTTCAATGTTAATCAGGCCCTGCTCTCAAGAGCGCGGGTCTATGTGCTCAAAAAGCTCAGTACTGAAGAATTAAAACAGCTGCTCAGGCAGGCTTTAACCTCACCTTTAGGACTTAAGGATCTGCATCTTAAGCTTGAAGAGCGGGCTGAGGACCTACTCCTTGAGCTTGCGGACGGGGATGGACGCCATCTTCTGAATACGCTTGAGATGGCAGCAGATCTTGCAGAGCCGACCTCAGACGGCCGGCTTCTGACCGCGCAGAGCCTTGCTTCAGTTGCCGGGCAGAAGGCCTTAAACTATGACAGGGGCGGGGATGCCTATTATGATTTAATTTCCGCTCTGCATAAATCCATACGCGGCAGTGCTCCTGATGCGGCATTGTACTGGTATGCGCGCATTCTCGAAGCCGGCGGAGATCCCCTCTATTGTGCAAGACGCCTGCTGGCTATCGCTACCGAGGATGTCGGTCTTGCCGATCCGCGTGCCATGACCGTGGCGCTCAATGCCTATGATATTTTTGAACGTGTGGGAGCTGCCGAGGGGGAACGGGCCATTGCCGAGGCCTGTGTTTACCTGGCCCTGGCGCCTAAAAGCAATCATCTGTATCTGGCTTTTGGCAGGGCGCGGGAGGATGCCAGAGCGCACGGCCGCGCCGAAGTGCCGCTGTATCTGCGCAACGCTCCGACGAAGCTGATGTCTGAGCTTGGCTATCATGAGGGCTATCGCTATGCGCATGACTATCAGGGAGCCTATGCAGCTGCTGAGAGCTTTATGCCGGAAGAGCTGACCGGAACGGTCTACTACAAGCCGTCAGAACGCGGCTTTGAAGCGCAGCTGCAGAAGAAAATCGAGTATTTAAGGCAGCGTGACAGGCTGGAGCCTAACCGGCGCTATCCGGAGGGCTTTGTGGGCAGGTCGGTGCGTTTTGACGGCTCACAGGAGGATCTCTAGCGTTTTTAACCTGGGACAGCTGCGCTAGGCAGGAGGTCGCCTGAGCTAGCTATTCTGTTTCACAACTTGCGCTGTTCTGATGTATAATGCCCCACTAGAATTAATCGCAAAAGTAAGGTTATACCTTTACGGTGTGTACCTATAATGCTCTTAATGCCTTCAGGCTTAAGAGTTCATGATCGGGATTAGACGAACTTATTATGATAGATCCAAAATATCTGCGTGGCGATCTGGAGTCTTTAGCTAAACGGCTTGCGACACGCAATTTTACCCTCGATGTGGTCAAGCTTGAACAGCTTGAAAATTTACGTAAAGAAACCATGACTAAGACTCAGGAGCTGCAGGCAAAGCGCAACTCTCTGTCCAAGGAAATCGGTCAGGTCTTGAAGGCTCATGAGGATGCCTCTGCTCTTAAAGAGCAGGTTGGGGCGATCAGTGAAGAGCTTGCCGAGGTGAAAAAGCGTCAGGATGAGGTGCTCTCTGAGCTCAATCAGCTGGCCCTGACTATTCCTAATCTGCCGGATGAAAGCTGCCCTTTAGGTGAGGATGACAGCTTCAATGTCGAGCAGAGAAGATGGGGTACGCCTCGTCAGTTTGACTTTGAGATTAAGGATCATGTGGCCTTAGGCGAAGCTTTAGGTCAGCTCGATTTTGATACGGCCCGCAAGGTTTCAGGCGCACGCTTTGCCTTCATGAAAGGTCAGCTGTGTGCCCTGCATCGTGCCCTGGTGCACCTGATGCTCGATCTGCATGCCAAACAGGGCTATACCGAGGTCTATACTCCATACCTCGTGAATCTCGATTCTCTGTACGGCACAGGTCAGATGCCGAAATTTGCTGAGGATCTGTTCCACACCAGCTTAAACGGCAATGCTGATGGTGATGATGTGAACCGTCATTTCTGCCTGATCCCGACGGCCGAAGTGCCGCTGACCAATATGGTGCGCGGTGAGATTATTCCGGAGCAGGAACTGCCGCTGAAGGTTACTGCGCATACGCCGTGCTTCAGATCTGAGGCAGGTTCTGCCGGACGTGACACCAGAGGACTTATCAGAATGCATCAGTTTGATAAGGTCGAGATGGTGCAGATTGTCAAGCCGGAGGATTCCTGGCAGGCTCTAGAGCAGCTGACTGCGGACGCCGAGTCAGTGCTGCAGGCTCTGAATCTGCCTTACCGCGTGATTGCGCTCAGTACCGGTGATATGGGCTTCTCCTCGGCTAAGACCTATGATCTCGAGGTGTGGATCCCGGCACAGAATACTTATCGTGAGATTTCCTCCTGCTCTAACTGTGTGGATTTCCAGGCCCGCAGAATGCAGGCCCGCGTAAGACGCAAGGATGGCAAGATTGAGCTCGTGCATACCCTGAACGGTTCAGGTCTGGCGGTAGGACGTACTCTGGTGGCGGTGATGGAGAACTATCAGAATGCAGACGGCTCCATTACTGTACCTGAAGTACTGCGTCCGTATCTTGGCGGACTTGAAGTGATTGGCAAAAAGGCCTAAGCCCATTTTAAGCTGCCTGAAGTTTCAGGCAGTTTTTGATCTTAAGACATGGATCTCTGATGACTTTAACTCCTTTAGATTGGATTATTCTCGGAATTATCGGGCTGTCCAGCCTGTTCTCGATTATCCGCGGTTTTGTAAAAGAGGCAGCTTCGATTGTGGCCTGGCTGTCCGCCTTTGTGGTGGCCGGACGCTTTTACAGCGTAGGGGCTCAGTATCTGACCTTCTCCGATGATGCGCTGACCCGCAATGTGATCTCCGCTATCGTGCTCTTTGTGGTTACGCTCATGATTGTCGGAGCCATCGGCAGTATGATTGCCAAAGGCATTCAGAAGGCGGGGCTGTCCGGGTTTGACCGCATTCTGGGCATCGCTTTCGGTGTCGCCCGCGGAGTGCTCATTGTAGCTGCCTGTGTGGCGGTGGTGCAGATCCTGTTCAAGCTTAATCTGTTTAACTTTATTCAGAATTTCGACTGGTGGAAAAATTCGCTGTTTATTCCTGAACTGCAGCGACTGGTCAGCTGGTTTTTTGTCTATTTAGGTACAACGCCTGAGAATATAGCGGGGGTATAAGCGCATGTGTGGTGTAGTAGGCATGGTCGGAGTCACTCCGGTCAATGTGACTTTATATAATGCCCTGCAGGTGCTGCAGCACCGGGGACAGGATGCTGCCGGTATCGTGACGATTGATGAGCAGCACAATTTCAGACAGCGCAAGGCCAACGGTATGGTCAGCGAGGTGTTTGAAAAGAAGCACATGCTGAGACTGAGGGGCATGATGGGCATCGGGCATACCCGCTATCCTACCGCAGGCTCTTCAAGTGCCGCCGAGGCTCAGCCTTTCTATGTCAACTCACCTTTTGGCATTGCGCTTGCCCACAATGGCAACCTCATCAACTGCAAGGCTCTCAAGGAGACCTGCGTGAAGGCCCGTCGTCATGTCAATACCGAATCAGATTCTGAGGTGCTGCTCAATATTCTGGCCTGGAAGCTCACCAAGGTGGAGCATGACATGCCCACGCCGGATGACATCTTTACCGCTGTCAGAGGCGTGAATGCCGAGGTAAAGGGCGGCTATGCCGTCGTGGCCCTGATCCTGGGCGTAGGCCTGCTGGCCTTCCGCGATCCGCATGGGATCAGACCGTTATGCCTTGGCAAACGGGAAACCGAGGATGGCAGGACTGAATATATGGTGGCCTCCGAGAGTGTGGCCCTGTCCGTCAATCAGTTTACGCTGGTGCGTGATATCAGACCGGGTGAGGCGATTCTGATCTCTGAGGAGCAGCAGCTCTATACGGCTCAGTGTGCACCGGCTGAAACCTTTACCCCATGTATCTTTGAGTATGTCTATTTTGCCCGTCCTGACAGCGTGATCAACGGAGCCTCAGTCTATGCCACACGCGTGCATATGGGGATGAAGCTGGCTGAAAAGGTCAAGCTCGAGCTTGGCGATCGCAAGATCGATGTGGTGATCCCGGTGCCTGAGACTTCCATTGATATTGCCGTACAGATGGCCAGAAGTCTGGGGCTGCCTTATCGTCAGGGCTTTGTGAAGAACCGCTATATCGGCAGAACCTTTATCATGCCGGGACAGACTCAGCGTAAGAAGTCGGTGCGCAGTAAACTCAATCCTATTCCTTCAGAGTTTGTCGGCAAGAATGTGCTTTTGGTGGATGATTCCATTGTGCGCGGCACCACCTCTCTGCAGATTGTCGAGATGGCGCGTGAAGCGGGAGCCCGGGAGGTCTATTTTGCCTCGGCGGCGCCTGAAATCAAATATCCGAATATCTATGGCATCGACATGCCGACTTCCAAGGAGCTGATCGCCTATGGGCGGACGGTTGATGAGGTCAGCAGGTTTATCAAGGCCGACGGGCTCGTCTATCAGTCGCTGTCTGACTTAGAAGACAGTGTGCGCGAGGAGAATCCTGAACTGCGCGAATTCGATACCTCCATCTTCAGCGGCAAGTATGTGGTGCAGCCGGATCCTGACTATTTTGAGCAGATTTCAAAGCAGCGCAGTGATGATGCCAAGCAGGATAAAGCCTGGCATGATGCTAATGAAGAGCTGGATATCTACAATTTTGAAAACTAGTTCATCGCTTTGACTGAATCTCTGATCACAAGCTCGGTAGTAAATTCAGGCAGTCTGTAGCCGCGCTTGTGATAGATAGCCGAAGAGAGCTCCACTGCGCTTTTGGCCATCTCCACGATGGGATTTCTGATGCTGGTCAGGGGCGGACTTAACAGCGGGGCAAAGAAAATATCATCAAAGCCGAGTACCGAGACCTCATGGGGGACTCTGAGCCCCTGCGTGTTGAAGCTTGACAGCACGGCCGCCGCCAGAGAATCGTTATAGCAGACCACTGCAGAAAATTGACCTCTTTTTCTAAACAGCTCCTGTGCAGCCAGAGCTCCCCCGTCAAGATTAGGCTGTACCCTGAGGACAAGCTCCGGATTTGGGGTGAGGTCTGATTCAGAGAGAGCCTGCTCAAAACCTGCATAGCGCTGCCTTGCCTCAGTGGTCGGCTGCGAGGAGCCGATATAGGCGATGTCGCGGTGTCCCAGAGCAATGAGATACTTAACCCCGGTATACATACCCTGCTGATTATCGAGCATGAGACAGCGCTCCTCAAAGCCCGGCAGGGAGCGGTTGACCAGCACCAGATGGGAGAAGACTCTGAGGTATTTGCGCAGCACCTCATCAGAGCTTGCCTGCGGATAGAACACCAGCGCCGCACAGTCCTGACTGAGCAGACTTTTGATACCCAAAAGCTCGCGCTGCTCGTCTAAAAGTCCCTGGGTGACCACCATGATCTGCTGATTGGCATGCGCGGTATCCTCACAGGCTTTGACCATCACGCCAAAAAACGGGTCGGAGAGATCGGTGACCAACAGACCCACCACCTCGCTGTTGCGTTTGGTCAGAGAACTAGAGCTGGCGTTGAGCACAAAGTTCAGCTCCTTCTGTGCCTTAAGCACCTTATCCTTGGTCTCATTAGAGACCATAGCTGAGCCATTTAAAACACGTGAAACGGTGGCTACTGAAACCTTAGCCAGCGCGGCTACATCGCGGATGGTTGCCATCTCTCTTCCTCTTTAGCTTAACATCTTTACATACATTTTAGCTTATAAATGTAGGTATGTCAGATCTTTCTCATTTTTAGACCTGCTTTGCAGACCTGAAGCACAACTTTGCCGAAAATAGACAGATTAAAGTCAGCATGAGAATAAGAGGTTTGCGATGAATTATATTTTGGTGACAGGCGGTGCAGGTTTTATTGGCAGCCATACCGTGGTAGAGCTGTGTGAGGCAGGTTTCAGGCCGCTGATTTATGATAATCTGTCTAATGCCAAGCCTGCAGCCTTAGCTAGAATCAATCAGCTGTGCGGTCAGGAGATCCCGTTTGTCATGGGTGATATTCGCGATAGTGCCGCTTTAGATCAGCTGTTTGAGGACTATGCCATTGACGGAGTGATTAACTTTGCTGGGCTCAAGGCGGTAGGAGAGTCCTGCAAGATCCCGCTTGACTATTACGACAACAATGTCAATGGCGCACGGGTGCTGCTGCAGAGCATGCTAAAGCATCAGTGCTATAACTTTATCTTCTCCTCATCCTCTACCGTCTATGGGGAGCCGGATACTCTGCCTCTGACGGAAAGCTCTCCTATCAAGCGGGCCAACAGTCCCTATGGCCAGACCAAAATCGATATTGAGTATATGTGTGAGGAACTGCAGCGCTCCAAGCCGCAGTTTGCCATGGTGATGCTGCGCTATTTCAATCCGGTGGGCGCCCATGCCTCAGGCCTGATCGGTGAAGATCCGCGCGGCATTCCTAACAATCTGATGCCTTATCTGACGCAGGTGGCTATAGGCAAGCTGCCTAAACTCAGGATTTTCGGTCATGATTACCCTACACCGGACGGCACCTGTATCCGTGACTATATTCATGTAGTGGATCTGGCCAGAGGGCATGTGGCGGCTCTGCAGCACTGCCTCAACCGCCCGGGGCTGCATATTTACAATCTGGGCACAGGACGGGGCTACAGCGTGCTTGAGCTCGTCAAGGCCTTTATCAAGACCACGGGGCGTCAGATTAACTATGAGTTTACCGAAAGACGCGAGGGTGATGTGGTGCAGTGCTATGCCGACGCGAGCAAGGCAGAACGTGAGCTGCACTGGAAGGCAGAGTTAGGACTTGAGGACATGACTGCCGATTCCTTCAGGTTCCAGCAGCAGAATCCGGATGGTTATCAGTAAGCTTGTTTAAGGATAGAGCATGATGAAAGCCTTTAATCGCGCGGATCATCCCCACCGCCGCTACAATGCGCTGAGCGGGGAATGGATCTTAGTTTCACCGCAGCGGGCCAAAAGACCCTGGCTAGGTCAGGTCGAGAAACTGCCCGGGCAGGTCAAGCCCAGCTATGACAAGGACTGCTATCTGTGTCCCGGTAATCCGCGCATCAACGGAAGCCGAAACCCTGACTATGAGCACAATTATGTATTTACCAATGATTTTGCCGCACTGATGCCTGAGGAGGTAGCTGCCCCTGAACCTGAGTCTGAGCTTTTTAAGCTTACTCCGGTCTCAGGTACTGCCAGGGTGATCTGTTTTTCTGCAGATCACTCCAAAACCATGCCGCTTTTGAGTGTGGCTGAGATCAGTGAGGTGGTGAAGCTCTGGCAGCAGCAGTATCGTGAGCTATCAGAGCACTATGTCTGTGTACAGCTCTTTGAAAACAAGGGTGCCATCATGGGCTGTTCCAATCCGCATCCGCACGGGCAGATCTGGGCCTGCAGCTATCTGCCGCAGGAGCTTGAAAAGGAGCTGCACACCCAGAGCGAGTATTATGCCTCCCATTCAGCCTCCCTGCTTGAAGACTATCTTAAGCAGGAGCTTGAAAAGGAGGAGCGGGTAGTGCTGCAGACTCGGTATTTTGCCGTGGTGGTTCCCTTCTGGGCTTTCTGGCCTTATGAGACTCTTTTGCTGCCTAAGTTCAAGGTCAGCTCACTCCCGGAGCTTAGCGCGGAGCAGACTGAGGATCTGGCGCTGTGCATCAAACAGCTTACCACCCGCTACGATAATCTGTTTGGCTGCTCCTTCCCTTATTCCATGGGCTGGCATCATCCTCCCGCAGATGGCAGGGAGCATCCTGAATGGCAGCTGCATGCGCATTACTATCCGCCGCTGCTGCGCTCAGCTACGGTCAAAAAATTTGTGGCAGGCTTTGAGCTTCTGGCTGAACGCCAGCGTGATCTGACCCCCGAGCAGGCGGCAGCACGGTTAAAGGAACTCTCTGACCGTCATTATTCTCTTAAGGACTGAGGATCGCATGGACACTTTAATTGCAGCGACGCACAAGGCGTTTGAAAGCTATTTCAAGCAGGAACCCCGTTATCTTGCCTATGCGCCTGGACGGGTTAATCTTATCGGCGAGCATACTGACTATAACGGCGGCTTTGTGCTGCCCTGCGCCATCAAATACGGCACCTGCATGCTGGCAAGTCCTAATCAGAGTCAGAAGCTGCGCGTGCTGGCACAGGATCTTGACTCTGACAATTATGCTGAGTTCAGCCTGGAGGGAGGGCTCTGTGCAGATCCTAAGCTGATCTGGTCAAACTATCTGCGCGGCATGGTCAATGAGATCTGCTCGCATTACGGCAGGCAGAGCGGGGGACTAGATCTTATCATCTCAGGCAATATCCCGCAGGGGGCAGGACTCTCCTCTTCGGCATCCCTGGAAGTCTGTTTTGGGGCCCTGCTGTCAAGCTATCTTGGTCTGCCGCTTGAGAGGCAGAAGCTTGCTAGCTTTGGCCAGGCAGCAGAAGCCTTTGCGGGGATCAAGTGCGGCATCATGGATCAGACCATTTCAGCCTGCGGTGAGCAGGGTCAGGCGCTGCTTATTGACTGCAAGTCCCTGCAGCTGACTCAGGTCCCTCTGCCTGAGGAGCTGGTGGTCATGGTGATCAATTCTAACGTCAAACATCAGCTGGTAGGCTCAGAGTATAATGAACGCCGCGCCTGCTGTGAAAGCGCGGCTCAAAGTTTAGGCGTCAGGCTGCTGCGCGATGCAGATCTTGACGGGCTCAGGGCGCTTGAAGGCAGGATAGATGAGACCACCTATCGGCGGGCCCGGCATGTGATCACTGAGGATCAGCGGGTGCTGGCAGCCGTGGCTGCGCTCAGGGCTGGAGACCTGCCTCGGCTCTCTGCGCTGATGTATGCCTCGCACTGTTCGATGCGCGATGACTTTGAGATCACCATTCCGGAAATTGACGGGCTGGTAGAGCTGGTCAGAGCGGCCCTGGGCCCGCGTGAGGGTGCAGTCAGAATGACGGGCGGCGGCTTTGGCGGCAGCGTGGTGGCGCTGGTGAGAAAAGGTCAGGAGGCGGTAGTGAGACAGGCAGTTGCAGAAGAATATCCCAAGCTTGCAGGCAAAGCGGCCACCATCTTTGAAACCGAGGCCTGTCAGGGCGTCTACGTCAGGACTCTGTAAGCCAAAGCTTCTGCGGCATAAACTGAGCCTTTCCTGCAGCTGCACCTGCTCTCCTCCTTGCAGCTATAGGCATTTAGGCTCAGATAGAGTAGAATGAGGCAAATGAATAGAGCGCAGTAGCCTCGCTACTGCCAGAAGTTAGTTAAAAGTCAGGATGGAGAGCTTTACGTGACAGAACAGCGCAAATCTCAAGCTCGAGCCTTTAGCAGTGAGGTTTTGTTTAATTCGATAAAACAACTCTCCCATGGCCTTATCACCGATGCAGATGTAAAGGAGATCTCAGCTGAGCCGCCTCTGGATATGGTCAGGGCGCGCAGGCAGGAGGCTCATACTGCCTATGAGGAGATCCTCTCGCAGCAGCAACAGCGCCGTCAGGACTATGTTAAGGCGATTAGAGCGCGGGATCTCGTCTCAGAGCGCTACACCTTTGCCAGTGTCATTCATGATGATGCCAACAGTGCTGCCCTAGGTGCGGCCTTAGGTCTGTGCGCAAGTCTGGTCGGTCATAAAAAGGTCTCGGAAAACCCGCCTCTGCTGCTCATTCAGGGCAATCCTGGCTCGGGCAAGACCGTGCTCTGCTCCTGTGCCGTGAACTATATTTTGAGCGGTTCCCAGACACTTACCGTAAGGCTCGTAAGCTTTGCGGCCCTGAAGAAGACACAGCTGCATGCCAATGATGAGGATTTTGAGAGCATCCGGCAAAAACGTGAAATATGGCAGGATTTTCTGCAGGTGGATTTACTGCTTATCGATAACTTCCTGCAGGACAACAAGGGGCTGTCCACCTATGAGCAGCAGTATCTGACTGAGCTGTTAAACATCAGACGGCAGACTGATAAGGCGCTCTGCATCACTACTTCGTTAGATTTAAGCTATCTTAGAGATGCGGTGGGACCCGGATGTTATGAAGCGCTGCGCAGTTATTCAGTGATGGCTGAGCAGCTGCTGGGGCAGAGCCGCAATCAGGATATCCTGCTGCATGGTAGGGCCTTATGAGGGTGATGGCCTTTGACTATGGCCTGCGCCACATCGGAGTGGCGGTAGGCAGCACGGAATTTCAGACCACTGAGGAACTGCCGTGTCTTGTCACCAAATTCGGCAAAGTTCCCGAGCCTCAGCTCTTAAAGCTTGTCAGGCAGTGGCAGCCGCAGCTGCTGGTCGTCGGGATCCCGCTCAATCTTGATGGCACTGAGCAGGAGATGACCGTAAGGGCGCGCCGTTTTGCCCAGAAGCTGCAGACGCTCACTTCCCTGCCTCTGGCTTATGTGGATGAACGTCTGTCCAGCAAGGAGGCCAAGGCCGAAATTTTCGCCACGGGAGGTTTCGGGGCCTTAGCAAAGGATAAGGGGCATGTCGATTCCTTGACGGCCTGTATTCTTCTAGAACAGTATTTCAGTGAGCAGGCTCAGCATGGCAGTAATTAGGCGTGAGGAGCTAGAGCAGCTGCTCTGTGAGCTTGAGTCACAGCTGAAGCGGCTTAATCTGTGGAGTGAGACTCCGCCTGCCCCAGAGGCGCTGCACAGTCAGCTGCCTTTTGCCGTCGATACGCTTAAGTTTCATCAGTGGCTGCAGTTTGTGCTGATTGTGAAGCTGCGTGCGCTCAAGGAGCCTGAGCTTGCGGCAGGAAGCGTGCTGGTGCACCCGATGGCGGAGGAGGTCTACCGCGGACAGTGGGGGACTTATCGGGAGCTCATAGCTCTGCTGCGCAGGCTGGATGCCCTGTTTGCGGCCTAGCGTGTCTGACCTGCGCAGAATTTCGTGGTATAAATAATGCATATATTATGCAAATGCACTTTTTTGACGTGCTTAATTAAAGGATAACGGTTAAATTGGCTTTACTGGACAGTATTGGTGCTAAAGTTAAGCTGCCTAAGGCAGTGGGGAACAGCCTGGGCAAGCTCAGGGCTAACCCGCGGGTAGCTAAAGGGCTTGAAATTGGCGGCACTGCCTATCAGAAGATGCGGACTATCAAACTTGGTACTCCGGTTCTGGTGCTGGCCTGTCTGTCCATGATCACGCTGCCTCTGCCGCCAACTCTGCTCGATATTCTCTTCTCCTTTAATATTGCACTCTCCATGGTGGTGCTCTTAGTGGCCATCTATGCTCAGAAGCCCCTGGATTTCGGCTCTTTCCCGTCGGTGCTTCTGCTCTCCACGATTCTGCGTCTGTCCCTGAATGTGGCGTCAACGCGTGTGATTCTGCTGCATGGTCAGGATGGCGGAGCGGCTGCGGGCAAGGTGATTGAAGCCTTCGGCAACGTGGTGATGGGCGGCAGCTACACGGTCGGTATCATCGTGTTTGTGATCCTGGTGATTATTAACTTTGTGGTGATCACCAAGGGCGCGGGACGTATTGCTGAGGTGACGGCGCGTTTTACCTTGGATGCTATGCCTGGTAAACAGATGTCTATTGATGCTGACCTCAATGCAGGACTTATCAATCAGGATGAGGCTAAGCAGCGGCGTCTTGAGGTGACCAACCAGGCGGATTTCTACGGCGCCATGGACGGTGCCTCCAAGTTTGTGAAGGGCGATGCGGTCGCCGGTGTGCTCATTCTGTTTATCAATCTTTTAGGCGGCATGGCGATCGGCATTTTCCAATATGATCTCACGGCCGGTCAGTCAGCTCAGATTTATACCATTCTCTCCATCGGTGACGGTCTGGTAGCCCAGATCCCGTCGCTGCTGCTCTCGGTAGCCACTGCCATCATCGTGACCCGTCAGTCTGATACCCAAAAAGAGATGGGACAGCAGGTTATCAGCGAGCTTCTAGGCAATCCTAAAACCAGCTATATCGTGGCCCTGGTGCTGTTTATCATGGGAATTGTGCCGGGTATGCCGCATTTTGCCTTTATCCTTTTGGCAGCTCTGTGTGTAGGTACAGGCTATTATCAGCAGCGCCGTATCGAAAAGGCCGCACAGCAGCAGGCTAAGGGTGCGCCTAAAGGGCAGGGTGGCGGTGCTCCTGGACAGCCTGAGAACAAGGAGCTGAGCTGGGATGATGTCTCGGAGGTGGATGTCATCGGACTTGAGGTGGGCTATCGGCTGATTCCGATGGTGGATAAGACTCAGGGCGGCGAGCTGCTCAATCGCGTGAAGGGCGTGCGTAAAAAGCTCTCACAGGATCTGGGCTTTTTAATTCCGCCGGTGCATATTCGCGATAATCTTGATTTAGGTCCTAATTTCTATCGCATTACCATGATGGGGGTGACCTTTGGTGAGGCTGAGGTGCAGCCAGAGCGGGATCTTGCCATCAATCCAGGTCAGGTTTTTGGCGACATTGAAGGTACGAAGACGCAGGATCCGGCCTTTGGTCTTGAGGCTGTCTGGATAGCTAAATCCGATAATGACAAGGCCTTAGGGCTTGGCTATACCGTGGTGGACTGCTCGACGGTGATCGCAACCCATCTGTCCCAGATTCTGGTGAACAACTGCTCTTCGCTGCTTGGACAGGAGGAAGTGCAGAATATTCTGGATCTGGTGGCCAGAACGCAGCCTAAGCTGGTCAATGGTCTGGTGCCTGCGGTCGTATCCTTAGGTCTGCTCACGCATATTCTGCAGAATCTGCTCAATGAAGGCGTCCCGGTGCGGGATATGCGCACGATTCTGGAGACCTTGGAGGAGTATGCCCGCAAGAGTCAGGATGCCGAGGTTTTGACTGCGGCCTGCCGCATCGGACTGCGTCGTCTGATCATTCAGGATATTGTGGGTGGGGAGACGGTGATCCCGGTGATTACTCTTGCTCCGGATTTAGAAAAGGTGCTGCATAAGTCCTTAGAGACCGGCGGTGCTGAAGGCGTGGGGATTGAACCTGGTCTTGCCGATCGCATGCAGAAGTCTCTCATGGAGGCCTCAGCCAATCAGGAAATGGCCGGCGAGCCTGCCATTCTGCTGACTTCAGGCATGCTGCGTTCGACGCTCTCCCGCTTTGTCAAGAATACTATACCGGGGCTCAGGGTTCTGTCCTATCAGGAAATTCCGGATGACAAGCAGATTAAGATCGTCAGCGTGGTGGGCAATGGACAGAACAACCCAAATATGCAACTTAGGTAGCACTTTTGCTGTACTGCCTTGATAAAATATTGACTTGTTTTTAAACATTATTTTAATATACATACGGTTTATGTATTTGTGAATGAAATTTTTTTGAGGTGTTGCGGAGAGAAAGATGAAATTAAAGCGCTTCGTAGCCTCTGATATGCGCGAGGCACTCTCTCAGATCAAGAATGAGCTGGGAGCTGATGCCGTGATCATGTCCAACAAGCGGGTAGCTGGGGGAGTTGAAATTGTTGCCGGCATTGAAAGCGAGAGCCCTGCCGTCTCAGAAGCTTCCGCCCCCGCCGCGCAGAGCCCTCAGGGTCCTTTAACTGAAGCGGTAAGACGCTCAAGCGGGGCTCTGGGCAGCTATCTTAAAGATGATGAAGTTACCCTGTCAGAGAATTCCAAGAGCAGGGCTGTCACCGACAGTCCTGTGCTTAAGACTGCTGCCGCAGGCTCAGGCAGCAGCAAGTCTGAAACCTTTGCCAAGAGTCTTCTGGAAATTTTAGAGAGACAGCAGCAGGAGAGGCAGAAACAGGAACAGGCCTCGGCACAGGAGCGTGCAGTCAGCACCGCAAGACCAGCAGGCAAAACTCCTGCAGCGGCGCTAAAACGTCCAGCTCCTCCTCAGCCTTTAGCTGAGCGCTCAGGGCTGCGCGACCTCTTTGAGGAACGTGAACACAAGAAAGCTCAGGAGCGTAAGGCCGTCGAGGCTGCGCATGGCATGAGCTCCTATCAGACTTCTGAGGCCGAACAGGGCTCGCTGCAGGAAGTTAAAGAGCAGGTAGCCGAGATTAAAAAGCTGCTGCAGTTTGAACTGGCTGGACTTATCAAGGATTCGCAGACCCGTGAACAGCCGGTGCGTGCGATGACCACTTCTCTTCTGGTCTCAGCAGGCTTTGCTCCTGAGGTGGCGGCCCTGCTTTCAGGGACACTGGATAAGGAAGCCTCCTTTAACAATGCCTGGCGGGATTTAGGTGATCTTATCCGCACGCGGCTTAAGGTTGGTTCAGATGAGATTATCCGGGAGGGCGGGATTGTTGCCCTGATCGGACCTGCGGGAGTGGGCAAGACCACCACCTTAGCCAAGCTGGCCGCCCGCTTTGTCATGAATTATGGTCCGGATGGTGTGGCGGTCGTGACTGCGGATCATTACCGCATAGGCGCGGTCGAACAGATTAAAACCTATGGCCGCATCATGGGCTGTACCGCTTTTGCCGTAGATCAGATCAATGATCTTAAAGAGGTCCTATATACCCTGCGGGATAAGAGTCTGGTTCTGGTCGATACGGCAGGCGTTGGTCTTAAGGATGAGCGTTTTAATTCCCAGCTCAATCAGCTAAAGCAGCAGTCACAGCTTAAGCTTAAGCATTATCTGGTGCTGCCTGCGACCAGTCAGAGCAGGGTGCTCTCTCAGGCCTATGATCATTTTGCGGATATCGGAATTGAAGGCATGATTCTTACCAAGATGGATGAAAGCTCTTCTTTAGGAGATGCTTTGTCGCTTTGTCTGAAGCATGACCTTAAACTGAGCTATGTGACTGACGGGCAGAGGGTACCTGAGGATTTAAAGGTGCCTGATGCAGGCGAGCTGACGCAGAGAGCGCTAGCGGTCGTAGAAAGTGACGCCGCCCAGTCGGCTTTTGGATTAAATTAAGGAGTCAGAGATGTTGAATACTCCTGTCAACCATAAAGTAAAAGTGCTGACGGTCACCGGAGGCAAAGGCGGTGTCGGTAAGACCAGCGTGTCGTTGAATCTGGCTGTGGCCTTAGGACAGATGGGCAAGAAGGTGATGCTGTTTGATGCTGACTTGGGTCTTGCCAACATCGATGTGATGTTAGGGCTGAAGGTCGAGAAGAATCTTGGTCATGTGCTGCGCGGAGAGTGCGATCTCGCGGAGATTCTGCAGCGCGGTCCTCATGACATGCTGATCGTCCCGGCCTCATCCGGTCTTAAGGAAATGGCAGAGCTGTCAGTCGAGCAGCATGCCGGTCTGATCCGGGCCTTTTCAAGTCTTAAGGTGGATGTCGATTATCTGATTGTGGATACCGCCGCCGGTATTTCAGAAATGGTGCTGTCGTTCTGCCGCGCCGCTCAGGATGTGCTGATGGTGGTCTGCAATGAACCGACCTCGATTGCTGATGCCTATGCACAGATGAAGGTTCTGTCCAATGACTATGGAGTCAAGCGCTTTAAGATTATCGGCAATCAGATCCATACCATGGAAGAGGGCAAAGTGATGTTCCAGAAGCTCGTCATGGTGGTGGATCGCTTTTTAGATGCAACGCTTGAGCTGGTCGGGATGATCCCGGTGGATGCCAATATGCGCAAAGCCATCAGACAGCGCTCCTGCGTGGTAGATCTTTATCCGAGTTCGCCAGCTTCACGGGCTTTTAAAACTTTGGCACAGCGGATCACCACCTGGCCGGTGCCGGAGGTAGCTGGTGGTCATCTGCAGTTTTTTGTGGAAAACCTGATAGGTAAGACGGGCAGTCGCGAGTAGAATTACAGTTTTTGCACGTAGAAATGCGACAAAGCTTTAGAATGTGAGAAAAAGCGCTATGTTTTAGCGCAGTTTTAGTTTATAAAAAAAGAGTTAAGGTTAGATTTCAGTAAATTATGGGCGGATTGTTAAGCGGCGCTAGGGCCTACAAGGTTCAGCAACAGGATGACATGGGGGCAAAGATTGAAAAATATGCTCCTTTGGTCAAGCGTATTGCGCTGCATCTTAAAGCACGTCTGCCAGCTAATGTAGAGCTTGATGATTTAATTCAGTCAGGCATGCTTGGTCTGATGGATGCCGTAGCTCACTTTCAGGATGGGCACGGAGCTACCTTTGAAACCTATGCGACGATTAGAATCCGCGGCTCGATGATCGACGAGATGCGCCTCTCGGATTGGGCTCCACGCTCAGTCCATCAGAGTTCGCGCCTGATCTCCGAGGCGATCACCAGACTGTCGCATCGCTTAGGCCGCGAACCTAAGGATGCTGAAATCGCGCAAGAGCTCGGGGTGGATTTAGAAAAATACCATCAGATGCTGCTTGATACCTCCAATTCTCAGATCATTGGAATTGAGGATCTGGGAGTTGATGAGGAGGTGATCAGTGATTCGGCCGATAATCGGCAGGACAAATTATTTGAGCTTCTGGCTACGGCACAGTTTAAGGAGTCCCTGGCCAAGGCAATTGCCAGACTGCCTGAACGAGAACAGCAGGTGCTGGCGCTTTATTATGATGAGGAACTGAACCTGCGTGAAATTGGTGCAGTGCTGGATTTAAGTGAGTCACGCATCTGTCAGATCATGTCACAGTCCATGGCAAGGCTGAGGGCGGCGCTGAAAGATTGGCGGACACCTTAAATTCATAGGAGATCTTTATCATAAAAACAGTTTTTCAGTATGTGTTTGATATTGGAAGTAAAGTAGAATATTTGCATAAATATCCTACGATCATTTTGATAGTGGGGATCTGACGCCCACGACAGGAGTCCATTTTGGATAAAAATATCAAGATATTGATTGTCGACGACTTTTCAACAATGCGTCGTATTATCAAAAATTTGCTTCGTGATCTTGGTTATAATAATACCCACGAGGCTGACGATGGTGCCACAGCTTTGCCGATGCTAGAGGCAGGTGATTTCCAGTTTGTGGTAACAGACTGGAATATGCCGATTATGCAGGGCATTGATTTACTTAAAGCGATACGCAAGAGTCCGAAGCTTAAAGCTTTGCCTGTGCTGATGGTTACGGCAGAAGCAAAACGCGAGCAGATTGTTGAGGCTGCTAAGGCTGGTGTAAACGGATATATTGTCAAGCCGTTTACTGCAGCAACGCTGAAAGCCAAACTGGACAAGATTTTTGAGCGTTTTGAGTAATCAAGAAAAGCATTGGATGGCAGTTTATGGATAAAGCTCCGCTTACCTTAAGCGATATTCAAGAAGTTGAGGAAATGCTCGAATGCGGTATGCAGGATGAGGCAGAGACCAAGGTTATAATGTTGGCCGCCAAACTGCAGCAGGGTAGCGTTTTTGATCAGATCGGGGCTTTAACCCGCGATTTACATGATTCAATCACCAATTTTACCTCTGATGAAAGACTCAAGGTGATTGCAAGTGAAGAAATGCCGGATGCTTCGCAGCGTCTGCGCTATATCATTTCGATGACCGATCAGGCAGCTAATCGGACGCTGGATGCAGTGGAATCTTGTGAACCAATTGTTATCTCATTGCTCGCTACCATTGATAATCTGATGCCTGCCTGGGATCAGCTTATGCATGGACAGATCGATCGGTTTGAATTTGTGAATTTATGCCACAAGATTGACAACTTAATCAGAAAAACTCGTGATAATGCTGAACAGGTTTCAGATCAGCTCAATAAGATAATGATGGCTCAGGATTATCAGGATTTAACAGGTCAGATGATTCAGAAAGTTATCAAGCTGGTGGCAGAAGTTGAAGAAAAACTGGTGAAATTCCTGGTGGCCTGCGGCAGCGAAATGCCGCATAAGAAAGGACCACAGGGTACGGAACCTCAGGGTCCCGCTTTGGAAAAGGACAAGCAGGCGAATTTGGTGGCATCTTCTCAGGATGAGGTGGATGACCTGCTGGCTAATTTGGGATTCTGATTGACGGAGAACTAAAGATGGATGAGGAAATTCTGCAGGACTTTATTGTCGAAGCTGGTGAGATTATCGAACGCCTGAATGAACAGCTGGTCGATATTGAAAAGACACCGGATGATAAAGACCTGCTCAATGCCATTTTCAGAGGTTTCCATACAGTAAAAGGCGGCGCAGGCTTCCTGCAGCTGTCAACTCTCGTGGAGGTCTGTCACGCAGCAGAGAGCTTGTTCGATGAGCTGCGTAATGCTCGCATCAGTATGAGTCCAGAACTGATGGATGCAGTACTGCAGGCCTATGATGAAATAACCACCATGTTTGACTGTGTCAAAAATGGTGAGGTTCCAGGCGAAGCACCAAAAGAATTAATTGACAAGCTGCATGATCTGGCCGCAGGTAAAACCGGCGGCGCCGCACCAGCCCCTGCCGCAGCCCCAGCTGCCGCTCCTGCAGCACCTGCCCCTGCACCAGCACCTGCTCCTGCACCGGCTCCAGCCCCTGCTCCAGCCGCTCCGGCTGCTCCTGCACCGGCTGCAGAATCATCCGGCGGCTCGATTGATGATATTACCGAAGATGAATTTGAAGCTTTATTAGATCAGCTGCATGGTAAAGGGCATGCTCCGGGATCAGAGGGCGATCTGCAGGAAGATGGCGGTGAGAGTGCGCCGGCTGCAGGTTCAGATGCCACCGATGCAGATTTTGATGAAATGCTCAAGAATGCTGATACCGGCAAGGGTGAGCTCAAGGTAGCCTCAGGTGAAGAGTATCAGAAGGCTCAGGCTCAGGCAGTCCCTGCAGCCGCTCCAGCCCCTGCACCAGCACCGGCTCCAGCCCCGGCACCTAGTGAGCCGGCAAAACCTGCGGCCGCACCAGCCGCCGCACCTGCCAAGAAGGCAGCTGTAGCCGCAGCCACAGCACAGCATTCTGCTCCTGAAGCTGAGAGCACCATGCGTGTGGACACTCAGGTGCTTGATGATATTATGAATCTGGTCGGCGAGCTGGTGTTAGTCCGTAACCGACTGGTCAGCATGGCGCAGAGACGTTCAGATCAGGCTATGACCAAGGCCATTTCCAATCTGGATGTGGTAACAGGTGATCTGCAGAATTCCGTGATGAAGACCCGCATGCAGCCAGTGCGCAAGGTCTTCGGTCGATTCCCTCGCGTGGTGCGCGATCTGGCCCGTAAGCTTGGCAAAAAGATTGAGCTGCGCATGGAGGGTGAGGATACCGAATTAGATAAGAACCTCGTGGATGCGCTGGCTGATCCGATGGTGCACATGGTGCGTAACTGCTGTGACCATGGTATTGAGGATCCTGCCACCCGTGAGGCGATGGGCAAGCCGGATGTCGGTATTGTACTCTTAGCAGCTTCGCAGCAGGGCGATCATATTCTTCTGACCATCAGCGATGACGGTGCAGGTATGGATCCTGAGGTGCTGCGTGCGGTGGCAGTCAGAAAGGGCGTACTGGACAAGGCCAGCGCTGACCGTCTCTCCGATGCCGATGCCCTGAATCTGATCTTTGCACCAGGCTTCTCCACCAATACTGAGATTACGGATATCTCAGGACGTGGTGTGGGCATGGATGTGGTGAAGACGAATATTTCCAAGCTCAACGGCTCGGTGCGCGTACTTTCTGAATTTGGCAAGGGTACCACCATTGAGATCAAGGTGCCGTTAACGCTGGCTATTCTGCCGACCCTGATGATTTCCGTGTCCAATCGTACCTTTGCGCTGCCATTGACTTCAGTGTCAGAAATCTTCTATCTGAGTCTGGATTCCATGCGTAATGTGGATGGTCTGAATACGATTGTGATCCGCGATAAGGCCATTCCGCTGTTCTTCTTAAAGCAGTGGTTTGAGAATAAGCCTATCGATGAATATCTTGAGCACAAGGCTCATATCGTGCTGGTGCAGGTTTCAGCAACGCAGCTGGTTGGATTTGTGGTTGATGAGCTGTTAGGGCAGGAAGAAGTGGTGATCAAGCCTCTGGATGCGGTGCTGCACCGTACTCCTGGTATGTCAGGCGCTACCATCACCTCAGACGGCGGCATTGCAATTATTCTGGATATTCCAAGCTTAATGCGCGCCTATGCTCACAAGACAATGGATAGATTCTAATTATTAAGGATGTAATATGGCAATCAGGGTTTTAATTGTTGATGATTCTACTTTTTTCCGTAAACGCCTAAAAGAGATTATCGATGGCGATCCTAATATGGAAGTGTGTGGGGAAGCCAAGGATGGTAAAGAGGCAGTTACCTTAACAGCTCAGTTAAAGCCTAACGTTATCACCATGGATGTGGAGATGCCTGTTATGGATGGCATCACCGCAGTTAAGGAAATCATGACCAAGACTCCGACTCCGATCATGATGTTCTCCTCGCTGACCTATGAGGGTGCCAATGCGACCTTCCGCGCTCTGGATGCCGGTGCTATCGACTTCATGCCGAAGAACTTCGATGATATTGCTCATCGGCGTGAGGATGCCATTGCCAGCTTACGCAATGCCATCAAGGCTGTAGCAAGAAGCCGCGTCAGTGCCATCCGTCCGAGTGCTGCACCTGCAGCCCGCCCAGCGGTAAAGCCTGCGATTACTCCGCGTCCTGCCATTACTCCGGCGGCAAGACCGGCTATTACTCCTTCAAGAACCACTGCTGCCGCAGTAGCAGCCAAGGATCCTGATCTGACCAAGACTCAGGGCGCAGCCATGGCGCATTACAAAAAGATCAACGAGATGCTTACTCATGATCAGGGTACGCCAGCTGCTGCTAAGAAATTTACCTTTGGTGATCATAAGTCCGAAACCACGGTCTTTAAGAAATCCGGCAAGCAGCATAATCTGATTGCCATTGGCTCTTCAACCGGCGGACCGATTGCTCTGCAGAAGCTGATTCCTCAGCTGCCAAGACTGCCGGTGCCGATTGTGATTGTGCAGCATATGCCAGCTTCCTTTACCAATACTTTTGCGCAGCGTCTGGATGCGATGTCACAGCTTGATGTGATGGAAGCTGCTGACGGCACGATTCTTGAGGCTGGCGGCTGCTATATTGCTCCGGGCGGCAAGCAGCTGGTCTTTGACAGAGTTGGTATTAAAACCCGCTGCCGTGTTGTCAAGGATGAGGGACGTGTTGCCTATAACCCTTGCGTAGACGTGTCCTTTGCCTCCCTGATGCAGATCTATGGCGGCAAGGTGCTGGCCATGATTCTCACCGGCATGGGTTCAGATGGCTGTGAAGGCTGCCGCCTGATGAAACAGAAAGGTGCGGTAGTCTGGGCTCAGAATGAAGAGTCCTGTGTCGTGTATGGCATGCCTCAGGCGATTGTGAATGCCGGTGTTGCTGATCTGGTTTTACCGCTTGATGAGATCGCTCAGAGTATCGTCAAGGAATTTTCCTAAAAGACAGTGACCATGCCTATGGTTGTCTAATTAAGCCCGGTGGCAGTAAAGTTCAGCTTGGCCGGGCAGTTAAGCGATAGGGTTTAGTATGAACTTTCTTGGTATTTTCTTGGCCATCGGTTGTATTTTAACCTCCATGATCATGGAGGGTACACACCCTGGCATTATGCTTAACCTGCCTGCCTTCCTGGTGGTGGTAGGAGCTTCCTTCTCCGCCTGTGTGGTGCAGTTCACCATTCCTCAGATCCTAAGCGGCTTTAAGTGTTATCTGTGGCTGCTGGCTCCTCCGCGCATCAATATGGCCGCACAGGTCGAGCTTTTGGTCTCCATGTCCACCACAGCACGTCAGCAGGGCCTCCTGGCACTGGAAAATTCCATTGGTTCAGCCAACGATGACTTTACCCGCGACGGCATTCAGATGATCGTGGACGGCGTGGACAAGGACACGCTGTTTGCGCTCCTGGAGAATGCTATTGAAATTGAACATCAGAAGGAAGAGCCTTACGCCAAATTCTGGGAGTCCTTCGGCGGTTATTCTCCGACCATGGGCATTATCGGTGCGGTGTTAGGTCTGATTCACGCCATGTCCCTGCTGGACCGACCTGATCTGCTGGGTCCTTCCATCGCTGTGGCCTTCGTGGCAACGATTTATGGTCTGGTTACCGCTAACATTGTGTGTATTCCTGCGTCCGGCCGTATTAAGACCGTCATGGGTGAGCTGGCCTTATATAAGTACATGACTCTTGAAGGTCTGGTTTCCATTGCCGCCGGTGAGAATACCATGATGATGAAGCGTCGTATGGCCGTATATACTGGCGAAAAAGCTGAGCAGTAGGCGGTAGGCGCACAGACATGAAGAAGAAACAAGAGCCGCCAGAGAACCTAGAAAGATGGATGGTGTCTTATGCGGACTTCATGACGCTATTGTTCGCGCTGTTCGTGGTGCTCTATTCCTTCGCTATGGCCAAGCAGTCAGAGCTGCAGGCCATGGCCCAGAGTATTGCCGAATCCTTTGAAACCGGTATGATTTCGCAGAACGGAGGCGTGCTGGTGGTGCCTGATTCCGTGGCACAGCAGCTGCAGGCTCAGGCCGAGGAGGCCTCTGAACAGGGGGGAGCAGGCGATACCAAAGCCGTAGTGCAGAATGGCGGCATGATCATGAACTTCCAGTCCAGCAGTGCGCCTACGCCTGACTCGAACGAAGAATCCGAAAACGATAATCCTTCTTATGATGAAAAGCCTAGCGCCTATCCACCTGAGGCACTCAAATCTTCAGGTGATCTCATCACCTCTGAAAATCCTCGTTCCAAAAAGGATCGTCCGCATTCTGACAAGCCTACGGGCGGCTCTGATGCCGGTCAGGGCGGCATGAGTCCTGGTGGCATGGCCGAGGAAATCGGAGAGGGCGGTCGTACGCCGGTGGAAACTGACAATGTCGGTGAAGGCGTGAAGGGCAATCCTTTTGATGCGGTGCGCGAGAGTATTTCCATGGCGCTAAGTGAAGTAGGCGTCAAGGATCATGTGGATATTGAACAGAATGAGCACTGGCTGACCATCAGTATCAATTCAGGCATGCTCTTTGCTGAGGGCAGTGCCTCCATTCTGTCAGCTTCCAAGCCGATCATCGGACGTATTGCTCTGGTCCTGACCAATATCAACAACTATATCAGAGTCAGAGGGTATACCGACAATACCTTTATTCCGGACGGAATTTACAAGAACAGCTGGGATCTGTCTGCCTCGCGTGCGGTAAATGTGCTGCATGAGCTTGAAGAGGACGGCATCGACTCTAGACGTCTGGCTGCCGAGGCTTATGGTGAATTCTCACCGTTCTTCTCGAACAGTACTCCGGCAGGACGGGCTCAGAACCGCCGCGTGGTGATCGCTATCTCCCGTTATGCCATGTCGCAGTCAGAGCTGCAGGTTACCAATGATATGAATATGAACATGTACCAGGCAGATGGTGGACAGAGCAGTTCAAGTTCTGATAACAGCGGCGGTTATGTGCCGCCTAATCAGCGTGCCGGCAGCGGAGCTGCGGTGGATATTGTTCACGGCGAAGGCAATACCATTATGCTGGATTTTTCAAACTAGGAGTAATAAGTGATAGTTTGGGCGATTGCAAGTCAAAAAGGTGGGGTGGGCAAAACCACCACCGTTGCGTCACTGGCAGGCTGGCTGCAGCTTGAGCGTCAGCGGGTGCTGGTGATTGACACCGATCCTCACGCCTCCTTGACAAGTTATCTTGGTTTTCAGGATGAAGGCTTAGAGCACAATCTTTACGATCTCTATGCCGAGCCGCAGCTGACCCGTGAACAGGTGCTCAGCGCGGTAACCCATACCCGCTTTAACGGGATTGACCTGATTGCCTCAACCATGACTCTGGCCACCATTGATCGTCAGCTGTCAGGCCGGGTGGGCGTAGGACGGATTCTGCTCAATGCCCTGAATCTCGTAGATGACTGCTATGATGTGGTGCTGATTGACTGTCCTCCGGTGCTGGGCGCTCTGATGGTCAATGCTCTGGTGGCAGCGACACTGATCCTGGTTCCGACCCAGACTGAATTTTTAGCCTTAAAAGGTCTTGAAGGCATGGTGAGGACCTTCCACATCATGCATAATGCCGATCCGAATGCGAGCATTAACTATCTCGTGGTGCCTACCATGTTTGATAAGCGTACCAAAGCTTCCACGAGCAGTCTTGAACATCTGAATGTACATTATCATCGCAATCTGTGGGATGGAGTGATCCCGATTGATACGCTGTTCCGTGAATCAAGCTCACGCGGTCTGCCTATTCCTCTGATGGATGAGACCTGCCGCGGTTCGCTCTCCTATCGGGAGCTGCTCTTAGCACTGATCTCCAAGGAACTTGAAGAGCATCCTGACAGGGTGTCTCCATCAACTGCAGCCATTCTCACTATTGATGATGCGGATGAGGATGAGGACACAGCTGAGACCGGAGGAAATTCCTGATGGCACTGAGTCATTATGATCGCGAAGAGGAGACGCTCATCGCTTATTTTAAGCAGATGCTCTCTGAAGAAGTAGAGGAGCTTGAGGCAGATGCTGAGTCTCAGAGTGAGACCGTCTCAGCAACTGCTCAGCCTGCACCTGCTGATGAACCTTCGGTGGCGGAAAACCAGACTGCTGCAGCGCAGCAGGAAACTGCAGAGACACCTGCCGCTGAGCCTGTACAGGCTGCTGCAGAACAAACTGCTCAGGACACTGCCCTGAGCGCCGAGGAAGCTGCTAATCAGGCCATGATTGCCGCACAGGAAGCGCAGTCTCTAGAGCCTGCTGAAGCAGAGACAGCCGCAGCTGAGAATGCTGCAGACGGTGCAGAGCAGGAGGCTGCTGCAGCGGATAACTATGCTGAGGACTATGACCGCGGTGACTATGAGAGTGACGAGGATTATGATCAGAGCTATGAGCATGAGAGCTATGACTATACGCCTAAGCTCCAGCCTCAGGAGCAGGAGGCACCTCAGAACGAGCTGCCATATGCAAGTCCTTCCTCTCTGCAGTCTCTGTTAGAGAAGGTACCTGCGCCTGCAGTGCAGACTGCAACTGCAGAAGCTGAGCCGGAGGTCGCGGTAGCCGTGGCAGAGCCTGAAGTGGAGACTGTCACTGAAACCGTACAGGAGACCACCGCGGTTCAGGAAGATACTCATGTAGTCGAGGCCGTTAAGAACGAGGCTCCAGCCCTGCCTGATGGTCTGCAGTGGGAGAATATCGAAACACCAAATGAATTCCAGGCGCTCTTCTTCCTTGCACGCGGGGTACGTTTTGCGGTACCTTTAGTGGATTTAGGCGGCATCTATGAGTGCAGCAATGTCACATCCCTGTTTGGCAAGCCTGCCTGGTATAAGGGGATCTCGGATGTACGCGGCCGCAAGATCAATGTGGTGGATACCTTAAAATGGGTTAAACCGGATGTTAAGGTAGATTCAGAATTCAAATACATTATTCTCCTGGGCGACAGTCTGTGGTCGATCTGCTGCGACGAGCTTGAGGGCAACCGCTATTTGAACAAGGAAAATGTGAAATGGCGGCAGAATGCGGGCAATCGTCCATGGCTTGCCGGGATTGTCAAGAAAGAGATGTGTGCACTGCTGCATGTTAATGCATTGGTGACCATGTTTGGTGAGGGTTTTGACCTAAAAACCTTGCAGGAATAGTAGATAAACGAGAGCTAGGCTGTATTTTTGGTATCTAACTCTTTTATTTTGGATTATTTTTTATACAATTTATAAGTACCTGTTTTAGGTGAACTTAGATTTCAGAGGGAAAACAGATGGCAGAAGAAGCTCAAGATAGCAAGAAACCTGACATTATTGACATTGATAAGAAAAAGGGCGAACTGCTCCGGTGGGTTACCTTTAAGTTAGGTCAGGAAATTTATGGTGTTAACGTAATGCAGGTGCGTGAAGTCCTGCGTTATACCGAAATTGCTCCTGTACCTGGTGCCCCATCCTATGTGTTAGGTATTATTAACCTGCGTGGTAACGTGGTCACGGTCATTGATACAAGAATGCGCTTTGGCCTTCCTGCTGCTGAGGTCACGGACAATACTAGAATCATGATTATTGAATCTGATAAACACGTAATCGGCATTTTGGTGGATTCTGTTGCTGAAGTGGCGGATCTGAACACGGCGGATATCGACGATACGCCTAATGTGGGTACTGAGGATAGCGCTAAGTTTATCTGCGGTGTCTGCAACCGTAAGGATGATCTGCTGATCCTGGTTGACCTCAATAAGCTTTTATCTGAGGCCGAGTGGGAAGAAGTAGCAGAGATCAATAAGTAAGAGCCCGCTAAAGTTAGCCGCAATCTCCGTCGCAAGACGGAGATTTAGCTTTAGAGATCAGCAGCTGAGAGCTTTCCGTGCAGTCCTATATCGACTTGTCCTTACTCTCGATTATCGGCATTACAGTTGTAGTGCTGATTTTGATTTTGATCTCTTTTTTAATTTCCTACCGTCACGCAACAGTTCTTGAAAATCAAATAGATAATCTTAAAAAAGCCCTGGAGCACACTCGCGAGCAGCTTAAGAATCAGCAGGATCAGTTTGCAGAACTTGAGCGGCGTGAAATGCAGTTTAAGAGCAAGCAGGCTTTTTTTAATGAACGCTGTGATACGCAGGAGCGGGCACAGCAGCTGTTGTCAGATCGCATTCAGGAGCTGCAGGATAAACTGAACAGTTTCTCGCTGCGCATGGATCAGCAGCAGCGTGAGATCGTGGAAAATAATGCCAAGACGCAGCCTATCTTTGAAGCTACCCGCATGTTAAGACGGGGAGCGACCATGGAAGAGGTGGTCAAAAAGACCGGACTGATGCGCCATGAGATTGAAATGCTTACCGCCGTACATGGACTGACGGCACAAGCAAATGATCAGCAGCCGCCTTCCAATCTGACCCCCGGTCCGACCAATGCCGAGGTCCTGGATAAGCAGGAGGCGCAGCCTGAACAGCAGCAGGAAGAAGCTGCTCTTAAGCTTGCTGCAAATCAGCCTGCAGAAGATACAGCAGTTGCAGTACACCCTGAGCAGGCTGAGCCTGTCATGCAGGAGACGGTGCCTGCTGTAGAACAGCCAATAGAGGAACCGGTGCAGGCAGAGTCGCTGCCTGAACGTGAGCTGGATGATGATCTCGTAGTGATCCCAAGTCTTAATCAGCCAGAAGATCAGGTTGAGCTCAAGATTGAGCCTGAACCATTTACGGCTGTAGAGCAGAAAGAGCCTGAGCCGGAGCATCCTGAGCCAAGCTTTACCCCGCTTGGCAATAATGCAGAGGATCCTGCTTTTGTGCTCGAGCGTGAGGCAGATGAGATCCGCGAAAAGTTAGCTCACCCTCAGCAGACTTTAAGTGAGGTCAGTACAGAGGCTGCCGAGAGTGCGGCAGCGCCTGCGGCAGAGGTCCCGGTGGTTACTCCTGAGCGGGTGATCTCTTCCGGGCATACAGCCAGTCTGAGAGCCCGCTCGGCCTACGGTATTCCCGAACGGCGCCCTAGTTTGCGCAGACAAAGATAATGTTTTAACAGGAGATGCTTATGTATAATTCTGCAAGCGGTCAAAATGGATATTTAGAACCAGCCTGTGAACCAGTTGGCATCATCCTGACGCCACTGGAAATTCAGATCTATCAGAAGTGTTTACAGCAGGCTGCGGTTTTAGGTTCGCTGTACGCGGCCTATCATCAGACCTACGCGGTGGCAGAATCGCTGACCGGCGGACTGATTGGCGAGTGCCTGGTCAGTATTCCCGGCAGCTCCCAGTGGTTTGAACGCGGCTTTATCACCTATGCCAATCAGGCCAAGATTGAAGATCTGGGAGTAAGTGCGGAGGTGATCTCCACGCAGGGCGCGGTGAGTGCCGCCTGTGCCGCTCAGATGGTAGAGGGCGCGCTGCAGCGTTCTAAGGCATCGCTGGCAGTCTCGGTCACCGGTATCGCAGGACCTGGCGGCGGCACAGAGCATAAACCTATCGGCACGGTATTCTTTGGTATCAAACATCGCGAAGGTCCTGCCTATGTCCATGAGGAGCATTTTCAGGGCAGCCGTTCCACGATTCGCTATCTGACTGCTCTGGAGGCGCTCTCGGCTTTAACCGCCATTACCTCAGGCCAGCCTCCGCATGGGTATCAGGAAGTCTAGTCATGTTAAGGCACCTGGCGGCAGTTCTGCCGCCAGGTGTGCATCTTAAGATCCGTAAGCTCAAAACTTATCTAAGTTCAGCCAGGTCTAGCTAGCGGCGCCAGTAGGAAAGATCGGCAAGTTTTTTTAAAGAATGCCTGAGTCTGAAGGCGCTGTTGCTGCAGAGGGCCTTTTCATGCTTAAGCAGGGCAGCTTTGAGGCGTTCAAGCTGACCGTCAACCTTAGGGTCGAAATAGGAGACACGCTGGGCTTCAAAGAGCACACGGTTGTAGAGATTGAGGAGCTGATCAAGATAATCAGTTTCCTGAAGCTGTCTGAGTCTTACGGTGCGCATGATGTTCAAAAGGACATCAGGACAGCTGCCGCTGCGCTGTGCAATCACATATCCAAGGGCTTTAAAGTCCTGCTTGAGGGCTCTGTAGCGTCTAAGCATCACCACGTATTCGTCTCTGGTCCAGGCTGGGGCAGACGGGGCAGATACAGCCGGCTTTCTGCAGGCTATGAATAAGACCACAAGCACGGTTATGGGACATACGATGCTGATGATTAACAGGGCACTCTGCATGCTCATACCTCCTTTGAGTTAGGCTCAAAGAAAATTATAACCTAGATTATAGCAGTAGATGCCAAAGGTGTTTAGCTTTTAAGACTAAGATCTTAAAAGCTAATCTTGTGTTTTTAAGGTCAGTATGAGGATCTGCGGCGGCACCAGCAGGCGCATGGCAAATCCCAGCCAGATCATGGTGCCATTGCTGACGATAACTTTTGTATTTTCAGTCTGATAAACTCCTGAAACATAGCCATGATTGGCCTTGGAAACCAGCTGCTGCAGAAGCGGAGCCATACCGCCATGGGTGTGACCTGAGAGCACCAGATCGACCCTGTTTTGCACCAGATCTGCGGTGGCCGGCTGATGTGAAAGCATTATGGTTGGAAGGTCGGGGTTGAGCCCTGCTAATGCCTGCTCAGGCTGAGCTCCTGGCAGGCCAAAGTTGCGGCCTGCCTGATCCATCATGCCGCAGAGGTTAAACAGGGGCTGTCCCTGCTTATCTTTGAGGACCACTCCGCGGTTTTCAAGAAACACCAAGCCGCCCTGCGTATAGTAGTCAAGCCAGCTCTGATAGCCTGAATAAAACTCATGGTTGCCAGAGACGGCATATACGCCGTCTTGGGCAGTAAGTCTGAGCAGATAGGCGGTTTTAGCGGCAAGCTGTTCAACACTGCCATCCTGATAGTCACCGCCCATTAGGATGAGGTTGGGCTTCTCTTCCGCTACGGTCCTGACAATATACTCAAGATCGTCTGGAGATGTCGGGGTGCTGATATGGGTATCAGCCAAAAAGGCAATTTTATAGCCTTCAGCGGCGGGCGGCAGCTGTTTTAAGCTGACCTCGAGTCTGACTACCTCAGGACGGGCAAAACCTCCCTGAGTACCCAGCACGCCTATTGCCAGAGCTAACAGTAGAATAGGGAGATTGCACCAGAGCGCATTGGAGGGCAGAAGTCCGCGTCTGATTCTTTTTCTTAGGGTATAGAAGGGCAGATTTACGAGATCTCTTAGCAGCACCAGGCAGAAGAGCACGAGGGTGGTTATCATGCCGCAGGTTCCGAGCATGCAGAGTGAGCGCGGCAGCTGCGGATTCATCAGGGTACCGCCGGTAAAGATATACCAGTACTGTTTAAGGCACAGGATGCTCAAAAGCACCCCAAGAGGGATTTTATAGGCAAGGCGCAGTCTTAAAGGACGCACAAAACGCCACAGAATAAACAGCGCCAGAAGCAGCGGGTGTAATCTAAAGAGAATAAAGGACAAAGGCATGGTTTAATCCTGGGCTTTAAGGTTGATGCTGCGCATCAGCTTTTCATAGCGGCCGCCAACGGCAGGGCACAGACAGCCGAGAATACTGCTCTGGGATGCTCCGGTGACGTGAGTCAGATCAAGCCTGTGCCCGAGCATGCATTGCAGGGCAAAATAGGCAAAGGCCTGCGGCTCTAAAAACTGCGAGCTTACCCCAAAATCCTCAGCCCGGTAGACCTGACAGCCACTCTCTGCAAGCTTGTCCTGAAACAGCTTTACCATCAGAGGATTTAAGGCACCTCCGCCGCAGAGGATCAGCTCTGCTGAGCGGCAGCCTGCAGTGCAGCCTAAAATGGCCTCAACGGCGCTGCTGACAGTATATTCTGTAAGGGTGCGCAACAGCGAATCAGTCAGGCTCGGGTTTTCCTTACAGGCCTTAAGATAAGGGCTGATAAGCTGCTCGTTAAAATCCTCACGGCCGGTGGATTTAGGTGGCTTTAGCTGTAAAAAAGGATGCTGCATCAGCTCTGACAGCCAGCTGTCTACTATCCTGCCGTTTCTGGCATGCAGCGCATCTTTGTCATAGCTTATGTTCAGCAGTCTGCGGCAGCACAGATCGCAGAGCGTATTGGCCGGACCGCAGTCAAAACCTGAGCTGATCTCCCCCTCCGCCGTCAGCACAGTTAAATTGGCAATGCCTCCGAGATTGAGCACCAGGCGCAGCATGCCAGGCTTTGCGAAGACGGCCTGATGAAAGAGCGGGGTCAGCGGCGCACCTTCGCCGCCGCCCGCCAGATCGGCTGAGCGGAAATCCACGACGGTATCAATACCCGTCAGCGCAGCCAGGCGCGGGCCGTTATCGAGCTGATAGGAAAAATGCAGCTTAGGCCTGTGGCGGATGGTCTGACCGTGTGAGCCTATGACGGCAATCTGCGAGGGCTTAAGCTTAGCCTCTGTGAGCAGATCTGCAATGAGTGCAGCAGCATGCTCTGCATAGCGGTTGCCTAAAATGCCTATCCTTTCCACCTCACCGTCAGAACTGGTGCATAGCGCATGCAGAGCCTCCTTAAGCTCAGAGGGCCAGGGACTGCTTTTTCCTGACAGCGCCTTAAGCTTAAGGCCATCATAGGAGATGAGGGCGGCATCTAAGGCATCGATACTGGTGCCTGACATCAGGCCGATTGCATATAAAGTGGACATCAATTCAAAACCTTTCTTACTAGTCTGTCTATCGTAGCAGGTGCATGCAGCTAAGCTTCTGTGCTGAATTATTACATATCTTATTTAAGGTTTTGGCAAGAAGTTTCTTTGGCTTTGCTTTGACTTGAGCATTTAGCACCGTAAAGCTCTGGCTGTCTCAGGCAGAAAAAAAGCCGATGCTTTGGCATCGGCTTTTGCCTGAAAGAGAGTTTATACCGTAAAGGTTTCCATAATCTTGTGCAGATTATTCAGATTTTCAACTGAGCTGTTGACCGTACCCTGTGCTGAGTTGACCAGGCCGCCGAGATTCTGGGATTCTGCGGTAATGCCCTGCATGTTGGAGGAGATTTCCGAGGTAGCGGTGGTCTGCTCTTCAGCCGCGGTGGCGATCTGCGTGATCTGCGCGTTGACGCTGGCCACCTGATCGATAATGCTGTGCAGCATGTTCTGAATGGAACCTGTCTGGGAGGCAAGCGTGTTCATATTGCTTAAGGAATTGAGCATCGATTCATTCGCGGTATTGGCATCGGTCTGAATCTGACCCACCATCTTGATGATGTCCTGAGTACTCTGAGCAGTACGTGAAGCCAGAGCACGCACCTCATCTGCCACCACGGCAAAGCCTTTACCTGCTTCACCTGCACGGGCTGCTTCGATAGCGGCGTTGAGGGCCAGAAGATTGGTCTGAGAGGCAATGTCCTCAATGGTCTGCACGATGGTGCCCACCTTCTGGGACTGTTCCACCAGCTTGTTGATCTGCTCGGCATCCTGCTTGGTCTTGGTCACCTGATTCTGAATGGAATCGATGGTGTTCTGAATTTCTCTTACGCCGTTTTCGGTGGTGTTGTTGGCGTTATTGGAGGTTTCAGCTGCTGCCTGACAGTTTTTGGCAATATCTGCGGTAGTGGAGACCATCTCATCGGAAGCTGCTGCCACGGTGACTGCCTTGCTTTCAGTTGTCTGGGCTGAGCCGTTGATCTCCTGCGTGATCTCATGGATGGAGTGGAAATCCTTCACCGCGGTGGATACAGATTCTTTAATCTGTCCTACCAGATTGTTGAGCTGTGAACGCATCTTTTCAGTAGCGTTGATAAGGGTTGCAAACTCATCCGAGCCATTAGAGCCGATTTTGGTGGTCAGATTGCCGTCGGCAATGGCGGTTGCCGCAAACAGAGCTGTCTTGAGGTTCTTAATTGTATAGTTGGTGACCCCAAAGGCAATGAGTACGGCGAGCACCGCGGCAATAATGCCCATGGCTAAAGTGGCATAGAAAGGCACCATGGAAGTATTGCTCTCTATGATCTGACCTGAGAGGCGGATATGACCTTCTGAGATATTGTACATCGCTGAGGTCGCGGTTTCATAAAGACCATGCAGCGTGCGGCTGTAGAGATCAAGGGCCGCAGGTTTGTCCTTGTTTTTGAGAATCGGCACAAACTCCTGCGTGATAATGCCGCTTACCTTAGCGGCTGTTTCCTTGGCAAGCTGTGCGCTTTTAGGATCGGTACCGCCGGTGAGAGTATTGGTTAATCTCACATATTCAGCATTGGCATCGAGCAGCTGACTTATCTGCTCCTCCGTGGCCTGATCGGCATTGAAGGAAAGATTGAAGACCATCTCCTTGGCTTTATCAATGGCATTTTCAATATTAACCGTGCGTACATGTCTAACTGTAATAATGTTATGCACCTGATTTGCCGCCTGATTAAAGTTGTTCATGATGGTCAGGGCGGTAACGACAATAATGAAAGTGAAGACAATCACCACAGCAAAGCCGCCTAAAACCTTGGCTTTTACGGAAAGTTTTTGAAACATATAAACCTCGCCTTGTAAATCCACACTATGCCTATATTAATCCATGTTTAGCCAAGGAAAATTTGAATTTCGTCAAAAATAACTCAATAGCTTATATTTAATGCTGAAGTAGTGTGGTAAAGTTTGCATTTTTGGCTGAATTTGCCTGCCTGCAGGCAGGCTGATAGGCGGGGGGGACCGAGCTTTAAAAAAAATAAGGCCGCACTCTTAGGTGCGGCCTAGATGACAGGCTGCAGGTGAGTAAGAGTTAGAGCAGAGTCTTTACACACTGCTCAAGATCTGCTAAATCTGCCGTAGGCTCAAAGCGGGCCACTACCTGACCGTTTCTGTCGATGACAAACTTGGTGAAATTCCATTTGATATCCGCATTCTGTGCATAATCAGGATCGATTTTTTCGAGCACTGGTTTGAGCACATCGACCATGTTGCCTTCTCCGAGACCCTTGAAGCCCTGCTGTTTCTTAAGGAAGGTGTACAAAGGCAGCTCCCGCTCTCCGTTGACATCGCTCTTCTGCATGCGCAGGAATTTGGTCTTATAGTTCAGCATGCAGAACTCCTGAATTTTGGCATCATCCTCAGGCGCCTGCGCATAGAACTGATTGCAGGGAATATCGATGACCTCAAAGCCCTGATCCCTGTATTTCTCATAAATGGCTTCAAGCTCTTCATACTGAGGGGTAAAGCCGCAGTGGGTGGCGGTATTGACGATGACCAGGACCTTGCCCTTAAAGTTTGCCAGCGGCAGTTTTTCCTGAGTGTTGGTGGTCAGTTCAAAATCATAAATATTCATAATATGCATCCTTAAATCTGGTTAACTGATGAGTTAAATATAACATAAAATTTAATTGTGTCAAATTAAATTTTAAAATATTAAATTTGACTATCACGTGGAGCGCGCTAGAATAGGTCGTAAACCAGTCATATAAGGAGAGAGATGGTGAGTACAGGAAAAGAGTGCGATCCGCTGCGGCTTGATAACCAGCTGTGTTTTCCGCTCTATGCCAGCGCCCGCAGAATCGTCGCTGCCTATACGCCTTGTTTAAAGAAGCTTGGGCTTACCTATGCGCAGTACATCACGCTGATGGTGCTCTGGGAGTGTCACTCTATCAGCATGCATGATTTAGGCGAGCGTCTGTATTTGGATTCCGGGACTCTGACTCCGCTGCTTAAAAAGCTTGAAAGCGCAGGCTATGTGACCAGAGAGAGGCAGAAGCAGGATGAAAGGGTGGTCTATATCACGCTGACTCAGCAGGGGCAGGATCTGCGTCATGAGGCTCTTGCGGTGCCGGAGCAGATGGTCTGCAGACTTACCCGTAAAGGTGAGCTCTTCAGTGAACAGGAGGTCAGCCAGCTTAAAAGCATGCTTTACCGCATTCTGGCCGCACTTGAGTAGAGTAAAGGAGCCAAGGAGGCGAAAAAGACAGCAGCCAGAAGCTGACAAGCTCAGTGTTAAAGGAGTTTTAGCTGTTTTTACAGTTTACATAACCTTTTAAATATATTACATTAAAGCCACGCGTTGACAGCGTACTCTCTCAAGCATAGCAGGTCGGTCAGAACTTTTTGATATGGTGCTTTAGGCGCTCAAAGAGTCTAAAGCAAAGAGAGCTCGCTATGACAGATTAAGATTTTTGCAGCACTCTTGCAGAGCGCTTATTAACCAAATGCCCGAGAGGATGGGCTTTACGAATACGAATATGAATGTAGATGAGGCATTACAGGAGCTTAGCCGGGGAGCTTCAGAAATTATTCCCCTGGAGGATTTAAAAGAGAAACTCAAGTCAGGCAGACAGCTGACCGTGAAGCTTGGTATGGATCCGACCGCTCCGGATATCCATCTTGGGCATACGGTGATTCTCAACAAGCTGAGAACCTTCCAGAAGCTTGGCCATAAGGTGGTTCTGATTATCGGTGATTTTACCGCAGCCATAGGTGATCCTTCCGGAAAGAACGCCACCCGTCCGGAGCTTGGACGCGAGCAGATCCTGGAGAATGCCAAGACCTATCAGGAACAGGCCTTTAAGATACTGGATCCTGCCTTGACCGAGATCCGCTTCAATTCCGAGTGGAGTGATAAACTCGGAGCGGCAGGCACGATTCGGCTGGCCTCAAAGCTGACGGTGGCCAGGATGCTTGAGCGTGATGATTTTGCCAAGCGTTACAGCCAGAAGCAGCCGATTGCCATCCATGAATTCCTCTACCCGCTCTTTCAGGGTTACGACAGTGTGGCGATCAAGGCTGACGTAGAGCTTGGCGGTACCGATCAGAAGTTCAATCTCCTGATGGGACGTGAGCTGCAGAAGGATGCCGGCCTCCCTCAGCAGTGTGTGCTGATGATGCCTCTCTTGGTAGGCTTAGACGGGGTAGTTAAGATGTCCAAGTCTAAGCATAACTATATCGGAGTTACGGAAAGTCCGCAGGAAATGTTTGGCAAGCTGATGTCAATTTCCGATGAGCTGATGTGGAACTATTATGAACTGCTCTCGGAGAAGACTTTAGCAGAGATCAATGAGCTGAAGGCTCAGTGCAGCAGCAATGCGCTCAATCCGCGCGATGCGAAGATAGCACTGGGGGTGGAGATTGTAACGCGCTATCATGGCTCCGAGGCTGCGCAGACGGCAGTTGAAAACTTCAAGAATCAGTTCCAGAAGGGGGCGCTGCCTGAAGATCTCAAGGAACTGACCTTAAGCGCCGAGCGTATTCCTAATCTGCTCAAGGAAGCGGGCTTATGTGCCTCGACCTCCGAAGCCATGCGTCTGATGCGCTCAAATTCTGTCAGATGTGACGGTCAACTCATGACAGACAAGGATGCCCCGGTGCCTAAGGGGACGTTTGTCTGGCAGGTCGGCAAGCGCCGCTTTGCCAGGATTACAGTAGAATAAGAGCAAGCTTAGGCTTGAAGAAGGCAGAAAAAATGACTCAGGATGAACTTAAGGTCATGGTGGCCAAAGAGGCACTGCAGTATATTCCCAGACAGGGGATCCTAGGAGTGGGCAGCGGCTCGACGGTAGAGAAATTCATTGAGCAGATTAAGCTCAACGGCGTCAGGGTTGAAGCAGCTGTAAGCAGCTCAGAGCGTACCACAGCTCTGCTTAAAGCCCAGGGGATCAGGGTCCTTGATCCTAATACCTGTGAACCTTATGCAGTCTATATCGATGGTGCAGACGAGGTTAATGACAGACTGCAGCTCATCAAGGGCGGCGGAGCCTGTCTGACTCGCGAGAAGATTCTCACCTCCATGGCAGAGAAATTTATCTGTATTGTGGACAGATCCAAGCTGGTGACTACTCTTGGCAAGTTTCCGCTGCCGGTAGAGGTGATCCCGATGGGACGTGAGCAGGTTGCAAGGCAGCTGCGCAGATTAGGCGGAGAGCCGGTGTTAAGAGCTGGCTGCATTACAGATAACGGCTGTGAGATTTTAGATGTCCATGGGCTGCGCATTGAGGATCCGCTTACGCTTGAACAGCAGATCAATGCGATCCCGGGGGTGGTGACTGTGGGACTGTTTGCGCATAAGGGAGCAGATCTGGTGCTGTATGCCACAGATGAAGGAGTCAGGCACAAAGAGCGCGTTTAGAAAGACTTTTGGACTTAAGTCGCGCAGAGGCAGAAAGCGCGTGAGTGAAGGGGCGCAGGGCCATTTTTAGAACTTGGCACGCTTCTTGAAACAAATACCTTAGACACAATAATCAGTCAGAAAATTGACGTGCGGAGGTATTTATGTCACTCACTCTTGATCCTGCTTTAGGCGTTGGCGGTATGCTGCAGCAGATGCAGAGAATGCAGCAGCAGATGAGAACCTTAGAGCAGGCCTCTCAGGCAAAGCCTGCGGTGCCGAATTTCTCTTCCGGGCAGTTCAATGGAGCACAGAACATCAATGAGCAGGCTCCTCTGGGTACCGTAACCGGTCCTTCGGCTGCCGATGAGGTGGGCACTTTTGGCGATCTTTTGCATGAGTCCATGGAGACGGTGAATAATATTCAGCATCATGCTACGGATCTGCAGACCCGCTTTGATTTAGGCGATCGCTCCGTAACTTTAGCTGATGTAATGATCAGTTCGCAGAAATCACGTATTGCTTTTGAGACAACCGTGCAGGTTCGTAATAAAATGGTGGAAGCATACCGTACAATCTCACAGATGCAGATTTAAGCAGCAGCTTGTGCAGATGGCCGCACGGTAGAAGAGGATTCAAATTATGTCAGATAATAATTTACCTGTAGCAACCGGACAGCCAGGTCTTGAACATGCTCCTGTTCCGACCGAAGACAGCTCTACGGCGCTGACTGCAGTGCCGGATGATGGCGTAGAGGAAAGCACCGAGTCTGCAGGTGAGGTACAGGAAAAAAGCGGCGGCACCTTTGGGTCAGTCCGCGAGTTCTTCAAAAGCGGGGAGACCGTCCGCCGTCTCATCATTCTTGGTTTTCTGGTGATCTTTGTTGCCGCCATTATTTTTACCATTGTCAGTTTTCAGACGTCTTCTAAACCGGTGACCGAGCGTACCTTAGGAACCTATACGCCTCAGGAAATCGGCAAGGTGCTGGATTTTCTTGATCTGCATCAGTATACCTACCGCATGACGGGCAATGACACCATCGTGGTGCCGGTCAGTGAATACAGTGAAATTACCGAACAGCTGCTGCGCAACGGCATTGCTCTGCCGCCGGATAAGGCTGATGAGGGTGACGGCATTCTCATGCAGGATCAGGGCTTTGGCGTCTCTCAGCGTATGGAGAGTGAACGTTTAAAGCATGGCCGTGAGATTCAGCTGGCACGCGCTATTGAAAGAATTGACGGCATCGATCATGCCACCGTGCTTTTGGCTATTCCGCGGGAGAATGTGTTTGCCAGACAGCAGAGCCATCCGAGTGCCGCAGTAGTGGTAACCTTAAAGCAGAACGCCTATCTCTCGCCGGAGAATGTCAATTCTATTCGCTTTATGGTGGCTTCCTCAGTGCATAATCTGATGAGCAAGGATGTGACGGTCACTGATCAGAACGGCCGTCTGTTAAGTGCAGAGGCTAAGGTTGATTCTGCCGAGAGCAAGCTGCAGCGCGATTTTGAGATGCGCACCATGCGCGAGGCTCAGTATCGCGACAAGCTGGATTCGATTTTAGCTCCGATGCTGGGGCTGGGCAATTATTCTGCCGAGGTGGACGTCACCTTAGACACCACAGTGCAGGAGGAAACCTCACAGCTCTACAATCCTGACAGTCAGGCGGTCAGATCCGAGACTCTAAGTGAGAAGACCGGCAATGACGAGAAGGGGAATCCTTATGGAGTGCCAGGTTCACTGTCCAATCAGCCTCCGGCCAATTCCGCAATTCCTCAGGAACTTAAGGATGGCTCGGCAGGCGGCAGCACCACGGCCAACGCCAACCGTAAGGAAAGCCGCGAGGCCGTGCGCAACTATGAGGTGGATACCACCGTACGGCATACGGTACGTCCGACCAATATCGTGCAGCGTCTGACGGTATCCGTAGCGGTAGACTACGTCAGAAAGGTGGATGCAGACGGTTATGTCACCTATACGCCGCGCACTGAAGAGGATATTCTGAAGATCGCCGATCTGGTCAGAGGAGGCCTGGGCCTGAACGAGGGCCGCGGTGATGTGGTGCACGTGGAGACTGTGTCTTTCCCGCATGCTGATGATGTGCCTCCGCTGCCATGGTATCAGCAGGAGTATTTCTACAGGTTAGTCCGCATCGGCGGTGCGGTGCTGGTGATCCTGATTCTGGTGCTGTTTGTGATCCGGCCGATGCTCAACAAGCTGCTGCATAAGGAAGATCTCGAGGAAGCTCAGGCTCAGGAGGATCTGGATGAAAGTTCAGCTCTTGAAGGTAATGATGAGCTCAATCTGATTGCCGAGAACAGTGAGCTTGCTGATCAGGTCTATACTATCAATCAGGAAGGCGGCATTGAACTGCCTAACCTGCATAAGGAAGCCGATCTGCTCAAGGCTGTGAGAACCTTAGCTTCCAATGAGCCTCAGCTGACCGCTGAGGTGGTCAAGTCCTGGATTGATGCAGATCTGGCCAAGGAAAAGGCATAAAGAGAGAGGAGTGAGGAGCATATATGTCTGAAGAGGAAAAAAATCTGCCGGCGCCTGCTCCGACAGGTGCGGTTAACCCAGCCATGGAACTTAATGATGACGAGAAATCGTCTCTGCAGAATATGTCCGGGCTCGATAAGGCTGCTTTACTGATGCTCTCTTTATCCGAAGAGGATGCCGCGCAGATCTTCAGAAATCTGCAGCCAAAGCAGGTGCAGAAGCTGGGTATGCGCATGAGTGAGATGATGAATTTCTCACAGGATCAGGTCAATGCCGTGCATAAGAGCTTTCTGATGGATGTGACCAAGCACTCCAACCTGGGCCTTGGCAGTTCGGATTTCGTACGTCATGCCCTGGTTTCAGCCTTAGGTGAGGATAAGGCCAACAATCTGGTGGAACAGATTGCCCTGGGTACCGGCTCCCGTGGTCTTGATTCCCTCAAGTGGATGGATGCAAGACAGGTGGCCACCATTATTCAGAACGAACACCCGCAGATTCAGACCATCGTGCTCTCATATCTTGATCCTGAACAGAGTGCGGAGATCCTCTCGCAGTTCCCTGAAGTGGTCAGGCTTGACTTAATCATGCGTATTGCCACCTTAGAGGAGGTGCAGCCGGCTGCCTTACAGGAACTCAATGAAATTATGGAAAAACAGTTTGCCGGCTCTGCCGGTGCACAGACTGCCAAGATTGGCGGTCTGAAGAGTGCCGCCGATATCATGAACTTCCTCGATACCACGACCGAGACTCAGCTGATGAATGCCATTCAGTCTCAGGACAAGGAGATCGGCAATCAGATCCAGGATCTCATGTTCGTGTTCGAGAACCTGGCCGGGGTCGACGATCGTTCCATTCAGACCTTGCTGCGTGAGGTGCAGTCAGATACTCTGCAGAAAGCGCTCAAGGGTGCTGATGATACGCTCAAGGAGAAGTTCTTCAAGAATATGTCCAGCCGTGCTGCTGCCTCCATGAAGGAAGATCTGGCCTCCATGGGACCTACCAAGATTTCCGATGTGGAAGGTGCGCAGAAAGAAATTCTTACCATTGCCCACAAGCTGGCTGATGCGGGTACCATCATGCTCTCCTCCGGCGGCGGCAAGAGTGACTTCGTGTAAGTTCCACCTACAGCAGGATGACGGAGCATGGCAGATAACAGCAGCATGAAAAGTGGGGATCTGAGTTTACAGGTCATCAATGGCGAGGATGTGATCCCCAATCAGAAAGACCGTTTTGACGGGCGCTATGACAGACCCATGGCCAGGGTGATTCCTGCCGAAAAGATTTCCAGCTATGAAACCAAGCGCTGGCCGACTCTAAGCGAGGGAGATGAGGATCTCACCAATGCCTTGGGCTATCCTTTAGGCTCCTGGTTTGAAAAGAAGCAGGAAGAGGAGCGCAGGAAACAGGAGCAGCAAGCTAAGGAGCAGCAAGCTCAGGCTGAAGCGCAAAAGCAGGCTGAGGCTGAACAGCAGCAGGCTCTGACCGTGGAGAATCTTGAGCAGATTCAAACTCAGGCTTATGAGGAAGGACATCAGGAAGGCTTTGAAAAAGGTCAGGCTGAAGGTTTTGCCCAGGGGCTTGAAAAAGGTACTCAGGAAGGCCAGGAGCAGGGCTATGCCGAAGGGCAGAAGAAAGGCTATGATGATGGCTTTCTGCAGGGGCGTGAGGAAGGATTCAAACAGGGACATGCCGAAGGGCTGCAGGGTGGTGAGAGCATTGTGCTTGAACAGGTGGAGCGCTTTAGGCATCTTGCTGATGCGCTGGCTAATCCTCTGCGTGAGGTCGACCGGGATGTCACCGATGAGATTGTGTATATCATCTCCCGTTTAAGCAAGGTGATTATAGGCAGAGAGCTTAAAGCCGATCACAATTATCTGGTTGCTTCGATTCAAAAAGCCCTGACGGTCCTGCCGAATGCGGACAAGGGCGCGGTGGTAAGTCTGAATCCTGATGATCTCGGGGTACTTGAGGCCACCATCGGGCGTGAATATATGAGTGCGCAGCACTGGGAGATGGTAGGCGATGAAAGCCTGGAGCCTGGAGATATCAAGGTCAGCAATGAAGCCTCAACCGTAGAGTGGCGTCTCCATGACAGGATTGATGCGCTGCTCGATGAATTTCTCTCGGCCGCAGCTCCTGCCGTGGACAGTGCACTGCGTGAGGAGATCCCTGATGCTCCTGCACATGATGCCGTACCTAAGGCTCAGCTCTCGCCTAAACCTAAACTGCAGGCAGCTATGCAGAGCAGCGCCGCAGCGCCTCAGGCACAGGAGCAGACTGAGACCGTAGCTGCACCGCAACAGGCAGCCCCGGCGGCTCCGGCAGCTCCAGTCAAGGCGATGCCAAAGCCAGCTGCAGCACCAGCACCTAAACCTGCTGCAGCACCTGCGCCTAAACCTGCTACCCCAAAGGCAGCCGCTCCAAAGCCTGCCGCTCAGGCCCAGGCCGCTCAGAGTGCTCCGGCTAAAGCAGCCCCAAAACCGGCTGCACCGGGCGCTGCGCAGGGAGGCTAGCATGGGGCTTTTAGAGCGCCTGCGCGCTATCTCACTGCCTGAAGATGAAAGTCCGCCGACTCTGGTGGGGCAGCTGACCCGCGTGGTTGGTCTGACCCTTGAAGCGCGGGGCCTTAAAGTTCCGATTGGACAGCGCTGCCGCATTGATACCAGCATTGGTCCGATGAGCGCCGAGGTGGTGGGATTTTCCGGTAAAACCACCTATCTGATGCCGACCACTGAGATCTCAGGGGTGCAGAGCGGTGACAAGGTGACGCCGGTGAAAGGCATGGACTCCTATCCTTATGGTGATCATCTCTTAGGCCGGGTGGTGGATGGCGTGGGCAATCCTATCGATGGTCTTGGGCCTCTAGGCGGCGGAGCGGCGAGCAAGTGGCATCCCACCAAGGTCAATCCTATGGCCAAAAAACCGATTAAAGAGCCTCTTGACGTGGGGGTGCGGGCCATTAATGCCTTTATTACCATCGGTCAGGGACAGCGTATGGGTCTGTTTGCGGGCTCCGGCGTAGGTAAGTCAGTGCTGCTGGGCATGATGACCCGCGGCTCCTCGGCGGATGTGGTGGTCGTGGGGCTGATTGGCGAGCGTGGCCGTGAGGTTAAAGAGTTCATCGATGATATTTTAGGCCCTGAGGGTCGGGCGCGCAGTGTGGTGATTGCCGCACCAGCGGATGCCTCTCCTTTAATGCGTCTGAAAGGCTGTGAGACGACCCTGGCCATTGCAGAATATTTCCGCGATCAGGGCCGCAATGTCCTGCTTCTGATCGACTCTCTGACCCGTTATGCCATGGCACAGCGTGAGATTGCCCTGGCCATCGGCGAGCCTCCTGCCACCAAAGGCTATCCTCCTTCGGTATTTGCCAGACTGCCGGCCCTTGTGGAGCGGGCTGGTAACGGTGCTGAAGGTCAGGGTTCCATCACGGCGTTCTTTACCGTGCTGGTAGAGGGTGACGATCTGCAGGATCCTATTGCCGACTCTGCCCGCGCCATTCTGGATGGACATGTGGTGCTCTCGCGCAAACTTGCCGATGCCGGCCACTATCCTGCCATTGACCTTGAGAAATCCATCAGCCGTGTAATGCCGGCGGTAGTGACGCAGGAGCATCTGATCATGGCCAGAACCATGCGTCAGTGTCTGGCTCAGTATAATCAGGCCTCCGAGCTCATTCAGATCGGTGCCTATCAGCGCGGCTCCGATCCGCGCATCGATCAGGCCATCATGATTAAACCTTATATAGATGAGTTCTCACAGCAGGACTTCCGGGCGGTCATTCCTTACGCACAGAGCCTTGAGGATTTAAAGAAGCTCTCGATGATTCTCGTGAAGGATGCGCAGCAGAAGGTGGATGCCCTGCAGCAGAAAGGTCCGGGCGCGGCCTGAGGTTAGCGTGTAAATGGCAGATGACAGAGCCCTCCATCTGGTTTTAGATCAGCGCAAAAAAGAAGAGGATGAAGCCCGCGAGCAGTTTGTCCAGGCTCATCAGGCGGTGCTCAGCTATGAGCAGCAGCTGCAGCAGCTGCGACAGTTCCATGCCATGTATCTTAATGAACTGCAGCAGAAGACGCAGGGCGGCATGGATATGAACATCTTTACCTCCTATCAGAATTTCCTCGTCAAGCTCAAGAGTATTGAAAAAAGGCAGGAGCTCGGACTGTATAAGCTGCAGGATCAGGAAAAGCGCATGCAGCAGGAATATCTAAAACGTCAGCAGCGCCGTAAGGTGATTGAATCCCTGCTTGAGAGACATCGCCAGGAGGCTCTGGCGCTTGAGGCACGCGCAGAGCAGAAGCTGACGGATGATATCGTCAGCTCCAAAGCGGCCCGTGCCCTGATCGAGCAGGCGCATGAATTAGAGGATGAGGACGATTTATAAAGCTGGCAAACATCTTGCATTAGTTAGGATATAAAGTTAGGAAAGTTTAAAGCTAAGCAAAATTAACTTTAAGAATTTTCAATAATATATCCATAAAACCTGAAGTTTTATAAGGAACTAATAATGCAGAGTATCAATGTCAATGCTCCTCATCGCGAGGACAGTTTTGCCGCCGACGGCATAAAAGGTCAACAGGCTGCCTTAGGGCAGGATTTTGCCTCCATCTTTGCAAGCTTTGCCGGCACACAGGGCAATTCAAGCTCAATATCTGCGCTTTTAAACTCCCTGCAGCCGCAGGATATGCTCAGGAGCGCACCTAAGCCTAATCAGGCAGATTTTGCCAGGGACAGAGCTGAGAGCGCCAGGCTTCCTAAACTTGAGAGAAAATCATCAGCTGACAGACCGGAGCGTCCGGAGCTGCCTTCTTATAAGCGCAGCACCGCACAGGATGAGCCTGACAGAGCACAGAGAGATGAGAGAACAGAGAGACCTGAGCACGAGGAAAGAGAATTCAGCGCAGATAGAGCAGACAGAGCGGAAGTTTCAGAATCAGCTCCCAAGTCTGCAGAGTCAGGTTTTGGGGAGGAGAGTGCCGAATTCTTCAGC
Source organism: Succinivibrio sp. (assembly GCA_024693025.1). GTDB lineage: Bacteria > Pseudomonadota > Gammaproteobacteria > Enterobacterales > Succinivibrionaceae > Succinivibrio. The sequence continues at coordinate 7,345 of JAILLS010000053.1, read as the reverse complement.
CTAGGCAAGTTTGCTGAGAATACAGGCATGTCAGGCAGTGTTGCTGACGCAGGCGAGAGCGGCGAGTTTGGCGGCAGTTCTTTTAATGATCGCCGCGAGCAGAATTTCAAACTCTTCTCAGCCCTGCAGGGCAGAGTGCCGCAGGACTCTCAGAAGCAGCAGGCAGCTGCACAGATGATGCAGTTCTCTGATGATAAGGTGCAGGTTGACCTGAAGGCTCTGACTGAAGGACTTAAGGAAGTGCAGAGCTCAGGACAGCAGGCAGAGGGTGACAAGCTCAACAGCCTGATGCAAAAAGCCAATGTGCTGCAGGTGGATGTCAAAGGCAAGAACCTTGAAGATCTGGTGAAAAACGGCAGGGAGAGTGCGCAGGATTTATCCGCAATTGCCGAGAGCCTGAATATCAGCAGCAAGCTTAAGGGTGAAGGCTCCTCCTTCCTGAACGGCGGGGAGAGCAGCTCAAATGGCAGTTCTCAGCCAAGTCCCTGGCTGATGCAGCAAATGCAGGCTCAGAAGAATACTCCAGCTGCCCAGCAGCCAAGCCTTGAAGCTAAGATGGGAGATGCTCTCTCGACTCTGCAGAAACAGCTTTCAGGTGCAGAGAGCGGGGCTCTTAATGAGGCAAAGCCTGCCGGCATGAACGGAGCAGAAGGCGTGAAGGCCGGCAATGCCGCTCAGGCTCAGGAACCGCTGTCCTTCGGTCAGCAGGTCACAGCCGAGCTCAATTCAGTGACCAAGGGGCAGAAGAGTCCTGAGAAGTCTCAGCTTGCGGAGAATTTAAGACGGAATGCAGAAGAGCTGGCCAAGCAGGTGATGGCTATGGCGGCACGTAATCTGCAGAGCGTGGAGCTCAACCTGAATCCTGGTGAGTTAGGTAAGCTTAAGATCAGCATTGATGTGACAGGTATGGATGAAGTCAGCAAGATTACCGTGGCTGCCAGCAATCCTGCCACACGTGCTCTGGTGGCTGATACCCTGCCTAAACTGCGTGAGCTTATGCTTGAGCAGGGCATGGAGGTGCAGGCAGAGCTGGATGAAGAGTCAGGCTTCTCTGAGGAGCAGAGTACCGAGCAGCAGGACAATCAGCTCGCCGATCAGCATCAGGATGGCAAACCTCAGGATGACGGGGTCTTTTTCAGGGCTCCACGCCCGCTCGGAGAGGAGGCAAAACCTGAAGATCTTGCACAAAGCTCACAAAATGAGCATACATTGAACTTTTTTGCTTAACTAATAGAACGTTAAGGGTCATAATACAATAATTTAGAGTATTGGAGACCTTATGGCAAAGAAAGAGAAAAAAGAAAAGGATGATGATTCCTTAGAGACTCCTAAAAAGGGCAAGAAACTTTTAATCATTATCCTGATTGTGGCGGTCCTGCTGCTCGGCACAGGCGGTTATTTCGGCGCTGCATTTTTCCTGCAGCTCTGGCCGTTTGAAGTCAAGGGACCAACCCCAGAGGAAGTCGCGGCAAAACTTGCCCAGGAAGAGGCGGAGGAGGCGGCCAAGACAAAGGATATGTATATCAAGTTTGATAAGCCTTTTGTCTTCAATATGGCCAGCAATTCCAAACGTCCTCACACCGGTCAGGTGGAGATTGTGCTGGTGGTATCAGGCGCGGATAACGAGTCAGCGGCTAAAACCCATCTGACTCTGCTCAACAGTGTGTTCTTCCAGGCTTTAGCCGAACAGAACTATGAGGAGCTGCTCAAGCCTAGCGGCAGACAGCGTCTCAAGCGGGTGCTGCTGGATATGTCGCGGGCCAAGATGTCCGAAGTAGCTAAAGCTCCGCTGATTGAACAGGTGCTGTTTACGAGTTTTGTCGTACAGTAACGGGAGATAAACGTGACTGAGTTCCTAACCCAGGACGAAATTGATGCGCTGCTGCATGGTGCAGATGATGTAGAACCTGAAGAGCCCAAGGACGAATCCGGCATTAAGTCGTTCGACTTCGGCTCGCAGGAACGTATCGTCCGTGGGCGCATGCCTACTCTGGAACTCGTGGATGAGCGTTTTGCCCGTCACATGCGCATCAGTCTGTTCAATATGATGCGGCACAGTGCTGAAGTAACCTGGAACGGCGTCGAAATGAAAAAGTTCGGCGAATACACCCAGGAGCTGTATGTGCCGACCTCCCTGAACATGGTGCGTTTCAGACCGCTCAAAGGGACGGCCCTCGTGACCCTGGAGGCCCGTCTGGTCTTCATTCTGGTGGAGAACTTCTTTGGCGGGGAAGGGCGGTTCAGAACCAAGATCGAAGGTCGTGAATTTACGCCGACTGAGCGCAGAATTATTCAGAAGCTGCTCAAGATGATCTTCGGTGACTATAAGGAGGCCTGGGCTCCGGTCATGGATGTGGAGTTTGAATATCTGGACTCCGAGGTGAACCCGGCCATGGCCAATATTGTCTCGCCTTCTGAAGTGCTGGTGATCAACAAGTTCCACATTGATCTCGACGGGGGCGGCGGTGACATGCACATCTGCTTCCCTTATTCCATGATTGAACCGATTCGTGAACTGCTTGATGCTGGTGTGCAGTCAGACAAGGGTGATACCGACGTGCGCTGGAACAAGGCGCTGCGTGAAGAGGTCATGGATGTCAACGTGGATATGCGCGTCAAGCTTCTGGATACGGATGTCTCGCTGCGCGATATCATGAACTTCAAGGCCGGTGATATTCTAAGCGTTGATATTCCGGAAGATCTGCTGGTATATATTGAGGAGCTGCCAAGCTATCGGGCCAAGCTTGGACGCAGCTCAGATAAGCTTGCCATCAAGATCAGCAAGGTGTTAGAGCGTCCACAGTCAATGAAGAGCGAGATCACCTTCATCAAGGGCAATACCAATATCAATAATGACGACGATGATGCTGAAGAGTTTGATGACGATTAACGGGAGTTTATATGACAGATGAGGATCAGAAATTAGCCGATGAATGGGCGGCTGCCTTAAATTCCCAAGAAGGCGAAGGGGGAGATCCTGCTCTGCCTGAAGCAGAGGGTGCCCAGCTTGAGGAGTTCGAGGAGGGCGAAGGTTCCTCTAAGGCTCCGCTCTCACGCGAAGAGCGCAAAAAGCTGGATGCGATTCTGGATATTCCGGTGACCATCACCATGGAAGTGGGGCATTCTAAGATCAGTATCCGTAATCTTCTGCAGTTAAATCAGGGTTCGGTCATTGAGCTTGAACGTCTGGCAGGTGAGCCTCTGGATGTGCTGGTCAATGGTACTCTGATTGCGCATGGTGAGGTCGTGGTGGTGAATGATAAATTCGGCATCCGTCTGACTGATGTGATAAGTCAGGTCGAACGCATCAAAAAACTTAAATAATATGCTCCAGCGCCTGTTTTATGTTCTGTTAATGCTGCCTCTGCTCTGTGCTGCCGCAGGGACAGATCAGGCAGCCTCGTCAAGTGTGCTGCCTAGTTCTCCAACTGAAAACACTCTGTTTGGCGGGCTCGCCTCCTGGTTCTTCTCGACCATGGCGATTGTCGGGCTCATCATGTTCCTTGGGTATCTGCTCAAAAAAAGCAAATTTGCCATCAATAAGCGCACGGGTGAGCTCTACCTTGAAACTCAGATGGCAGTCGGGCCTAAAGAGCGTCTGATGATTATCAATGTGCGGGGACGCAGTATTCTGGTGGGAGTGACTGCGCATCAGATCAGCTATCTGACCGACCTGTCCTCCTCGGAAGGCAAGAGCTTTGGCGAGGAGTTTAAACGCTCACAGACTACGCTGCAGACAGCACTGTCAGCCGGGAAGCTTGAAACTGCACAGCCAAAGGCACAAGATGAGACACAGCATGACGAAAGATGAGGCCAGTTTAAAACTCAAAGGTTTAGTGCGGCTGTTTAAGCTGAGTTTCCTCCTGACCCTGTGCAGCGGAGCACTTTTGTGTGCGATTCCGTATGCCTCCGGCGCAGATCTGGATCTCTCGGCCTTTACCGTCAGAACCAATCCTGACGGCACGCAGGATTACAGCGTCTCCATGCAGATGCTGATCCTCATGACCATGCTCTCGTTTATTCCTTCCATGCTGGTCATGACCACGTCCTTTATGCGCATCACCATTGTGATGGTGATCCTCAGGCAGGCCATCGGTCTGCAGAGCTCGCCGTCCAATCAGATTATCATCGGTCTGGCGCTCTTTCTGACCATCTTTATCATGACCCCGGTGTTTGATGATATCTATACGCAGGCCATTGCGCCCTATATGGACGATAAGATCACGCTGCGTGAAGGTCTCGAGCTAGGTCAGGTGCCGCTGAAAAAGTTCATGGTGGAGCAGTCGCGCGTGACTGATCTGAATAATTTTGCAGAATATGCCAATGTAACGGCGCAGAATCCAATGGATCTGCCGCTGCGGGTCATTATTCCGGCCTTCATGCTCGGTGAGCTGAAGACGGCCTTTCAGATCGGCTTTATGCTGTTTCTGCCGTTTCTGATTATCGATCTGGTGGTGGCTTCCATCCTGATGGCCATGGGTATGATGATGCTCTCGCCGATGATTGTGTCACTGCCTTTTAAGCTGATGCTCTTTGTGCTGGTTGACGGGTGGGCTCTGATTATGGGCACGCTGATGTCAAGTTTCGGTCTGGGCGTGCCAAGTTAGGAGAGAGACTATGGAACCTGAGATCTATGTGGACGTAGTACGTCAGGCCTTAAGCCTGGTAGCTATCCTCGTGGCCGCCACCATTCTGCCTTCATTATGCGTAGGTCTGTGCGTGTCCATCTTTCAGGCCGCCACCTCAATTAACGAGCAGACCCTCTCCTTTCTGCCGCGACTTTTGGTCACCGTGGTCGCCCTGATGTTCGGCGCTCACTGGGGCGTGGAGAAGCTGACAGGCTTTTTTTATCTGATGATTGAGATGATCCCGCAGGTGATAGGCTAAATGCTTGAAGTTATCCAGCTGAACGCCATCGCGGCCGTGGTTTTTCCGTTCTGCCGCGTCGCAGGCTTCTGCTCCAATATGTTTCTGTTTGCTGGACGTTCGCTGCCGATGCGGGCGCGTCTGCTGTTTGCCATGGCCTTTACCGTCTGCATTCTGCCTGATGTGCCGGCTATTAAAGGGGCCATCAATCTGATTTCCATCGACGGCATGCTGGTGGTGATTAAGGAAACCCTTATCGGGGTGGCTTTAGGCTATATGACGCAGTTTTTAGCGCAGGTCTTCACCATTGCAGGTCAGGTGGTGGCCATGCAGACAGGCCTTGGCTTTGCCTCCCTGGTCGACCCGGTGTCAGGCAACAATACTCCGGTGGTAGGTCAGTTCTTTACGGTGCTCACGACTCTAGTGTTTCTGGCTGTCAATGGACATCTGCTCTTTTTCAAGCTTCTGACCATCAGCTTTGTAACTCTGCCAATCGGAGGTTCTTTCCTGCCGCTTGATGGTATGCGGGAGATGGTGTGGTTTGGCAGCTATATGTTCCTCGGTGGTCTGACCATGGCCCTCAGTGCGCTGTGCACCATGCTGATCATTAATTTCACCTTAGGCGTGATGACGCGTGCGGCGCCTCAGCTGAACGTGTTCTCGCTGGGCTTTGCGGTCACCATGGTGACCGGTCTTGCCGTGCTGGCCATGTCGCTCAATGCCTATATGTCAAACTTCTCCAACAGCTTCAATGAGATTCTAGAACGCAGCTGTACCCTGGTGGGTACCAGCTGCGAGGGGATTTTCTAGCTCTCAAGCTCAAAACATGGCTGATATTCACGCCCAGAGAGGAAGAAGCGTTTCTGATCAATAAAGCTCTGCAGCAGTTCCTGCATGGCTGTGATGATTTCCTTGTCACCATGCAGTTTAAACGGTCCCTTTTCGGCTACCATCTTTGCTCCATACTCCTTAACCGAGCCTGTCACAATGCCTGAGAAGGCGGCGCGCAGAGCGGTCGCGAGGCGCCATGGCTCCTGATCCTTATGCAGATTAAGAGCCGCCATCTGATCATGGTTGACCTCAAAAGGCTGCTGCAGTTCGGTTGGGATCTGCAGACCCCAGTTGAAGCAGTAGGAATCATGCAGGATGTTGCGGTAATCAAGCACGCTCTTGAGATCCTGCTTAACCTCGACCGCCACCTCGTTAGGATTGCCGATAATCTTGCGGTACTGTCTTGAAATATCATTGCCAAAGCAGACCTTGAGGAATTTCTCCAGGGCCGTGAAATAGGCTTCATTTTCGTTTGAGCAGGTGAGAATGAGCGGCAGCAGGCAGCGGCGGTTTTCAGGATGCAGCTTGATGGCCAGGATATAGAGCAGCTCTTCTGCTGTTCCTGGTCCGCCCGGGAAGATCATCATCACATGACCCAGGCGTACAAAGGCTTCCAGACGCTTTTCAATATCTGGCAGGATCACCAGCTCTGAGGTCATCAGATTAGGCGGCTCGGCGGCAATAATGGAAGGCTCGGTCAGACCGATGAGGCGGCAGGATTTGGAGTTCTGCTGCAGCGCATGTCCGAGGACTGAACCCTTCATCGGGGCCTCCATAATGCCTGGACCGCAGCCGGTACAGATATCTATACCTCTAAGACCTAAGGCGTAGCCGACCTCATAGGCATATTCATATTCACCGGCGCTGATGGAATGACCGCCCCAGCACACTGCAATATTAGGATGGATCCCGGTCTTGAGAACCTGAGCATTGCGCAGGATGGAGAACACGATGGTGGTGAAGATTTCACCCTTGCTGACCCCCTGAGCTTCAAGCTGACGGCTTAGAAACTCACTGTGCTGTGAGATCTGCACGATATCACGCAGCACCGAGTAGAGATGGGCACCTAGGGTTGAGATAATCTCCCCATCCACAAAAGCGGTCGGCGGGGGATTGATCAGCTCGATTTTCAGTCCGCGTTCATTGCGGATCACATTGATGTCAAAGCTTTCATAATTATCTAAAAGTTCTTTAGAGTTATCGGTCAGATTTCCGCTGTTAAGCACAGCTAAAGAACAGTTGCGGTAGAGATCATAAATCGGACCTTTGGAGGTATGCGAGATCCGGTCAGATTCAATCTGGGTCAGCAACGACATGGAGCCTGATGGCCATACAACTTCAATACTCATCTCATCCTCATCAATCAGCAGATACTGTTGAAATTATAGTTGATGTGACAGGGAATGCGTTTTTTTTGCTTTAAAAATACCGATTTGCTTGCAGTTTTCCTGTGAACTACTCCGACTTGTAGAAATCGGAGCTTCCTGCTTCAACCACTACTGCATTAGTTACGATGATACGTAACTCGATGTCTTACACAGTGTCCACAGGCGTTTAGTTAGGGCTATTCCATCCCTACTGTATATTTAGGTTTTGGCTGCTTCAGTAAGTAATCGCAATCCTTCATTTAGGATATTGATAGCAGCAT
>JAILLS010000007.1 GCA_024693025.1 Succinivibrio sp. | reverse complement strand
ATTATTCAATGATGTCACCAACGACACCGGCGCCAACAGTGTGGCCGCCTTCACGAATAGCGAAGCGCTCGCCCTTAGCCATAGCTACCGGGTGAATCAGAGTTACGGTCATGTCGGTGTTATCACCCGGCATTACCATCTCTACGCCTTCCTTCAGCTCAATGCTGCCGGTGATGTCAGTAGTACGGAAGAAGAACTGTGGACGATAGCCCTTGAAGAATGGGGTGTGACGGCCACCTTCGTCCTTGCTCAGTACGTATACCTGACCTGAGAACTTGGTGTGTGGAGTGATTGAACCTGGAGCGGCACATACCTGACCACGCTCCACTTCTTCTCTCTTGGTACCACGCAGCAGAATACCGACGTTGTCGCCTGCTCTGCCTTCGTCTAACAGCTTGCGGAACATTTCCACACCTGTTACCACGGTCTTCATGGTTGGTCTGATACCAACGATTTCGATTTCGTCGCCTACCTTCACGATACCGCGCTCAACTCTGCCGGTTACCACGGTACCACGGCCTGAAATTGAGAAGATATCTTCAATTGGAAGCAGGAATGGATCGTCAATATCACGCTTTGGATCTGGAATGTATTCGTCTAAGGTCTTAGCTAACTCTAATACCTTCTCTTCCCACTTGGCTTCGCCGTTTAATGCGCCTAAGGCTGAACCGCGGATGATTGGAGTGTCATCGCCTGGGAATTCATACTGATTCAGAAGCTCACGTACTTCCATCTCAACTAATTCTAACAGCTCATCGTCATCTACCATGTCGCACTTGTTCAGGAACACGATGATGTATGGTACGCCTACCTGGCGGGCAAGCAGAATGTGCTCACGGGTCTGTGGCATTGGACCATCAGTGGCTGCTACTACCAGAATTGCTCCGTCCATCTGAGCGGCACCGGTAATCATGTTCTTCACATAGTCAGCGTGGCCTGGGCAGTCTACGTGTGCGTAGTGACGCTTCTCTGTATCATACTCAACGTGTGCTGAGTTAATGGTAATACCACGGGCTTTTTCTTCTGGAGCATTATCAATCTGATCGAACTTCAGAGCTGCACCACCGTAGGTTTTAGCTAAAACTGCAGTCATTGCTGCGGTTAAAGTAGTTTTACCATGGTCTACGTGACCGATAGTACCGACGTTTACGTGAACCTTGTCACGGACAAACTTTTCCTTTGCCATTTATTTATTTCCTATGCGAACAAGATGTTAAAATAAGCTCACAGACTTTATTAACTGGAGCGGGCAGCGGGAATCGAACCCGTATCTCAAGCTTGGAAGGCTTGGGTAATAACCATTATACGATGCCCGCACAAATAAATTTGAAGTTATTACCAGAATCATGAGGAGTGGTGGAGGGGGAAGGATTCGAACCTTCGAAGGCAGAGCCGGCAGATTTACAGTCTGATCCCTTTGACCGCTCGGGAACCCCTCCATTAAGTAGCCCGTAGATTCCGGACAACTACTCTCAGCACTAAGTTATTTACTGAAAGCGCGTGCTATGATAGCGAAGATTTTCAGGCTTTGCAACTATTTTTTTTATTTTAAGAAAAAAAAGCTTTTTTTCATTACCCAAGTCTGAAAAAATCAGTCTTACAGCACCAGAACCCTGACTCCACAATTTGCTATTTGCAAGGATAATTCAAGATGATTCGTAAACTGCAGTTCACCCTCGACTCACTCTCAAATCTCGATGAGATCCTCGCACAAGTGACCTCAGACAGTCATTATGAGCTTGCAAGCTCTGTGGTCATCAAAATCTTTTCAAGACAGCTCAATAATGAAAAGGCCAATGTGCTGGTCTCTAAGCTCAGACAGGCTATCCCTCAGGGACAGATCTTCGGGCTGCATGTCTGGAATGATCAGGAGTATTTTGTGGATCACCGCTGCGTGCTGCACTTTATCTTTTTTGAAAAAACCACGCTGCTGGCTATCGATGAAGACTGCACCGAACATAACTTTGATTATCATTTAAAGAGCATCACGCAGAAGCTCAAGGCCCTGCCCCATCTCAAAGCCGTGGAGATAGTCTGCTCTGCTCAGCCACAGATGCTGCATGAATTCATCTACAAGCTCTCTGCAGATCGTGATGATATTGTATTTTTCGGAGTCACTGATAATTTTGGCTGTCAGGTCTCCATATTCGGGATTAATGATAAACGCTATGTCATAGGTCCAAGCGGCTGTCATAATGAAGGCATCGTGCTGCTTGCCTACAGCGGCGAAGAGCTTGAAGTCTATGCCGACAGCTACATCGGCTGGAAACCGATCGGCAAAGAGCTTACCATCAGCAAAACTGAGGGGAATTACTGCATAGAAAAGATTGATGATCAATCGGCAGCGCAGATTTATCCTAAGTATTTAAACGTCAATTTAGATGACAATCTCATCTTCAATATCACCGAATTTCCTCTGATCACCTGCAGACAGGGATTTGAAGTGGCGCGTATGCCCCTGTCCTATGATCAGAGCAGCGGCAAATTATTTTTTACCTCAGATATAACTGAAGGAGAAAAATACCGCTTCTCCTATACGCAGGGCTCAACTCTGATTAATCAGGCCCGGCAGCGCAGTCTTAAGCTCAAGGAATTTGCCCCTGAGGCTCTGGTGGTATATCTGTGCATGAATCATCAGATTTTCCTCGGCAATAAAACCGCTGAGGAAACCTCCCCCTTCCTGCAGCTTGCGCCTCACTCCCTGTACATCAACGGCACGTCTGAAATTTTCCGCTATCACGGACAGGGCGGGATTTTAAACAGCGCCCTGGTAGTAGTGGGCATGCATGAAGAGGTGAAGCAGCGCAAAGCCTCGTCGATTGCTTCACAGGATCAGACGCCGCTCTCCTGCTCACTCGTCAAGGTTACTCCGCTGGCTGAGCGTCTGGCCGCCTTTTTAGAGCATGTTACGTCCGAGCTTGAAGAAGCCGTACAGGAAGCCAATATAGCCAATGCAGCCAAATCCAACTTCCTGTCCAACATGAGCCATGAAATCCGCACTCCTATCAATGCTATTCTCGGCATGAATGAGCTGATTTTAAGGGAAAGCTCTGAGCCTCAGATCCGCGAGTATGCCAGCAATATCCAGAAGGCAGGACGTTCTTTGTTAGGCATCGTAAACGGGATCCTGGATTTTTCCAAGATTGAAGCCGGCAAGATGGAACTGCTTGAAACCGCCTATGATCTGCGCTCTCTGCTCTCTGAACTGCCTTCCCTGCTCAGCCATCATCTAGGCCATAAGCCCATTGAATTCAAGATGCAGGTAGATCAGAGCCTGCCGTCAGTGCTCAAAGGAGATGATCTGCGCATCAAACAGATTATCTCCAATCTCCTGACCAATGCCTTTAAATATACGCAGGAAGGCACGGTTACTCTTGAGCTTCACAAGGTCAGTCAGACTGAACAGAGCGTCAGCTTCCTGGTTAAAGTCAGTGATACCGGCATCGGCATCAAGGAAGAAGATCTGCCCAAGCTGACCAAAGCCTTTGAGCGCATTGAAGAGGACCGCAACCGTAATATTGAAGGAACCGGGCTGGGCATGAGCATCACGGTACTGCTTCTCAAACTTATGGGATCTTCTCTGCAGGTAGCAAGCACCTACGGCCAAGGCTCCACTTTCTCCTTTGTGCTAAAACAGGAGATTGTCAGCCGCGAGCCGATCGGTGAATGCAGTACTCAGGAATATACCCGGAAGCAGAGTTCCAGCAGCTATCAGCCAGCCTTTGAAGCCCCGGATGGCAAAATTCTGGTCGTCGATGACAACGCGATGAATCTGACCGTCTTTAAAGGTCTGCTCAAGCGCACCAAACTGCAGATCGCCACTGCCCAAAGCGGTCTGGAGGCCTTAGAGCTGTGCGAGCGCAATCAGTATCATCTGATTTTCCTCGATCATCTTATGCCTGAGCTAGACGGCATTGAAACCCTGCACCGCCTCAAACAGATACCACGCTTTGAACAGGCCCCTGTACCGGTGATTGCCTTAACGGCCAATGCCATCACCGGCGCCCGTGACATGTATCTGCAGGCAGGCTTTGATGACTATCTGAGTAAACCTATCGATCCTAAGACCCTAGAGCACCTGCTGCTTCAGAAACTGCCTAAGGGACTTACCCGCAAACCAAGTGAGGATCAGGAGGACCACCCTTGTGAGACTGTGCTGCCTCAGTGGCTTGCAGAGGTTCACGAATTTAACGTACCTGAGGGCATTGCAAACTGCGGCTCAGCTCAGGACTTTCTCACTGCCCTGACCATCTTCGCTAGGTCGTTAGCCCCCAATCTGCATGAGCTTGCTGCCTATCTAAATCAGGCTGACTATCCAAACTTTACCATCAAGGTCCATGCTCTTAAAAGTTCTGCACGCATCATCGGAGCTAAGCGGCTCTCTGAGCTTGCGCTGCAGCTTGAGCTGGCAGGCAAGCAGGGACAAAATGACCAGATCAGAGCCTCTTTCCCCAGGCTTGAAGCTTTAGGCAAAGCCTTAGGTACAGAACTCACCCCGCTCACGGAAGCCAAAGAGGAGCACAAGGAGGCGCAGGATCTTACACAGGATGAGCTTACTGAAGCTTTTGAGCAGCTTAAGAGTGCCGTTTCAGACTATAACTTTGAAGATCTGCAGATGATTCTAGAGACCCTCTCTGAGTATCAGCTGCCAGAGTCTTATGCAGGCTTACTCCCAAAACTTCAAGCAGCAGCAGACAAACCCGACTGGGATGAGCTTTTAAGCTTGCTGAACACCACACCTAGCTCATAGATCTAATATCTAAAAATTGTCTATGGATAGGAATATTGTTAGAATTGCAGAAATGCTTAACATTTAGGATACAGCATGAATCCTCACAAAATTGTTGTCATAAGCGGAGACAGTTCCTTTACGGTCAATGCCGCAGTCAAGGCTTTAAAGGCCAATTACTTTGAAACCCGGATTATCAATCCAGTTCAGGAAGAACTGCTCGATGCGGTGAAATATGCCGAAGCTCTGGTGATCTTTGTGGGGACCTACGTGAGCAATTTTGAATATATGACTTTTCTGGGCGAGACCATCGGCAAAATGCAGCTTAAGGTGATTTTAGCCGGGGCCATGGAACAGTGTGACAGTGCTGAACAGTATCTGCCGCGCGGCTTTATCAGCGACAGAATGTATAAGCCGATAGTGATTAGTCAGCTCGTCAGCTCGCTTAAGGATATCTTTACCCTGCAGGACAGCGAAGCGCGCAAAAAAATCCTGCTGGTGGATGATGATCCCACCTTCCTAAAAATGATCAGGACCTGGCTATCTGAAAGCTATGATACCGTACCTGTCAACAGTGGTGCTCAGGCCATTCAGTATCTTGCCACCCACAACCCCGATCTCATCCTCCTTGATTATGAAATGCCCATTTTGAATGGACCTCAGGTTCTGCAGAGCATCAAAGCAGAAGAGAATCTGCGGGACATCCCTGTATTCTTTCTCACCAGTGTGGATGAGAGAAGCAGCGTAACCAAGGCAATTTCATTAAAGCCTAATGGTTATCTGCTTAAAAGTTATGATAAAAACAAGTTACTTACCACGATAAATAATTTTTTTGATTCGGCCCAAAAATAGTTTATCTTTTCTGGATACGGCTGCATTTGAGGAAATATGGCAGAACAAATTGATTCATCACCCTTCTTTCGCTTTGATACCGAAACCTGGTCCGGTTTTCGCCATTCTTCAGACAAGCTCAACTTGACTGAGGATGATCTGAGACATTTAAAAGCCTTTAACGATATTATCTCTCTTGAGGATGTGCGCAAAATCTATCTGCCTCTGTCTCGCCTCTTAAATCTGCACTTTCATTCAAGGCATGACCGCCTGAGCATCATCCAGAAATTCCTGGGCAAACCGATGGATAACGTGCCTTTTATTATTTCCATCACCGGTCCTGTCTCGGCGGGCAAAACCACTACCGCAAGACTGCTGAATGAACTGATCAAGGGCTGGCCTGAAAAGCCTCAGGTCACACTGATCACTACCGACGGTTTTCTCTACCCTAATGATGTGCTTGAAGAGCGCATGATCCTAGGCAGAAAAGGCTTCCCCATCTCCTATGATGTGAAAAAGCTGATGCGCTTTCTGGTTGATTTAAAAGACGGCAAACCTAATCTTAAGGTGCCGGTCTACTCTCATCTGACCTATGATGTAGTGCCTAATGAATATACGCTGGTTGACCGTCCGGATATTTTAATTTTAGAAGGCGTCAACGTGCTGCAGACGGGTGAAGACTACCCGGATATCAAAAAAACCGCTTTTATCGCGGATTTCATCGACTATTCTATCTATGTGGATGCCGATGAGAAACTTCTGCTCGAATGGTATGTCGACCGCTTCCTGAAGCTAAGAGAAAGCGCCTTTAACGATCCGAACTGCTACTTCCATAAATATGCCAATATTCCTGAGGAGCAGGCTATTGCGATGGCCAGACTCACCTGGGAGGCTGTCAACCATCCTAATCTTGTGGAAAATATCAAGCCGAGTATGAGCCGCGCCAACCTGGTGCTGCGCAAGGGCAAAAACCATAAGATTTTCGAGGTTGACTTAAGAAAATAACGAACTTAGAGAATGTGGCCCGAGGTCAGATGTTCAAGGCCCTTTGCTGTCTGTAACAGTAAAGCGCCCTTCTCATCAATACCGCAGGCTCTCCCCTGAAACAGCGAAGACTCTGTTTTCACGGCTATTTGGCGGTCTTTGAGATAATCCCATTGGTCAAAGTCTGCCTGATAGGGGACAAAGCCGGACCTCTGAAACTGCTCAAACAATTCGCGCAGTGCGCTGATAACGGCTACTGCCACCTCATTTCTGCTCAGCTTAACCTGCGCCTCATCTAAGGAGATATGAGGAGTCTCAAGCTCCTCAAAGCCCTCCTTGTGCACATTCAGTCCAAGCCCGGTCACAATATAGAGACTATGCAGATTGGAGATGGTCTCCACGAGGATCCCGCAGATTTTTCTGCCCTGTACATAGAGATCATTTGGCCATTTAACCTTGACCTCTTCAACTCCAAGCTCGGTAAGCACTGCGGCAAGTCTGACCCCCACTGCGACAGATAAACCGGCGATATCTAGCGTCGGCTCATAGAGAGTGCAGAGCGACATGGTCAGCTGCGAGCCGATAGGACAGTGCCACTTGGTATTGCGTCTTGAGCGGCTGCCGTACTGAATCTCGGCGAGGATCACATCCCCTGAGGCAAGACTTGCATGGCGAGTCAGCATTTCAGTATTTGTCGAACCGATGCTCTCAAGCACACTCACCCGTCCCTTGCCCTTAGACGCTCTGAAGATATAATCTTCATCATAGAAATCCAGGCTGCGGTTAAGATACAGCTGATCCTTGCCTAGATCTTCAAGAATATAATCATAGGTATTGAGCAGTTTAACCTGCTCTAGCAGAGTCTCACGCGAGCGGGCAAGACTTGCGCACAGCTCCTGAAGGCTCAGGATCCGTTCAGGCGCCTCATTGAGCAGGGTTAAGAGTTTTAGACAACCGTTTAAAGTTGCTCCCACGAGATCTCTCCATGACTGCCAAAGATTCTCACTTCAGGTTCTAGTGCCAGATCAAACATATGCTGAACTTCGGCTCTGACATATCTGGCTAAAGCCACAATTTCATGCGGCTTGGCCCCGCCCCTATTCACTAAAACCAGAGCCTGCTGCTCCCAGGTACCAGCCTTGCCATGCGTGATCCCGCGGCAGCCGGCTCTGTCAATCAGCCAGCCTGCAGCAAGCTTATAGCTGCCCTCGGCATTCGGATAGGCAGGCAGATCAGGGAAGCGGGCTTTAAGCTTCTGATAGGTTTGAGCATCAACCGTAGGATTTTTGAAGAAGCTTCCGGCATTGCCGATCTCTTTAGGATCAGGCAGCTTCTGTTTTCTCAGCTCCACCACCTTACTGCGCAGGGCCTTTGGAGATGCAAACTCCTGCTCACGGATCCCCTGATAGCTCAGCACCGGATGAAAGCCTTTAGGCAGCTTTAAGGTCACCTCCATGATAAAGAGCTTATGCTCCTTATGTTCTTTAAAATAAGAGGTCCGATAGCCAAACTGACATTGCTCGTGACTGAAGTGCTCAACTTCCCTGGAAATTAGATTAAAGCACTCCACATCCTCAATATACTTGCCAATTTCAACCCCATACGCGCCGATATTCTGTACTGGGGCAGCTCCCATGGTGCCAGGGATTGCAGAAAGATTTTCAAGACCGCTGATCCCCAGGTCCACCAGTTTGGCAATCAGCTCATCTAGGATATTGCCTCCGCCGACCTTGACTACATAGCAGTCATCCTCATCGCTAATCTCACAGAATTTGATATTATCGATAAGCACCATGCCCTCAATATCCTCAGTCAGCAGGATGTCACTGCCCTGTCCGAGAATAAGCACATCCGCATCGGTGATATGGCGCAGATCGCTTTTGCTGCTGATCACATAGCCTGCTGTCGAAGAAACCTGCAGACCAAAGGTATTGTAAGGGGTTAAATCAAACATTAGCTCCAAAATCTCTCTATATTTCCGCCTAAACCCAGGATTTTACGTTCAATATGCTCGTAGCCTCGATCCATATGGTAAATTCTGTCCACAATCGTCGTACCTTCAGCAGCCAGACCTGCGATCACCAGACTTGCTGACGCTCTTAAATCGGAGGACATTACCTGTGCCCCGGTTAGACGCGGCACCCCGGTGCAGAGTACGGTATTGCCTTTGATTTCCAGATGAGCGCCCATTCTGTTGAGCTCGGCAATATGCATAAAGCGATTTTCAAAAATCGTCTCCGTCACCGAACTTACCCCATCGGCTATCGCATTGAGCACGGTAAACTGAGCCTGCATATCGGTTGGAAAAGCAGGATGAGGTGCTGTCACAATATCTACAGGCTTAATGGTTCTGCCCCGCATATCCACGGTGATGCGATCGCCATCGATCTCGACCTTGCTGTTGGCCTGTCTTAATTTATCCAGCAGAGCATCCATGGTGGAGGCATTGGCATTGACACATGACACCAGACCATGGGTGGCAATGCCCGCAATCAGATAGGTTCCGGTTTCGATTCTGTCAGCTACCACATCATGCTCACAGCCATGCAGCTGTTTTACTCCGATGATTTCCAGATGAGGGGTTCCTTCGCCAGTGATCTTCGCCCCCATCTTGCGCAGGCAGACGGCGAGATCAACCACTTCAGGTTCTAAAGCCGCATTCTCAATAATGGTTACACCTTCAGCTAAGGTAGCTGCCATCATCAGGTTCTCCGTGCCGGTCACCGACACCTTGTCCATGACAATGCGGCCGCCCTGCAGGCGTCCTAAAGGAGCACGAGCCTTGATATAGCCATCTTCGATCTTGATCTCCGCACCTAGAATCTGCAGACCCTTGATATGCAGATCAACAGGCCTGGCGCCAATGGCACAGCCTCCCGGGAGAGAAACCTCAGCTTCACCCAGATAGGCCAAAAGAGGGCCTAACGCCATAATCGAGGCCCGCATGGTTTTTACCAGATCATAGGAGGTTACTTTATTGATGGCTTCACCAGTTACCGTAGCAGCATTGGCATCCACGTCGTGGTTATAAATCTTGCCCAGATCCTCAAGCAGAGAAAAACAGGTCTTGACGTCGGCAAGATCAGGAATACGTCTGAACAGCACCGGTTCTTTGGTCAGAATAGAACTCAGTAAAATCGGCAATGCCGCATTTTTAGCTCCAGAAATATTAACTTCGCCATCTAGAGCTTTGCCGCCCTGAATTCTGAATTTTGCAATTTTTAGTGATGACACTTCTGATTCCTTAAAGTTAGGGGATAACCTAAACTTTATGCTTGATATTCAGACTAAAACTCGTATGGAGTTACCTGATAAACATAATAATTCAGCCAGTTGCCGTAGAGCATCGAGGCATGTGAACGCCACGAGCAGGATGGACTCATGGCCGGATCATTGAATGGGAAATAATTAACCGGCATCCTAGGATTCTTGCCTGCCATAATGTCCCGCCGATATTCATCAGCCAGTGAGGTCGCATCATATTCCGGATGACCTGTGACATAGACCTGCTTCTTATCAGGAGATACCGCCAAATATACACCGCAGGCAGGACCTTCGGCCAGCACCTCAAGGTCCGTATACTGACTGAGCATGGCAGGAGTAAAGTCAATGAAACGAGAGAAAGGTGCTAAGAAACGGTCATCAAAACCGCGAATAATAGTGTCATAGCTTTTGGCAGTCTGGCACATATAGACGCCGGACAGCTTTTCCTTACGACTTTGCATCTCCACGTCATAGAAGACCTTGAGACCGGCAGCAACACCCCAGCAGGAAAAATAGGTTGAGGTGACATGCTCAGCGCTCCATTTGATGATTTCAACCAGCTTTGACCAGTAGGTCACATCATCAAAGGAAATCTTGTCGAGCGGAGCACCGGTAATGATCATACCGTCAAAAAATTTATCTCTGATATCTTCAAAATTACAGTAGAAAGTATCGAGATGAGCCTGAGGAGTATTTTTACTAAAATGCTTGTCTATGCGCAGAAACTGAATGTTAACCTGAAGGGGACTGTTGGAGAGCATGCGTAAGAACTGAACTTCAGTATTGATCTTATTGGGCATGAGATTGAGCATCAACAAGTTCAGGGGACGAATATCCTGATGAGTGGCTCGTTCCTCAGTCATCACAAACACCTGCTCTGTGGTTAGCACAGTATTAGCAGGCAATCCGTCGGGTACTTTAATCGGCATTCACTTCTACCTCAATGACTACATATATAATTCAGCGCCTATTATAGCAAGGTCTAAGGCGCATTTAAGCGCTAAGAAAAACAGAGCCCCAGAATACATACTTAATCTAAACATGCCACAAACAAAAAAAGCAGCTGAAAACTCAACTGCTCTTTTTAAGATAATGGCGGAACGGACGGGGATCGAACCCGTGACCTCCTGCGTGACAGGCAGGCATTCTAACCAGCTGAACTACCGCTCCTTGGTATTAGATGCCTGGCAATGACCTACTCTCACACAAACGTACGTTGCACTACCATCGGCGC
>JAILLS010000013.1 GCA_024693025.1 Succinivibrio sp. | reverse complement strand
ACGCAGTTTAGT
Source organism: Succinivibrio sp. (assembly GCA_024693025.1). Lineage (GTDB taxonomy): Bacteria > Pseudomonadota > Gammaproteobacteria > Enterobacterales > Succinivibrionaceae > Succinivibrio. Next base: position 3,058 of record JAILLS010000013.1, on the reverse strand, counting down.
TCCTACACCATCGGTTCCTGAGACTAAAACAGGCTCATGATATTTGCCAGGGATCCTTGTTAAAGCTCCAAACCCGCCTAATCCACCGATGACCTCAGGTCTTGTGGTCCACTTGACCGGGGCCTTGATGCGTTCAACTAAAGCTTCTCCGGCATCGATATCGACTCCGGCATCCTTATAGGTTAAGTTAGACATATCCTTACTCCAAAAACTTGCTGACGCTAATTTTAACCTAAAGCTGCTTAAAAAAGTAGCGCTATAAAGCTCCTATAGACTCTTAATTCAGGCGCAATGCGCTAGACTTGACTAAGTATAAGTTTGCATTTAGGTTATTGTTCCAAAGGCTCTGTGGTCAGAGTAATTACAGTTAAAGTCATGACTTTGGAGCAGTCAGCTCATTTTGAAACAATTTGCATCGAGCGTAAGCTCGTTTAAGCTTAATTTTTAAGGATATGTTAGAATAATTGAGCAATCAAAAGGAGAAAACCGTGAAATTTCATTCTGTTCTTGGATTACTTTCTCTCTGCGTCGGGGCCTCTTTAGCTCAGGCAGAGGATTTATCTTTTTCATATCCTGTAACTGAGAGCTTAGATGCGGCTATTATGCAGAGCTTAAACCAGGCGGTTTCGGCACTTGATCCTAATAGCACTGCTAAACTAAAGGTCCAGGATGCGGGGGCTGCTTTCTCTCAGGCATCCCTGCAGGGAACTATGCTGAGTGTCAGCTATGATAGTGACAAGCTCTCAAAGGTTTTAGACGAGCAGCGCTCCGTGCAATGGAGCGGTTTAAGTGAGCCGGTGCTCATCTGGCTCTATGACACCTCATCTAATTATTTTGTCAGTGACTCAAATCCTAATCAGGTTGCCCCGTTGCTAGCTGGAGAAGCTAATACCAATCATTATCGACTGCTTTTCCCAGTCATGGACATAGATGATGTTCAGTTAGTGAATGCCAATACGGTAATAGCTGCAGAAGATCCCAACTTGGTAACTGCTTCCCGTCGTTATGACGCGAAGTTTTATGTGGCGGGTACCATGGCTAAAAACACTCGTGGACTTACTGAGACTAAGCTTAAAGTCTATGACGGAGAAGGGCGTCTTTTAGGTGCAGTAGATCGCAGCGGTGATGATCCCACTGTTGCACATCAGGTAACCACTGATATTGCTCAGATTTTAATGAATAATACTCAGGGCAGTACAGAGAATACTGCTGCACCGACCTTAGGTCAGACGCTGGCTGTCGGTCCTTATCGGGGCTTTGTGCGCATTGCAATTTCCGGAATTTCAAATCTTGCGGATTACCGAGCCATCAGATCTGCATTGGTTACCTATGGATATGAAGCTTCAATCCGCATTGTAGGCTATAGTCCTGCGGGGGTGATCATGGATGTGGCCACCTCGGGTTCTGCAGAGATACTAGATGGCACTTTTGCCCATGCAAGTGAATTTACCAAAATCGGTGACTGGCACTATCAGTTCAATAATTCGGCAGGTCCGGTGCAGAGTGCATGGGGCGGTGTGGGCCGTGCAGATCCTATGCGGGTTACCTCCATACCTACTTCAGGTTTTGTGAAGATGCCGCTGCCGGCTCAGGGTACTGCCTCTAACTGATGTCTGATAAAGCACCTTATCAAGTGGCGCTGCCTTTACATGTGTATGAGCGCCACGACTTAGCTTCATTCTTTTTAGGTGACAATGCTGCGCTCGTAGGTCAGCTCCAAAGAACTCTGCAGAATTCTCAAAGCCATGAGTTTTTTTATCTGTTTGGTAAAGAGCATTGTGGCAAGTCACATCTGCTGCAGGCTTTGCAAAATGAGTTTGAAGGAAGAGAAGATGAGTGCTTTATGCTTGACTTAAAGCTTGCTAAAGCCTTAGGCCCTGAGATCCTAAATACCTCTTTGCCACGGGTTGTACTGCTGGATAACGTGGACAGTGTGGCAGGAGATGAGCAGTGGGAGCTAATGCTTTTTAGTGTGTTTAATCGCTGGACTGATGCGCAGACTGGAGTACTGGTGACCACGGCTAGCTGCTCGTTTGATAAGATTGCCTATTTGCGCAGGGATCTTAATACCCGTTTAGGCAGCGGAATTTGCGGCGAGCTTAAGTATCTGAATACTGAGCAGTGTGCAGTTGCTCTGCAGCAAAAGGCAGAGCTGAGAGGACTTAATCTGAGCGCAAAAACTGCAGGCTTTCTGGTAACTCATTTCAATCATGATTTAGCAAAGCTATCCTCTCTTCTAGACAAGCTGGAAGATTCATCTCTGCAGGCACAGCGTGAGCTGACCATTCCTTTCATTAAGCAGGTTATAGCCGCTAGCGCATGCTCTGATTGATACCTTCATCAAAATTGCGCAGTTCATTCACCTTGGTTATCTTGGCCTTAAGAATCTCTCTGGTATAGCTGTCATGGCAGGTGTTCAGCCCTTCATTAAGCTTACCGATAGCCACATTGTACTGGGCCTTGAGTGTAGCTGCCTCACCCTGAGCCTGCAGCAGACTGCAGCGGTTACCTGCCTTCTGATAGGCTTCGGCAAGTAAATCCCAGGCTGTCAGGTTCTGCGGCTTCTTGCGGGTAAATTTCTCAAGAATTTTGATAGCGTTACGGGAATTGCCAAGTTCAAGCTGGGCATTGGCGTAATTTAAAGCTACGGCTTCATCTAAAGGTCGTTTCTGATAAAGCGAGGCTAGGGTGGCACTGCTCTGTGCTCCTCTGCCTAGTTTCAGATCCACGTCAGTTTTTAAATCCAGAACAAAGATATTACGAGAGAGTTTTGCTAAAGAGGCAAGATAACCTGCTGCCTCGTTATAATTCTTCTCTTCATAGGCAATCAGGGCCAGTGCATAGTTGCGGTAGGTTGAGTTTGCTTTTGAAGCAGAGGCCTGCAGCAGATTCTGTTTAAAGGATTTAAGGTCAAAGCGCATATAACGTACATCAATACGGGCTTTACACAGATCAAAGCTTGCATTTCTGCTCGGCCTTTTGCTTTTAAACTGACGGATCCTACTTTCAGCTAGCGAGATACGTTCATTAGAGAGGGGATGGTCAACAAGCATGGCCA
>JAILLS010000128.1 GCA_024693025.1 Succinivibrio sp. | reverse complement strand
TTAATTCAGCACATCTTGGAGGTGCAGAGTTTTTACTTTTTTCTCTCTTGTTGTAGAATGGAGAAGGTTCTGAGGTCACAGCGTGATCATTAGAGCTTTGAGTTAGTTTTAGATGGAGAGACGTTCTAGGCCAGGCTCTGGCACGAACAGCGTCTAGAGTGGATATGAGTTTTGATTTGCCCGAGATGATCAGCAGTGATATTCCTGCACCGAGTGAAGTACGTACTCCCGTCAGTCAGCGCGACCTGAGCAGAATCGTGTTTAGGATGGTGAAGGAGTGGAGTGAGTTTAAAGAGACTGCCGGGCAGCTTGAGCAGGCTTTAGACTTTAATGATGAACTTGCCAAGGAACATGGCTCGGATCTGAGTGACTATCTGCTCTCGCATATGGAGCTCATCACCACTTTGCTGAATACCGCCGTGGATCAGCATTATGAACTCCGCTATCTGTTAGGTCAGCTCAATGCCGCAAAACAGAATCCCTAGGCAGAGTCTCTGACATTACCCGGCCAGATTGAAGCAGGCAGCTTGAGTCTTCAGCGGGGTAAACCAAGGCAGAGCAGGGAAGCACAACGTTTGCTTTAATGAGCTGCTCTGCAACATTCTATACAGGTTTACTGCAGGTATTATTTGCTGCGCTAAGTTACCTGCTTATGTTCAATTGTTTAAATTTAACTTATTGAATGATATTTAATTACATTTTCAATTAAGAACAGATCTTGCGTTGCGGACACAAAATTAAGATATTGGTCACGTTTGAATGGTTTTGAAATCGTTTGAGCACTAAATTAGAAGTAGAATTATGAGTCACAGATTAAGAATGCAATAAGCATTGCATATTAACCTGCTCATCTCAGAGCAACAGGTTTAATTGAAGAATAAGGAGCTAGCATGCGTTTTTTTATTGATACCGCTAATGTTGACGAAATCCGTAAGGCCAATGACATGGGCGTAATCTGCGGAGTTACCACCAATCCATCTTTGATTGCTAAAGAAGGTCGTGATTTTAAAGAAGTGATCAAAGAGATCACCAGCATTGTGGATGGTCCTATCAGCGGTGAAGTTAAAGCCACTACCTTAGATGCTGAAGGCATGATGAAAGAGGCTCGCGAGATTGCTGCTATTCATCCTAATATGATTGTGAAGATCCCGATGACTGTGGAAGGTTTAAAAGCCTGCCATCAGTGCGCCAAGGAAGGCATCAAGACCAATGTGACCCTGATTTTCAGCGCCAATCAGGCTCTGCTCGCTGCCCGTGCAGGTGCCACTTTCGTATCCCCGTTTATCGGACGTTTAGATGATATCAGTGAAGATGGCTTAGAGCTGATTCGCACCATCTCCGATATGTTCTCAGTAGGCGGCATTGATTCTCAGATTATCTGTGCCTCAGTGCGTCATCCAATTCATGTGACTCAGTGTGCCTTAGCCGGTGCTGATATTGCCACCGTCCCATACAAGGTGATTGAGCAGATGACCAAGCATCCTCTGACTGATCAGGGTATTGCTAAATTCCAGGCCGACTATAAGAAAGTATTCGGCTAATCACTTAACCGTGAAATAAGATGCCGATCGCTTTTCGATCGGCATTTTAGATTTTTAGTAAGAGGTGCGGAGTGCTTAATTCTGCTTTAAATCAGCATCCCAGGCAGGACCATGGAGAAGACAATGTTAGTTAGGCTGTGGAAAATTCCCGCGCTCTTAGGTTTATTCATCCTCTTCTATGTACTCTCAGTGCTGCTTACCGGTGTCTATGCTGAGAAGGTGCTCAATCTGAGCCTAAATTCTGCCAATTCCTATCTTGCCTCACATAAAAATATACTGGGCGCGCCTCTGAGCCTCAGCTATGTGCGTACGTCAAAGACGCTGTTGCAGGAGAGCGGTGAGCTGCAGGTGACCAATCAGGCCACCAGCCAGACGGTCAAGCTGCCCACCACGGTAGACTATGGCTGCCTGACGCTCAGCGGTGACGTCAATCTCTATCATTTTTTAAATAATCTCTTTCTAAGAAAGGGGATTCTGGATTTAACCAGTGAGTCACACGCGAGCTTCAGGCTGCGTCTGCTTACTCAGACCGGCAGTCTGCTGCTCAGGCTTGAGGGCGGCTATACCCAGGATTATCTAAAACAGGATTTTAAACATCTATTCGGTTATGCAAAGCGGCTTGAGGCTACGCTGCGTCTGCATCAGCAGCCATTGGGCACGCTGGTGTCAGAGCTTGAGATTAACCATCTTGCGCATCGGAATTTTACGGCTGAGCACCTGCTGGTACAGGGCGTTAACGCACAGGATCCCGGCTTTAAAGACAGCAGGATGTATTTTAACCTGCAGGGCCTGTTTGCGCATGGTACGATTTTTGATGACTTAAATGATCTTGAGGTGAGCTTAAACCCGATGAGCGACCCTGCCTTAGATCAGCTCAGGCTTGGAGTAACCGCCAGACTTAACAGCACCCGAGGGAGCATGGATACAGAGTTTGAGCTCGGAGCTTTAAGTCTTAAGAGTCTTGAAGAACAGCAGGCGGATCTGTGTGCACTGCTCATCAAGCCGCTCTCCTTCAACCGTTTTTCAAGAGACGCAGAGGTGACAGGAAAACTGCAAAACCTGACTTTTAACGCTGATTATCCCGGGTATCAGGGCAGAGTCTGTTATGAGGCACAGGCGCAGGGGGAGCTTAAGATCCCTAAGGACAATAGTTTCGTATCTACCTTAGATAAGCTTAAGGGCAGGTTTAAGGTAGAGTTTTCCAGGCTCAATGAGGCAGGTTCTGCCGTAGTTGAGTCACTGGGGGATGGATATGTCACCAGGCGGGGCAACCGTCTGGTGTCAGATGTAGTAATAAGCGATGGTAATATTTTGCTGAATGGTAAAGAGTATCGCTAGTTTTAAACTGTAAGGAGATAACAATGTCAGAATACAGAAAGCTTGCCAATGCACTCAGAGCACTGAGTATGGATGGTGTACAGAAAGCTAATTCAGGCCATCCGGGTGCCCCAATGGGCATGGCAGATATGGCAGAGGCTTTATGGAGAGGCTTTTTGCATCATAATCCTAAGAATCCTAAATGGCCTAACCGCGATCGTTTTATTCTCTCCAACGGTCATGCTTCCATGCTAATTTACTCTCTCCTGCATCTGACAGGCTACGCTCTCTCTCTTGAGGATTTGAAAAACTTCAGACAGTTAGATTCTAAGACCCCGGGCCATCCTGAATATGGTGAAGTGCCGGGTGTAGAGACCACCACCGGTCCTTTAGGACAGGGCCTTGGCAATGCAGTAGGTTTTGCCCTCGCTGAAAGAATGCTGGCCGAAGAGTTCAACCGCGACGATCTGAAGATTGTTGATCACTTCACCTATGTCTTTATGGGTGATGGCTGTCTGATGGAAGGTATTTCCCATGAAGCCTGCTCACTGGCCGGCACCTTAGGTTTAGGCAAGCTTATCTGCCTGTATGATTCCAATGGTATTTCCATTGACGGCAAGGTTAAGGACTGGTTTGCCGATGATACCGCCAAGCGCTTTGAAGGCTACGGCTGGCAGGTGCTGGAAGTTAAGGATGGCAATGACGGCGAACAGGTGCGCAAGGCGATTAAAGAGGCTCAGGGTGATCTTGAGCATCCGTCCATTATTATCTGCCATACCACTATCGGCTTTGGCTCGCCTAACAAGGGCGGTACCTCTGGTTCACACGGAGCTCCTTTAGGTGAGGATGAAATCAAGCTGACCAAGCAGCAGCTGGGCTGGGACTATGGTCCGTTTGAAGTGCCTGAGGAGATCAGAAAACAGTGGGATGCTACGGAAGCCGGTGCCAAATATGAAAGCGAGTGGAAAGCTCTCTTTGCTAAATATCAGGCTAAATATCCAGAGCTGGCTGCTGAATTTGAGAGACGTATGTCAGGCAGACTGCCTGAGAATCTGCATCAGGAAGCCTGGGACTGGATTTACAGTCTGCAGGAGGCTGAGGATCCTAAGCTTGCCACCCGCAAGGCAGGGCAGAAGGCTCTGGACTTCTTTGGCGCCAAAATGCCGGAACTGGTGGGCGGTTCTGCCGATCTGGCTCCATCCAATCTCACCGTGAACAAATCATCTCATGATCTGCTGCCGCATGCGCTTAAGGGTAATTACATTCACTGGGGCGTGCGTGAGTTTGGCATGTGTGCGGCCATGAACGGCATGCTGCTGCATGGCGGCTTCCGTCCCTACGGCGGTACCTTCCTGATCTTCTCGGATTATGCCCGTAACGCACTGCGTATGGCAGCTCTGATGAAGATCCCGACCATGTTTGTCTTTACTCACGATTCTATCGGCGTGGGCGAGGATGGTCCTACCCATCAGCCTATTGAGCAGGTGGCCTCGCTGCGGATCCTGCCGAACTTTGACTGCTGGCGTCCATGCGACATGATTGAGACTGCCGTTGCCTACACCGAGATGGTGGAGCGCAAGGACGGTCCGGGTGCCGTAGTGCTGACCCGTCAGGGCTTAGAGCAGATGTCAAGAAGCCGTGAGCAGGTGAACAATATTGCCAAGGGCGGCTATATTCTGCGCGACTGTGAAGGCACGCCGGATCTGATTTTAATCGGTTCAGGCTCAGAAGTGGCTCTGTGCGTCCATGCTGCTGAACAGCTCAGTGCTCAGGGCAAGAAGGTGCGCGTGGTCTCCATGCCGTCAACCGATGTCTTTGACCGTCAGAGCAAGACCTATCAGGAAGAAGTGCTGCCATCTGCCTGTGTCAAGCGCGTTGCGGTAGAAGCCGGCATGAGCACCACCTGGTATAAATATATCGGACTTAACGGCAAGACCGTCTGCATCGATCACTTCGGCGCTTCAGGCCCTGCCGGCAAACTCTTTGCCAAGTTCGGCTTTACCGTGGAGAATGTGGTGCAGACTGCTTTAAGTCTGGGTTAAGTAAATAAGGCAGAGCCCCAAGATGATAAAGTGTAGACTTTATCAGAAAAAAATCGGGGGCTCTTATGCTAAAATCTCCTAGTGGAGTTGCTTCCTGTGCATAAATCAGGATCCGAAAAATAGCGAATTATCTAATAATTGAAGGAAAATAATACTATGTTAAAAATCAAGAAGATGGCTGATTTAGATCTTCAGGGCAAACGGGTTCTGATCCGTTCTGATTTGAATGTACCAGTTAAGGATGGCAAAGTTGCATCTGATACTCGTATTGTTGCCACTCTTCCAACCATTGAAATGGCACTCAGTAAGGGGGCCAAGGTGATGGTCATCTCTCATCTGGGCCGTCCAAAGGAGGGTCAGTATGATGAGGCCTTTACCTTAAAGCCGGTTGCCGACTATCTGCAGGCCAAGCTGCCAAACCTCAAGGTGCGTCTTGAGAAGAATTACCTTGACGGCGTTAACGTCAATGACGGTGAATTAGTGGTGCTGGAAAACTGCCGCTTCAATGTCGGTGAAAAAGCCAATGATGAAGCTTTAGCCAAGAAATATGCCGCACTGTGCGACGTCTTTGTGATGGATGCCTTTGGTACCGCTCACCGCGCTGAAGCTACCACCTATGGTGTAGCTCAGTTTGCCAAGGTGGCCTGCGCCGGTACTCTTCTCTACAGAGAGCTTGAGTCCCTGGGCAAGGCTATGGATAATCCGGCCCGTCCTATGGTGGCTATTGTCGGCGGTTCTAAGGTTTCCACCAAGCTGCCGGTGCTCAACAGCCTGCTGAAGGTTGCAGATCATCTCGTAATCGGCGGCGGTATTGCCAACACCTTTATCGCAGCTGCCGGCCACAATGTGGGCAAGTCCCTGTGTGAAGCCGAGCTCATTCCTACCGCTAAGGAATTAGCTGCCAAGACCAAGATCCCAGAGTTCGTAGACGTGGTGGTCGGCAAAGAGTTTGATGAAAACACTCCTGCTGTGACCAAGGATCTCAAGGATGTGGCTGATGACGACATGATTTTTGACTTAGGTCCTAAGTCCATGGCCAATATCGAAGCTGCCTTAAAGGATGCCAAGACCATTTTATGGAACGGCCCGGTAGGCGTCTTTGAGTTCAAGCAGTTTGAAGGCGGTACCAAGGCTCTGACTGAAGCGATTGCCGCATCTTCTGCCTACTCTGTAGCCGGCGGTGGTGATACCCTGTCTGCGATCAGCAAATTCGGCGTAGGTGATAAGATTTCCTATATCTGCACCGGCGGCGGTGCCTTCATTGAATTCGTGGAAGGCAAGAAATTACCGGCTGTTGAAATCTTAGAGAAGAGATTTGAAGATTAAGGCTGACAAGCACCTGCCCTTGGGCAGGTGTTTTTCTTTATAAAAAGGATAAATAACAATGAGTAAGATTTTAGATGTAGTCAAGCCGGGCGTAATCACCGGCGAGTCAGTACAGAAACTGTTTGAGATTGCCAAAGAGGGCGGCTATGCCTTCCCTGCTTTTAACTGTGTGGGTACCAATTCTATCAATGCCGTGCTCGAGGGCGCAGCCAAGGCCAGATCTCCTGTGATTGTGCAGTTCTCCAACGGCGGTGCGGCCTTTGTGGGCGGCAAGGGACTGAAATTTGAGCAGCCTCAGAAAGGCGCAATTTTAGGTGCCATCTCAGGTGCGCTGCATGTGCGCAACGTGGCCGAGTACTATGGGGTTCCGGTGATTCTGCATACCGATCACTGCGCTAAGAAGCTGCTGCCTTGGGTAGACGGTCTGATTGAAGCTGACGAGGAGTATTTCAAGGTGCACGGTGAACCGCTGTTCTCCTCTCATATGATTGACCTCTCCGAGGAAAAGCTTGAGGATAACGTGGCTCTGTGTGCAAAATATTTAGATCGCATGGCCAAGATGGGCATGACTCTGGAAATTGAGCTTGGCTGCACCGGCGGTGAAGAAGACGGCGTGGATAACTCCGGCAAGGATGAATCTGCTCTGTACACTCAGCCTAAGGATGTGGGCTATGCTTATGAAATCTTAACCAAGATTTCTCCAAACTTCACCATCGCCGCTTCCTTTGGCAACGTGCATGGCGTGTACAAGCCAGGCAACGTCAAGCTGACCCCGAAGATTCTGCGTGACTCTCAGGCTTATGTCAAAGAGCATTTCGGCACAGGTGACAAGCCGGTCAATCTCGTCTTCCATGGCGGCTCAGGCTCATCCAAAGAGGAAATTGCCGAGGCAGTCTCCTACGGTATCATCAAGATGAACGTGGATACTGATACTCAGTGGGCAACCTGGAAGGGTATTATGGAATACTACAAGGCCAATGAAGCCTATCTGCAGGCTCAGCTGGGTAATCCGACCGGTCCTGATGCTCCTAACAAGAAGTACTATGATCCGCGTGTCTGGCTGCGTCATGGCGAAACCAGCATGACTGATCGTGTGGTGCAGGCCTTCCAGGAATTAGGTTCCTATGGCTGCTTAGATAAATAAGCTGCTGCAGCGAAACTGCCCTAAGGCTCTGATCTGGCTTCACGCCGGTCAGGGCCTTTTTGCTGTCAGTGGCAGTAACTTTAAAGCCTGAGGCAACTGCTCTTGAGCTTAAGTCTAGCGAGGCTTGCCGATTGCCTCAGTATTCGCGATAAAGGGCTGAGCATGCTTATTCTTAAACCACAGACTGCTGACAATTACCTTTCGGATATAGTGCTTAGATGCTAAGTCCTGATCTGGATAAAAGCTTGAGAGCGCATGCAGGCCCAGAGGCTCTCCCTGAGCATCCGTACCTAGGTACATTACCACATGACCTGATTTAATCAGACAGTCCCCGGGCTCAGCCATACCCTGCAGAAAATCGAGCCGCTGCTCGAGACTATCCGTCTGCGGCATGGAGATGAGCTGAGGAAAATTAGTGAGCATGGCTCTGGTATTATTAGGCAGAAACACTCCGGCTGTCCGATACACATTACAGATAAGTCCTGAGCAGTCTATGCCATTATTCTGTCCGCCCCAGCCATACTCGGTGCCCAAATAGGCAAAAGCCTGCTGCACAAGATTACGGCGGGTCAATGGCAGATAGCCAAGCCTGAAGCCCTGCTTAGAGGTTACGATGATCTCCTGCTCCTCATACTGCTCACGCCCTGCCAGAGGCAGCTTTACTGCATAATGGTCATCATCAATTATCCTCAGTACCGGCAGCTTTGCTCCCATCTGCAGCTTAAGCTGTGCAGCAGGACTGCTTAAATACTGCTTAGGCTTGAGCAGTACCACGAACTGCTGCGGCTTAACATAGCTTTTAAAGGTTGAGGCTGAGACGAGCACCACATCCTTAACTTTGACCCAGCCCGTAGTCTGGTTGGTCTGCACGAGATAGTACTGCTGATCGCGACTGGTATGCAGCACCCAGACAGGCTCTGCAGGATCTAGGACCTTAATCTGCAGGTTGTCATAATTAAATTCTCCAGGCTCTGCATACCAGCCCTGGGACTGCGGCAGGCCGCGTAATGAGGTCTGTCTTATAATTAACGCATGCTGCGGCAGGATGCGCTCTCCGAGCGCTGCCATATTGCAGTTCTGCAGCGCGTTTAAAAAATCAGCTTTGTTCAGGGGCTTATAGTCTGCATAAACCTGTAAATTCTCAGGATCGTAGCCTACGAGGCTGTCCTCAAATATCCCGATTAAAGCCTGTCTGCTCAGGGCCTCAGGAGGCCTGCTTAAGTCCATCATGGTGCCGCCGCTGTCTGCAATGAGCCGTGCATTGAGTTCTGAAAGCTCTGCTTGGGTAGCTAAGATTTCATCAAGCCTTGGGTCAGGCTTCAGCCAGTAAGCGCTCTGAGCTCTGGCATCAGTAATTTCAAGCTTAAAGCTATCTGCTTCTGAGATTGAGCAGGAGTTTAAGATCAGACTAAGTCCTGCAGCACACACTGGCAAGGCAAGTTTAAGGTACATCTATCTGAGCAGTATTCATCCTGATAACAAAAGACCACCGAGAGGTGGTCTTTTTAGTTTCTATTTCTACTTACTATTGGCGTTAATGCCAGCCGTTGCGGCATCCAGATAAGAGAGGTTGGTATTAAGCCCCGCAATCAGCGAGTCAATTGCACCATAGCGCTTGCGCAGATTGGTTTCATAGTTGGTCAGAGCGGTAGTCTGTCTGTCAAGCTTATCCTGAAGGTAGGAGACATTGCTCTGCAGCGAGTCTTTACGCTTATCTAAAAAGCCAGCGCTCTTGGTATACCCTTGCAGGAAGCTGTCTACGTTGGTGAGCAGACCCTCTTCACCGCCAAAGAGCTCAAAGACCGCGCTGCTGTCCTTTTCAAGAGCATTTTTGAATGCAGTACCATTTAAGGTGAGCGTACCATCCTTTTTATAGGAAAGTCCCATGCTGTAGACGGATTCACCGTCTTCGGTAGTCTTGAGGAAGCCTGACATCATGGACTGC
>JAILLS010000123.1 GCA_024693025.1 Succinivibrio sp. | reverse complement strand
ATTGAAGCCGCAGGCTAATCTTGAAGGCATTAAGGATTTTGAAGCCTCTCCTAAGGCCGGCGGTCTGAAGGATGCCTCCATGTCAGGTCTTGAAGGCATCAGCGAGCCTCAGGAACAGGCCGTGGACTACAGCTATAGTCCTAAGATGCGTGAGTATGAGCAGGGACGCGACTATGAACGCTCAGAAAGATCCGGCGGCTACAGCGCCAGACGCTCTCTGGCTGCTACCCGCTCCATTGACACTCAGCGTCAGAGCGATCCTTTCTATGAAGATGAGCAGCACTAGCTTCAAGCTCTAGCCTCAAATCCTTCAGGAGCTGTATCCCCTGAAGGATTTTTTTATTCTGTGATCTTCGTTGTTGCGTTTTCTTCTACTACAACCAAAATTTATAATAAATTTAAATGTCAGGCAGGCTACAGCTAGAATCCGGCAGCAAGGTTAATTACCTGTAACAGCCGGCAGTCTGGCTTAACTCTCAGGCCTGACTAGGTTTAATTCATTTTGAGCAAAGCTTAGCTTTGCAACAAGGAGCAGGATATGACAATCCCAAATGGTCTGGGTCCGAACAGAGCAGGCAATGATTATGGCAACCACATCCAGGCTCAAAATCAGATCCAAAACAACAACCAGAATCCTGAGCTGCAGAATGCCAGAAGAGGCAGCTCACTTGCCAGCATTTTGCTGAAAATCGGCGCCTCCGTACTGACTCTTGGCATTTATGGCATTTACTGGGCCGTAACTTCTGCGAAAAAAAGCCCGAATAATGCGCCCCGCAATGTCAACAATACCGGCAACGACTTTAACGTCAACCGCCATAATAATGTTCAACTTAACCAGCAGGCACCTGAACAGTCCTGGCAGAACTTTAAGACAAAAATCGGCAATAGTCCTTCCTTTGCATATGTCCATGAAGGCAACTATGCGCTCATGGGTCTCAACAAGAAACTATCTGCTTCTGATGTCAATTTTCTGCAGTCAACCGAGATTGACCTAAACCAGGAATTCAGCGGATTCACTGCAGGCGTACGTGCAGAACATCAGAATTTAGCCCAGTTCTTCACTGCCTTTGATGACATTGTCACCTCAAAGATTATAGAGAACGATAGGAACGAGCAGTATAAAGTGGTTTTACGTCAAAATGACCTTGAGGTACCTGATGACCCGGACACACTCCGCAATAAGTTTACTCTGCTGCTGCTTGCCAAAGCGCTGCAGAGCGTGAAAGACTCACAGTTCTTTGCTAATGCGGATCAGCTCGATTTCGCCGATCTGATGAAAAAAATCGATGAGATCGCTACTGACTTATTAAATCCACAGCCTCAGAATGAAGAAAATATCATCAATGAAGATATTCACAATCCGCAGAACCAAAATGATAACAATGTCATCAACGAGCATCCAGAGCTGAATAATGAGGAGATTATCCTCAATAATCAGCCTGAAGAGCTGGATCCTGACACAATTAAGAGCTTTGACAGCATGAATGAGCATTTCTTCAGCAAACCTGGCAATACATATTTACAGGGTCTCACGAAAGAGCATGAAGAGGTGATGAAGAGCCTGCTTAGTGAAAACGATAAAAAGCTCCTGCTCAATACTCAAAATGCTGGACGGCAATATGATGAGCTGTTTGAGCAAAATGCACCGCTGCGCGATGGCTTAAGAGCAATCTTTACACAGACCTACAAGAAGGCCGGCGGTGAAATATCAGAACAGACTCTCAGTGTGTTCAGTGCAGTGCTGAAAGAACATGGTTATCCGGTTAACGACTACGATGGCTACAATACAATTGCAACTTACTTTATAAACTTTATCCTAAAGGAATTAGCCGCAGATGATAACTTCAATTCTCTGTTTAACGCAGATCAGGATGTGCATGGCATTGAGCTGTTTGAAGCTTTTGCCCAAAAATCCCTGAATTTTGTTAAACCTATGTTATCCTAACCACAGATCAGTCAGCGATGCTGCAACATAAAACCAACAGATCAGCAGCATCCTGATAGATTGGTAATGACTTTAAGCAGATGAAGTGGACTTAAATGAGCCTTAAATTACTGCCTCTTGAGCAACATGAGCTTGCCTTCTTCAAACAGCAGCTGCAGGAGGCCTTTCAGCTCGGAGCAGCTGAGCTTGAGGGTTCCTCTTCAGAGCTGGTGCTGCCTGAAGAGGATATTGAGGCATCTCTTAAAAAAGACGGTGCCGCCGCATTCAAGGCCGAGCTGCAGGGCAGAATTATAGGCGGTGCCATTGTGGTGGTTGAAGGCGACATTGCAGCTCTTGACTTTCTCTATGTTGCGCCTGACGCACAAGGTCACGGCTTTGGCCAGCAAATCTTTGCAGAGCTTGAGCTTCTCTATCCTAAGGTCAGGCTGTGGCAGACCATGACACCATACTTTGAAAAGCGCAACCTGCATTTTTATATCAACTGTTTGAACTTTCAGGCTGTCGAGTTTTTCAATCCGCATCATCCTGATCCCACGCTTAAAGGCAGAGAGTGCAGTGAAGAGGAGCAATATTTTTTTCGCTTTGAGAAAAAGGTATAGACAGGAGCAACGCCGCAGATCTGCGGCGTTTTTTTTGTTTAGCGTAGAATCGCAGGAAGGTTCTGCACATCGCAGACCTTAAGCAGGCTGCGCAGCACTTTAGGATTGGCAGCCACCAGATTGCCGCTCTTCTGATAGTTAGGCTCGCCCATAAAGTCGGTCACAATGCCGCCTGCCTCACGGACGATGAGATCTCCTGCGGCATAGTCCCAGGGCTTAAGCCCCTGTTCAAGATAGCCATCAAAACGCCCTGAGGCCACATAGCAGAGATCTAAAGCTGCAGATCCCATGCGTCTGACATCCGCGCAGTTGCTGATAAGTCTGGCAAAGAGCTCAAGGTAGGGCAGCATCTTCTCACGATCGCGCACCGGGAATGCCGTACCGATAATACTGCCGTCCAGGCTGTCAGAAGTGGCTACGCGCAGACGCTGACCGTTTAAAGCGGCGCCCTCACCACGGGCTGCGGTAAACATTTCGTTTAAAAGCGGATCAAAGACCACGCCTACCTCGGTCTTGCCCTGATGCTTTAAAGCAATCGAGACCGCCACATGACCGATACCCTGCACAAAGTTGGTGGTACCATCGAGAGGATCTATCACCCACACATATTCAGCGTTGTCTTCCCCGATAAGGCCGCTTTCTTCCGTTAAAAAACTATGATCCTTATAGGATTTCTGAAGCATCGACACAATGGTATGCTCACATTCCTTATCGATACTGGTCACCAGATCGTCCTTAAATTTCTGCTGGACTTCAAAATTCTCCTGATGCCCAAGGTTATGAGCGATCAGATTGCCTGCAGCTCTGGCTGCGCGCACGGCAATATTTAGCATTGGATGCATATTTAAATCTCTCTTAATTGAAACTTTGCAATTATAATGTATATTTCAGTCAGGCTCAATCACCAAGGAAAATAGACATGGATAAAGCATCTGCCCCGCTTATTGCCAAACTTAAGACTGCAGGGGTACAGGAAAGTGAATATACCTGGTATGGACTGATCCTCGGCATGCTCGGCGCAGGCTTTGAGGAAGGCTCCCATCAGCTCGTAAAACTCTGTCAGAGCCTGCTCAATGACGATGAACCGCTGCCTGGCATGCTCACCGCGGCCATCACCTCCATCTCCCTGGAGGCGGCAGATCTGCTCAAAGACAAGCAGACAGGCCTGCTGCAGCTGCCTCCTCAGGCAGCAGGTGCTCCGCTCAGGCTGAGCGCCCTATCCGATCTGGTCTGCGGACTTGAAATGGGCCTGTCCTGTGATCCTAAAAGCGGCGGGATGCAGAGTAAAATCAGCGATCAGAGCCTGCTGGAGACCCTGAAGATGTTCAATGAGATAAGTCAGGTGGACCTTGAGGCTGAATGTGATGAAGAGAGTCTCTCTGAGGTAACGGACTTTATCCTTGAGGCACTCTGCTCGCAGTTTGCTCAGCATCATAAAGCCTAGAGATCGCTCTCCTGTCCGGGCATCAGCAGGAGCTGCTGCTGCAGCGCCTGCATCTCGTCGCGTACTGAGGCGGCCTCCTCAAACTTAAGCTCCTGGGCAAATTTGAGCATCTGCTCCTGCAGTCTGTCAATCTGCACTGCAAGATCATGGGCAGACAGCTTATGATTGCGCTCCCAGACCTTACGCGGAACAGGTCTCTGCCGATCTTCTGCTGGGGCCTTGAAGGCGGAGCTTTCACTGATGGCCACCTCCATGACATCCACAATCTTCTTTTCAATCTGCCGCGGGATCACATGATGATCCTGATTGAACTGCTCCTGCACCTTGCGGCGGCGTCTGGTCTCATCGATGGTCAGACGCATCGAATCAGTAATCTTATCGGCATAGAAGATAGCCTTGCCATGCAGATTACGCGCAGCACGTCCGACGGTCTGGATGAGAGAGCGATAGGAGCGCAGAAAGCCTTCCTTGTCAGCATCCAGCACCGCCACCAGCGAGACCTCTGGAATATCCAGACCCTCGCGCAGAAGGTTAATGCCGATTAAGGCATCGAACTCGCCGCGTCTTAGGTCGCGGATGATCTCCATTCTCTCCACTGAATCAATATCCGAGTGCAGATAGCGCACTCTCACCCCATGCTCGCCAAGATAGGCCGTGAGCTCCTCAGCCATCTTCTTGGTCAGGGTGGTGACCAGCACCCGCTCCTG
>JAILLS010000070.1 GCA_024693025.1 Succinivibrio sp. | reverse complement strand
CCTAAATATACAGTAGGGATGGAATAGCCCTAACTAAACGCCTGTGGACACTGTGTAAGACATCGAGTTGCGTATCATCGTAACTAATGCAGTAGTGGTTGAAGCAGGAAGCTCCGACTTCTACAAGTCGGAGTAGTTCACCTATAGTTTCTTATTAGGCAGCTGGGCTCTGGAGCATAGATAGAATGCTTGCAAGATTAGTGCTTATCTCAATTGTGTGTTTGTGCAGCATGAACTGTTATAGCTATCAGGTGGTTGAAGAACGCGCCTTTACCAAGACCACCTTGCAGATGCCTGAGATCTGTAAGAGCCAGGATTTTGCCAAAACCTGCCGCGGTTTTTCCTCCTATCTTGTGAGCCGCTTTGAGCGCAGCATGGTACAGCGCCGCTATGACGAGCTGCCGCCTGACACTCCTCTTGCTATGCCAGACGAGGATGATCTTGATCTGCAGGAGGTGAAGTTTGATATCAAGCTCCTGCATAAATTAAACCTTGCTTCCTGTTCAGCAGAAATAAGGCAGGTTATCAACAAGACCTCCTATAATTTTATTGAAACCTTCAATATAAATTTAAACACCAAGTATATGGTGACCTTTAATGAGCTCTTTGAAGATGCCAATCTTGCGGCCATGCTCTGCGCCCGCGCCATTGAAGATAAGTACAGAGAGTACGGCACTAAGAACCTGCAGGCGGTAGTGACCCTCACGGAAGTGATGCCGTCTAATTTTATAATCAGGCCTGACGGGCTGGAGTTTATTTTCTCGCCGGGTCTTGTAAAGACAGGGAATAATGCTGAGCATTATACGGTTACCCTCGATAAGCTTGAGCAGGCCCAGCCGCATGAGCAGTGGTTTCCGGGCTTTAAAAACAAGGTCAAAAAAAGAGAGCCGCTCAAAGTTAAGATTGACCCGCTGCTTCCGCCCTCCATTCAGGAACTGCATCGTCAGGGCAAAAAGCATTTCCCTCCAGAGCATGCTAAAAAAGCTGAGCAGAGTGCTCCTGCAGCCCCTGCCGGTGAGCAGTCTGAGCAGGCCAGCGAGCACTCGGAGATTGTAGAACCTGACGCTTTGCAGGCACAGCCTGCTGAAGAAGCTGAGAACTCCACGCAGAGTGACGAGGTTAAGGAGCCAAAGTAAGGCCCGGGCAGTTTTGACAAGACTGTTTTTTTGCTCTATCTTAAAAAAGATAATTTCAATTTAAAGTGCTAAAGTGAGAGCAGTTCTGGCTTCACTTATGTGCCTAGAGGAGGAAATGCGATGCGAGGTATGACAGGTGCTCTGCTGTTGCTTATGTGCGCTATAAGCAGTGCAGAGGCAGCTCCGTATGAGAAGTGCGGTACGGTGATTGGCTCTCGGGTGCTTAATCCTGGGCATTACAGTCTGAGAGTTTTTGTCGACCGGGAGCTGAGTGAGACCACTTATTATTTTGAAGATTTTCAGAATGGCGGCGTGCCTAACAACTGTGTACGCACCAGCGCCTTAAATCAGGAAATCTGCTTTGACGTGGTCACCAAGCAGGGGCAGAAACGCGAATATGAGTCTATCTCTAACTGCCGTCAGCGCCAGTAGCCTGATAGGCAATTATGGCCCGCGCCAGCTGCAGGTCGGACGGGGTGGTGATTTTAAAATTATGCGCATCGCCCAGCACGAGAAGCGGATGATAGCCTAAAACCTCCAGAGCCTGGGCATCATCGGTAATTAAGAGGGACTTGTCTCTGACATAATTGAGCGCCTGCCGCAGAAGCTTAGTGTTAAACAGCTGCGGAGTCAGCGCTTTGAAGATCTGAGCGCGGGGCAGGGTTTTCTCAATCCTGAGACTGTCCTTATCCTCAAGCTTTAAGGTATCGGTACTTGCCGCACACAGAATGCCGCCGCAGGCTTTTTCCTCAAGACAGCGTGCAATCAGCCGCTCCACATCGTCAGTCTTTAAAAAGGGCCGTGCCGCATCATGCACCAGCACATAGGGAGTTGTGACCAGCTCTAAGGCGGCACAGACTGAATCAGAACGCTCCTTGCCGCCGGTCACTGTCCTGATGCGCTCGCAGGAACTTAGTCTGAGAGTTTCAAAATAGTGATCGCAAGAGGCCAGAGCTACAATGATGGTGCCAACCTCAGGACACTTAAGCAAAGCCTCCAGGGTATGTTCAAGGATGGTCCTGTCATCAAGCTTTAAATACTGTTTGGGGGTCTTCTGACCCATTCTTTTGCCGGAGCCGGCTGCCGGCACTATGACATCCAGCATGGGAGCATTAGTTTTTGCTGATGACACGGTAGAAGGTTTCATTCGGTTTAATCATGCCCAGCTCAGAACGTGCCAGTTCTTCTACAGCAAGGCTGCCCTGCTGCAGATCGGAAATCTCATCCTGAATTGCCTGATTGCGCTGCTTAAGCTGAGTCTGCTTATGTCTGGCAGTCTCCACCTGAGCTTCAACCGTACGATATTGAGTGATCCCATTGCGTCCATTGATCAGGTCATAACTTAACAGACCCACCAGGACAGCCAGGATAGCAGCAAATATTTTCATAATGATCTAAAACCATGATTTAACTAACCGCATTATAGCAAAAGCACTACTTTGCGGTTAAGTCCGAGTTAATTTTTTTAAGCCTGCTCGGCCTGTTTTTTGTGCATCAGATAGCGGGCGGTGGCATCCGGCAGCGGCGATTCATTAAAGCAGCTGACATTGCCTAGATGACAGGTAGGACCGTCAGGCAGTGCCAGCACCAGGACCGTGTCTTTATCACAGTCGCAGTTGATGCCGCGCAGATGCAGGAAATTGCCGCTCTCCTCACCCTTGGTCCACAGCTTCTTACGATCGCGTGAATAAAAGGTGACCAGATGGGTTTCCAAGGTTTTAGTGAGCGCCTCTTCGTTCATATAGCCTAACATCAGCACCTGCCCTGTCTGACAGTGCTGCACGATGGCAGGGATGAGCCCCTGACCCTTGGCAAAATCCAGATCTTTAGCACTGGTAAAACCATGACAGAAGTTAATCGCGGATTTCAATGGAACGCTCCTTTAAATACTGTTTTAATTCAGGAATATGAATAAGGCCCTTATGGAAGACGGAGGCGGCCAGCGCTCCGTCAGCATCGGCCAGGGCAAATGCCTCATAGAAATGCTGCATTTCTCCGGCACCGCCTGATGCGATGAGGGGTACGCTGCAGACTGCCCGGACTTTCTTGAGCTGTTCAAGATCATAGCCTTTGCGCATACCGTCCTGATTCATCATATTCAGGGTGATTTCGCCGGCACCGCGCTTCTGCACTTCCTGCACCCAGTCTAAGGTATGCCAGGAGGTGGTCACGGTTTTACTCACGTCGCCGGTATACTGCTTGACCAGATATTCCTGAGTGTCGGCATCATAATAGGTATCAATGCCGACTACCACACACTGGGTGCCGAATTTATCGGCAAGCTCCGTGATCAGCTCAGGATTAGCCAGAGCCGGGGAGTTTATCGAGATCTTATCGGCTCCGTAGGCAAGAATCGTGCGGGCATCCTCAACGGATTTGATGCCGCCTGCCACCGCAAAGGGGATATTGATGACCTCGGCCACCTTGGCAACCCAGGATTTATCCACCCGTCTGCCGTCTGAGGAGGCGGTGATATCATAGAAGACCAGCTCGTCGGCACCTTCCTGCGCATAGCGCCTGGCCAGATCTACAATCGAGCCCATCACCTCATGATTTTTAAACTGAACGCCTTTAACGACTACTCCGTCTCTGACATCCAGGCAGGGAATTATGCGTTTTGCCAGCATGCCAGTGCCTCCTCTAAGGTGAAACGTCCTTCCAGCAGTGCTCTGCCTAAGACCACGGAAGTGGCTCCTGCCTGCTTAACCGCCCTGATATCATCCAGCGAGGAGATCCCGCCTGAAGCGATGAGCTCAAGCTGCGGATAGGCTTTGGCTAGTCTTGCGTACAGGGAATTGTTGGCGCCCTGCAGCATGCCGTCCTTACTTATATCGGTGACCAGAAGATGAGCCACGCCAAAAGGAATGAAGTGCTGCAGCACTTCCTCAAGGGTGGTGCCGGAGGTTTTGACCCAGCCATGGGTAGCCACGAATGCTTTGCCATCCTGCACCCGTACATCGAGGGCCAGCGTAAAATGCTCAGGTCCGAATTTCTGCAGCCAGCCGCGGACCAGCTCCGGATGCGTCACCGCAGTCGAACCGATGACGACACGGGCCACGCCCAGCTCCAGAAGATTTTCGACATCAAAGGCTGAGCGAATGCCGCCTCCGGTCTGCAGCGGGATCGGGCAGGCCTTGACCAGAGTGGCAATCAGGGCACGCTGCCGTTGCTGAGGATCCTTAGCGCCGTCAAGGTCTACAAGATGGATAAGCTCGGCTCCGGCTTTGGCTGACTGCACCACGCGCTGCACCGGATCGATGTCAAACACGGTTTTCTGGGCATAGTCGCCCTGACGCAGGCGCACGACCTGACCGCCTGATAAATCTAATGCTGGAATAATCATGAATGTTCTTAACCAAATTCTTCAATAAAATTGCGCAGAAGCTGCTCACCGGCGGCTCCTGATTTTTCTGGGTGAAACTGTACGCCCATGAAATTATCCTGAGCTACGGCAGCGCTAAAGCGCATGCCGTACTCGGTACTGCCGATGGTATAGCTGCCGCACTGCAGGGCAAAGGAATGATCAAAATAGAAATAGGCCTGCTGCTTAATCCCTTTAAACAGCGGATGATCGGTATGCTCGACGGTGTTCCAGCCCATATGCGGCAGTCTCAGTCCTTCAGCCTGAAGCTTGACTACCTCGCCTGAAACTATGCCCAGCGTCTTAATCCTGTCTGCAGCTGAATTTAATTCAACCTCAGCGCTGCCTTTAGCCAGGATCTGCATGCCGAGGCAGATCCCGAGCATCGGGGTGTGATTGTGCACAATAAAATCGATTAGGCCTTTGTGTTCAATGCGCTGCATACAGGCAATGGCGGTGCCTACGCCCGGTAAAATCAGACGCTCGGCCTTACTGAGAATCTGAGGATCCGAGCTGATTTCAGCTGCATAGCCTAAGCGGGCAAAGGCCTGCTTTACGGAATTTAAATTGGCTGAACCCGTGTCGATTATTCCAATCTGCATCTTTAATCCTTAAGTGTTTAGAGCGTACCTTTAGAGGATGGCAGTTCATGTCCCTGACAGGTAAGAGCCTGACGCAGAGCACGACCGAAGGCCTTGAACAGAGCTTCTACCTGATGGTGGCAGTTGCCGGCACTGACGCGCATATGCAGGGTCAGACCCATAGCTACTGCTAAGGACTCAAAGAAGTGCGGAACCATCTGTACGGCAAGAGTGCCGACCTTGTCAGCACTGAAGGCGGCTTTGAAGTCAAACTCAACATGCGGTCTGCCTGAAATGTCCAAAGCTACCGTAACGCCGTCGTCATCAAGCTTATCTGCAAACACCTCAGCATAAACCTCATCCATCGGCAGGCAGAAGCCAAAACGGCCGATGCCGCGCTTATCGCCTAAGGCCTTAAGCAGGGCCTCGCCTAAGGCAATGCCAACATCTTCAATGGTATGATGCTCATCAACCTGCAGATCTCCATGTGCTGTAACCTGCAGCGAGATCCCGCCATGCGTGGCAATCTGATCGAGCATGTGCTCAAAAAAGCCGAGACCGGTCTCAAAGTGATTGTGTCCGCTTTCGTCAAGATTGACGGAAACCTCGATATCAGTTTCGCGGGTGGTGCGTCTGACTGTGGCGCAGCGCTGCTTTCCCGCAATCTGCCTGACGATGCTCATCCAGCCGTTTTTGTCAGTCTGATAGAGGATAGGGGTGATCCCCATCCGTTCACCCATGGTGACATCGGTCTGACGATCCCCGATAAAATAGGAATGCTCCCGATCCCAGGACTGATCTAAAAGATAGCTGTGCACCAGCCCGAGCTTGGGTTTACGGCATTCGCAGTTGTCCTCAGGCTTATGCGGACAGATCAGGATCTGCTCAAAACGGATGCCCTGGGATTCTAAGGTATTGACAATCAGTTCATGGGCAGGGGTAAAGGTTTCAAGCGGAAAGGAAGGAGTGCCTAAACCGTCCTGATTGCTTACCATCACCAGGGTATATCCAAGCTCCTGCAGCTTAAGCAGGGCCGGGATCACCTCTTTTTCAAAGACTACCTTGTCAGTGGCATCGACCTGAAAATCAGACGGCTCCTTCACTAAGGTGCCGTCGCGATCGATAAACAGGTATTTTTTCAACTTGCCTCTCCCATTTCAGTCAGGGTGCGCATGACCTCATCCATTTCCTCGGCAGAGCCGATGGTAATACGGATGCAGTTGCGCAGACCCGGCTTATCCTCAAAGGAGCGCAGAATGATGCCTTTCTGGGAGAGCGCATCAAAGACCGCCTTGCCGTCCTTGAATTTAATCAGCAGGAAGTTGGCTTCGGATTTGAAGATCTTATCCACCATCGGCAGTTCCTGCAGAGCCTTCTCAAAGGTGGCACGTCTCTCGAGAGTTTCTTTGACGCGTGCCTGCATCAGCTCAATTCCGCCTTTGGCCAGAGCCTGCTTGGCAATCTGTACGCAGGGATCCGGTACCGGATATGGATCGATGACCTTGAGCATGGCCTTGATGATCTGAGGGTTGGCAAGTGCAAAGCCGCAGCGCAGACCGGCTAAGGCAAAGGCCTTGGAGAGGGTTCTTGTCACAATAAGGTTTTCATACTCACGGATGAGCTTGGTAAAGTCATAGGCTGGATCTGTATATTCAACATAGGCCTCATCGATGACAATCAGGGTATCCGGCAGCTCGTTGAGCAGGGTAATGAGCTCATCCTTCGGGAAGGTCAGGCCCAAAGGATTGGCCGGACTGTCAATGAATATAGCCTTGACCTTGAACGGCACATACTTGAGAGCCTCAATGAAATGATAGGCGGTCAGAGAGAAGTCGCCGTTGCGCTTGGCATAGGCTACCTGCACGTTATTGGTATTGGCAGCCACCTCATACATCCCGTAGGTTGGCGGGGCGATGAGCACGCCTTCACGCTTCTGCTCAATAAAGGTGCGCATGATAAGACCGATGATTTCATCCGAGCCGCGGGCTGCCAGCACTTCAGAAGGCAGCAGATCGCAGTAGTCAGCATAGGCACTGATGAGTTCCTCAGGCTGGCAGTCAGGATAGCGGTTCAGATTGGTGGAATTGAAAATATAGGTTTCACTTTTAGGTGCCTCGTTGGCATTTAAAAAGGTATGACCGTGTCCACCGATTCTGCGTGCAGACATATAGGGGACTAATTTCTGGATGTGTTCAGCGATCAAATTGGCAAAATTCATATTATCCTCTGATCTCAAGTTTAGGCTTAAAATCAGCTCCTTAGTGTTAATGTGCCGAAGGTTAGGCTGTCATGACAGCCCTGTTTTTTTAATTGGGGCCGCTCTTATAGGAGCAGCCCGCAAATTCTAGTCAAGGCGTACCGCTACAGCATTGCGGTGGGCATCAAGCCCTTCTGCTTCTGCCATGGTCATCACCACCGAGGCAAGCTGATTCAGACCTGCCTGAGTGGCTTTCTGTACCGTATAGCGTCTGCGGTAGTCATCCGTGCCCAGCGCCGAGTAGGTCATCGCATAGCCGTAGGTCGGCAGCGTATGATTGGTCCCTGAGGCATAATCACCTAGGGACTCAGGCGTATAGGCGCCAAGGAAAATACTACCGGCATTGCACAATAGCGGCAGCAGGGCCTCAGGATCTCTGACCTGCAGAATCAGATGCTCAGGAGCATACTGATTGGAGATCTGACAGGCAAGCTGCAGATCATCTGCCACAATCGCAGTGCTCTTGGCCAGAGCCTGCCTGGCGATATCCTTGCGGGACAGTTTCTCAAGCTGCAGATCTACCTGCTCAAGGACCTTTTTAATCAGCTGCTCATCATCTGCAGCCAGGATGACCTGAGAGTCAGGCCCATGCTCTGCCTGCGAGAGCAGATCAGCTGCCACATAGGCAGGATTGGCGGAACCATCAGCAATGACCAGCACCTCTGACGGACCTGCCGGCATGTCGATGGCAGCTCCCAGCGGATCGTTGGAGACCAGACGCTTGGCGGTGGTGACAAACTGATTGCCCGGTCCGAAAATCTTATGCACCTTAGGCACGCTCTTAGTGCCGTAGGCCATGGCGGCCACAGCCTGAGCACCGCCCAGATTGAAGATGCGTCTGACACCTGCCTTGCTGGCAGCATAGATGATGGCATCCGAAATAGGAGGCGGTGAGCAGAGGATCACTTCTCTGCAGCCGGCAATTTTGGCAGGAATGGCCAGCATCAGGGCGGTGGAGACTAAAGGAGCGCTGCCGCCCGGCACATAGAGACCTACCTTGTCGATAGGATGAGTGCAGGTTCTGCAGACAATCCCGGGAAAGGTCTCAAGTTCAACCTGCTGCGGCTTTTGTGCCTGATGGAACTTTGCAATGTTCTCATAGGCCTGATCGATGGCGGCCTTAAGCTCAGGATCAAGGTGTTCCGCGGCCTTCTGCAGATCCTGCTCATTAAGCTCAAGCTCTGAACCCTCAAAATGATCGAGAGTTTTTGAATAGGTACGCAGGGCTTCATCTCCCTTTACCCGGATGTTGTGAATAATTTCCTTCACAATGGCTTCAACCTTGTCAGATGAAGCCTGAGCAGGTCTTAACAGCACCTCGTGCTGCTCAGCTGCGCTGAGCTTAGACCAGTATTTAATCTCCATAACTCTTTCCTACTTAAGCTCTAGTCGAGCATTTTTTCAATTGGCACCACCAGAATCGAGGTTGCCCCCAGGCTCTTTAACTGCTCTAAGGTTTCCCAGAACACCTTTTCTCTGGAGACCACATGCAGAGCCACGCGCTCATGATCGCCCTCAAGCTCGATAATGGATGGATTCTCAGCGCCAGGCAGAATGGAGCGGATCGCCTCAAGTTTGGCGCGCGGCGCATTCATCATGATATATTTGCTCTCAGAGGCGGCCATAATGCCTTTGAAGCGCTGTACCAGCAGATCGGCAATGGCCTTCTTCTCAGGATAGAGTTCCTGATCGCGGCAGATGAGGACGGCCTTGGAGCGATAGATGGTTTCAACCTCCTTTAAGCCGTTTGACTGCAGGGTGGCACCGGTGCAGACCAGATCGCAGATGGCGTCGGCAAGACCTGCGCGCGGAGCAACTTCCACACTGCCGGTTAAGAGCACCGGCTTAAAGCTGATGCCGCGCTCTTTGAGCACCCGTCTTAACAGGAACGGGTAGGTGGTTGCAATCTTCTTGCCTTCAAGATCGGAAAGACCGTGCCAGTCGTTTTCGCTAGGCACAGCCACCGAGAGGCGGCAGTCACCATAGTTGAGCGGCATCACTTCGGTATAGCCGATGTTCAGACCGTCAAGCTTGCGCTGCATCATGGTCTCCTCGAGCACATTCTGTCCGACTACACCCCAGTCGACTACATGATCCATAATCAGGCCGGGAATGTCGTCATCCCTGACTCTTAAAATATCGATGGGCAGATTTTCCGCATGGGCCAGCAGATGATCATGGCTTTCTGCAAATTTGATTCCGCTGTTGCGGAACAGTTTCTCGGTATCCTCAGTCAGCCTTCCTGACTTCTGTATAGCAATGCGTAAACGGGTTTTATCGCTGCTATTTTCGCAATTGGCAATTGAACAGTTATTCATGTAGTTCTCGGTAAAAAAAATCTTAAAAACTCAGAAATTTGATTATAGCACAGAGATTATGCTCTCACATAGCCTCAGAGCTTGTCTGAAAAGCGCACCAAAATAGTTCTGGTAAAGCAGTGGCGCTAAATTTCAGAGCTGTGTGAGCATTATGGTGATTTTAGAAGCAAAGCTCAAGCAGACCCTGCTATAAATCGCAGCTGGTGATTGAATGGCAAAAAGTGTTTAATTGATAATTTTTCTTCGAAAAACAGTAAGTTTAATTGAATCTGCAGACTCAGGATGCCGATAATTAATATAGAGACAGGAGGTGTTTTTAGAATTTGAAGGAGGTGCATTATGGGACAGGAACTCATTTACAGTATTTTACCGCGTCCAACCCTGCAGCCAAAGGATTTAGTCTTCCGCCGCAGAGTTAGCTCCTTGATTAAATCTCAGAAGGGCAGAACCTGCTCGGAAGATGAAAATGCTGAAGGCACAGTAGGACAAGAGGAAAATCCTAACGAGAAGAAACATAAAAAGATTATAGATCTCAAAGCGTAAACTGCAGAACTGAAGCGCAAGCTTCAGTTTTTTTATCTAAAAGCGTGAAAGTTTAAAGAAATAAGCGCATACTAAGAGCTGCAAATGAGCATTATTGCCAAGCAACTAGAACTATCTAGTGATTTATTCTCATAAATATCATTCATTCTTATTATAAAAAAGGAGCATAACAAGTGATTGGTATTGTAATTGTTTCACACAGCTCAAAGGTTGCAGAAGGGATCTGCGATATGGTACAGCAGATTTCCTCCCGTGATGGCAAACAGCTGCCGATCTATGCAGCTGGTGGCAACGCCGAAGGCGGATTGGGTACCGATCCGCAGCTCGTGCTTGAGGCCATTAAAAAGGCAGATCAGGGCGAAGGTGTGGTGGTCCTGGCCGATCTCGGTTCAGGCGTGATCAGTTCTCAGGCTGCTATTGCCATGCTGGATGAGCCTTTAAGATCCCGGGTCAAGATTGCTGATGCCCCAGTGGTCGAAGGTGCAGTAGGTGCCGGAGTAGAAGCTGCTTCAGATGGTGAGAGCTCCTTGGATCTGGTGGTTTCAACTGCAGAAGGTGCTCGTCAGCTGCACAAGAAATAAACTGTATTTTATAAGAAGAAATGACCGCAGAGCGGAGGATGCCTGGGCAGACTCTGCAGTATGAGGTCATTTTTTTTGGTTGATTACAAAGGAGCTGAAATGTCGATAAAACAGGGTGCTCTTATGCTGGTGGCGGCCCTCTGCCTAAATCAGGCTCAGGCCGAGACTGATGTCTGCAAGGATAATTATGCCCGCATGGAGATTGTAGGTCAGGGTGAAATTGAGGTACAGCCTGATGAGGCCACCTTAAGCTTTACCATGGAAAAACAGGACAAGACTGCTGATGCGGTCAGAGTGGCAGTGGACAAGAGTGTCTCAGCTTTTATGCGTAAGCTCAAGGCTCTGGGGCTTAGCGATGAGCAGCTGCGCGCTGACAGCAACCGCATCACGGCTGTATACAGGCATGACAGCAACCGCAACGCCACCCTGCAGGGGTATCGCGGCAGCCGCACCATTCAGATCAAGACTGATGATTTCAGCAAGATCGGCGACATCACGGAGGCGGCCATGCACAGCGGCATCAACGGGATCTCAGGCTACAGCTACGGGCTTAAGGATGAAAAGTCCTATAAGGTCAAGGCGCAGCTTGCCGCCATTGAAGATGCCAAGGCTCAGGCAGAGCGCCTGAGTACAGGCTTTGGCTTTAAAATCAAGAAGATCTGTCAGGTTCAGTTTAACGATGCCGGCATGCACACCTTCAGAGCAGCGCCGATGCTGATGTCCAATGCCATGGTCCGCTCTAATGCCAAGGGTGAGGAAAATGTGTCTGAACAGGCCTACTCTCAGGATAAAATATCGGTCAAAGCCCAGGTTAATGTCAGCTACTGTCTTGAATGATTAAGCTTGAACTCTTAGCTCCCGCCTTAAATACCGGCACGGCTAAAGCTGCAATTTTAGCCGGTGCCGATGCCGTCTACATCGGAGGCCCGCAGTTTTCAGCCCGCGCTGAGGCACACAATACGCTTGAGGATCTCAAAGAGCTGTGTGACTTTGCCCATCAGTTCAGGGTGCGGGTGCATGTGGCGGTCAATACTCTCTTATATGATAAGGAGCTCAGTCAGGCTGATGCGCTGATTGCCGCCTTAGGTGAGGTTGGAGCTGATGCGGTGATCGTGCAGGACCCGGCGCTGTTCTATGCTGCATTTCCGCCTGATCTTGAGGTGCATGCCTCCACACAGTGTCTTATCAATACGCAGGAGAAGCTCAGGTTCTATGCTGCCTTAGGCGTCAGGCAGGTCGTGCTGCCGCGCGAGCTGACTCTGCCTGAGATTAAGGCCCTGCATGAGTGCTGCCCTGAGGTGACCTTGGAGGCCTTTATCTCAGGTGCGCTGTGCGTCAGTGAGAGCGGCAACTGCTTTATTTCAGAGCAGCTGCTTGGACGCAGCGGCAACCGCGGGCGCTGTGCCCAGCTCTGCCGTCTGCCCATGGAGCTTAGGCAGCAGGGCCGCCTGCTTGCCTCGGGGCATCTGCTCTCGATGAAGGATAATCTTGCCTCTCCTCTGCTTCCTGAGCTCGTGGAGTCAGGTGTGCGCTCCTTTAAAATCGAGGGCAGGCTTAAGCCTGTGGAGTATGTAATCAATCAGGTCAGTTATCTGAGCGACTGCCTCAATGAGCTGATTGCGCACAGTGACGGTCGCTATGAGCGCTCCTCAGGAGGAGAGGTGAAGCGCAGCTTCAAACCCTGTCCTGAGAAGACCTTCAACCGCGGTTTTACCCATGAGCTGCTGTTAGGCAGCAATGAGGCCCTGGTCAATCCTGCCACTCCCAAATTTCAGGGTGAACCTGTCGGCAGAGTGGTGAGGGTCTCCTTTGATAAGGGCAATTCGCTGCTTGAGGTTAAGACGCGCAGGGGAGTCAGTCTGCACAAGCAGGATGGCTTTACCTATTTTCAGGATGGCACTCTTAAAGGCTTTGCCTCAAACAGCGTGCAGGGCAGCACTCTGACCGTGCATGGCAGACTCAGGCTTTCTCAGGATACTCAGCTTTACCGCAATCATGATGCTGAATTTATAAAGGAGCTTTTAGGCAAGGAGGCGCTCTCCCGCAAGGTGCGCTGCAGCCTGCACTTTAGCATAGAGCAGGATAAGCTCAGCTTGAAGGTATGCGATGAATTCGGCCGCGAAGGTGTGGCAGATGAGAGCTTTTCATATCTGCCTTCCGAGGAGAGCATAAGTGCAGAGCGGCTCAAAGCTACGCTTCAGAAAAGCTTCAGCCCCTATTTTCTGGTCGAGAACCTGACAGTAAGCGGGGAGCCTGAGAGGCTGACAGTCAGAGTCTCACAGCTGAACTCACTCAGAAAGAGAGCCTATCAGAATCTTCTTTTAAGGCTGCAGGACAGAGCGAGATGCGCTCCTTTTGCGCTGCCGGAGCCGCTGCCGCACTATCCTGAGCGCTATGTGGACAGCAGACTTGTGTTAAATGAGCGCACTGCGCATTTTTATCAGAGCCTGGGCGTGGATCTCAAGGCACATAAGCCAGGACCTGACGTGCTTATGACCTGCAGACACTGTCTTATCAAGGCCCATGCGCTCTGCCATAAGGAGGGCGGCAGCACTCAGGGCTTTACGCTCACCATCGGCAGACATGAATTCAGACTCTCCTGTGACTGCCGCCGCTGCAGAATGCTGGTATTAGGGAACTGAAGATGACAGATGAGCTTATCGTCAAATCTGAGCTAGGTGTAGCATCTTCTGCGCACTCGGTTGAGGAGGTGCTAGGGGAGAAGGGCCTGTTTGTCAGGAGCCTGCCGCATTTCACGCCGCGTAGGGGACAGCTTAAGCTGGCAAAGAAAGTCAGAGAGGCGCTTGAGGATGGAGAGCTGCTGATTGCCGAGGCTGGTACCGGCACCGGCAAGACCTTTGCCTATCTTATTCCGGCACTGCTCTCAGGCAAGGTTACCGTGGTCTCCACTGCGTCAAAGGCCCTGCAGGATCAGCTCATGCACAAGGATCTGCCGGTGCTGTATAAATATCTTGGGCTCGAGCCTGATTTTATGGTGCTCAAAGGATTTTCAAACTATCTGTGTCAGAAAAAAGCCTATGAATTTATAGATAAATACGGCAGGAAAACCTTTGATCTTGAAGATGAGCAGCTCGATGCACATAAGCTTAAGCTGCGGCGCCTTGCAGAACGCATTAAAGAGCTGATTGAGTCAACCGAGCTAAAGCTTGAGAAGCGGGATCCGCTCTGTGACTATGCGGAGGTCAACTCGCGCTTTGCGCCTGAGATTCAAGCTGAGATCACCATGGACTCAAAGCTGTGCAGAGCGCATGGCCGCTGTCCCTTTGCCACCCACTGCTTTGCACATCTTGCCAGAGCCAAGGCGACGGCCTCACGCCTGGTCATTGTCAATCATGCGCTGTTTTTTGCTGCTTTGGCGGTAGATGATGTGTTTGAGCAGTTAAGACCGCCGGTAATGCTGCCCAAATATCAGAACATCATTTTTGATGAGGCGCATGAGCTGCCGGAAATCGGGCGCAATTTCCTCTCAAGCCATCTTGGCTCAGAGGATGTGGAGCTTATTGACAAGGAAGTGAGCCTGCTGATTGCGGCAACCCCGGATCTGCCGCTCAATGAGCTTAGCGCTGGCATGGTCAGGATAAGAGAGAGCTTTAAGAACATGCAGCTCTACCTGAATACAAGGTTTCAGCCTGGCCGGGCACAGCGGCATGATATTCTGGAGCTGATGTACGAGGACTATGACTCAAAGAATCGCGATCCGACCTATCAATATCAGAAACAGTACTGTGATTTCTGGCAGCTTAGCCGTGAGATCTATCGCGCGCTAAGAGCAGTAAGCCAGTTTCTCCTGGAAAATGAGGATTTCAATGCCGATTTAATCAGTCCGGTGGCAACGCAGCTTAAGGAGCTTCTGCAGACCCTGACTCTTCTGATGCAGATCGACAAGACGGATGCGCCGGAATTCGGCTCCTATGTCGGCTGCTGTGAATTCAGCCGCAGACATTTTGATTTTAAACTCACGCCGCTTGAGATCAGCAGAGTCTTCGGGCATTATCTTGAGCAGTGTGAAAAGCATGAGCTCGGGGTGGTGATGACCTCTGCAACTCTCAGCGTGTCAAAAAGCTGCGAGAAATTCAAGCATGATTTAGGCGCAGATGAGAGCAGTCGGGATCTGATTGTACCAAGTCACTTTGATTACAAGCACCACTCCTGTCTTCTTGTGTCAGAAGACTTTCCAGATCCTGCTGATGAGCTTAGGATGGATAAGATTCTTGCAGATTTAAAACCGCTGCTTGAAAAGACCCGCGGCGGTATCTTTATCCTGACTACCTCGGTTGCCGCAGTGAACCGCACAGCCCAGTGTCTGCAGAGCATGCAGCTTGAGCGTAGGATATTTCAGCAGAATACCGAGCTGTCCAATACCGAGATGCTCAAATCCTTTAAGGCTGACGGGCAGGCGATTTTAATCGGCACTTCATCCTTCTGGGCAGGCGTGGATGTGCCAGGACAGGCTTTAAGTCTGGTGATCATCGACAAACTTCCGTTTGATCCGCCTGATGATCCACTCCTCAAGGCAAGGTTTAACTGGTATGATTTTAAACAGGGCAAGAATAAGTCCTTCCATGATCTCTATCTGCCAGAAGCGGTGATCAACCTGCGCCAGGGCGTAGGGAGGCTGGTACGCAGCGATGAGGACACCGGCGTTATGGTGATCTGTGATCCCAGGCTGCTTGCCAAAACCTACGGAAAAGTATTTTTGAAAAGTCTGCCTCCGATGCAGCGCACGGAGAATGTCGAGCAGACTCTGGATTTTATGCAAAAGGTGGGAATCTCTAATGGATAATCTGTTAGCCCTTGATACTTCAACTGAAAACTGTTCCTGTGCGCTGCTTAGCGCAGGTCAAATCTATGCTGTTGAACAGCTTGCGCCGCAGCTGCATGCTGAACTGCTGCTCTCGATGGCAGATGAGGTGCTAAGACAGAGCGGGCTAAGCAAGGGAGAGCTGCAGGGCCTGGTGCTAGGCGTGGGGCCTGGCTCCTTTACCGGAGTACGTATTGCTGCCGCGGCGGCGCAGGGACTCGCTCTCGGGCTTAATCTGCCCGTCTGCAGGGTCAGCTCTCTTGAGGCGCTGGCTTATCAGGCTCTGGAGCAGAGTTCAGACGGCGTAGGCATAGCCTCTATTGATGCGAGAATGAATGAGGTCTATCTTTCAGTCTACCGCAAGCAGGAGGACAGCCTGACGCAGCTTTTAACCGAGCGGGTTCTGCCGCCGGCTGAGGCAGTCAGTCTGCTGGACAGTTTAACTGAGCTTAAGGATTACGCAGTACTGTGCGGCGGATCCGGTATAGATCTGCTGTATAATGCGGGACTTAACAAAAATTTCAAAAAAAACTCGCTTTTTCCGACCGCACAAGCTATAGTTAAATTAGGTCGAAATAAATTCGATTCGCATTTGTATGTTGATGCGGCAGAGGCTCTGCCTCTGTATGTGCGCAATGAGGTTGCGTGGAAAAAAATAGATCAACAGGTTAAAACTAAACCCTAATGTTTGGTAGAGAGTGCAAATGGACGTAGGTATCAATAATCAGGTTTCATCGCAGTACACTCAGGTGATCCAGAGTGTGCACAATCGTCGTAGAATTGACGAGCAGCAGAATCTCGAGCAGGATAACGAACAGCAAAAGCAGGTCGGTAAACAGCAGGAAGAGCTGCAGCCTAAGGAAATAGAGCCGGCGATCAAGGCTGCGGATAACGAGAATTTTGAGCAGGTGTATCAGAGTGCCTCTCAGTTCTTCAAGGGCAGCAGCGAGAATTCCTATGGTGCATCCGCCTATCAGAAAGTACAGGATCAGGCGCACCGTGATGATTTACAGAGCATGTTAGGCTTCTCAGTCTACGCTTAGTTTTTTGTAATAAGATCCCCCTTGATTGGGGGATTATTGTGTGTGGAGAGTCTGTTTATGAAGAAATTTGTTACTCTGCTGTGCGGTGTCATGGCCGCCATACTGCTTAGTGCCTGTCAGAACAATGCTGAGCCGCCTAAGGCAGCTGAGCCTGTCAAAGCTCTCGTGGTGTACTATTCTCTGACCGGTCACACCGAAGCGATGGCTCAAACCATTGCCGCTGATGTCAAGGGCGATCTGTTCAGACTTGAGGTAGTCAATGCCTATCCTAAGCAGCAGAAGCAGCGCGAGAAGAGAATCAAGAAGGAATTTACCGGTAAACTGCCGGCGCTTAAAGCTTTGCCTAAAGTTGCTGATTATGACGTAATCTTTATCGGTTATCCAGTGTGGTACTCTAAGCTTCCTCCGGCTCTGACCTCTTTTTTAAAGAAGTCAAAGCTTGCTGATAAGAAGGTGGCTTTCTTCTGCACCAGCGGCAGTTCACCTATCAGCGTCACCTT